>DASWBH010000059.1:0-22047 GCA_036390755.1 Thermoanaerobaculia bacterium
GGCTCCACGGCCATGACGCTCGCGCCGCTTGCTGAGACGTATCGCATGTGGTCGACGATCAGCTCGCACGAGCCCCACTCAGTCCTGGACCTCACGCGGCCGATCCTGTCGATGATGAACGTGCGCTTCGCATTTCTGAACGTCTCCGATCCGATTCCGCCGGGCTGGCACAACGTCACGTTCGACATGTACACCCGGCTGATCGAGAACGAGCGGGTCCTGCCGCGCGCATTCGTGCCGCGCAACGTGCGCATCGGCGTGCCGTCGCAGCAGGAGGTCGAGCAGATGGCGGCCACGAACGACTTCGCGGACCAGGGCTGGGTCGCCATCGAGCAGCCCCACGTCATCGAAGGTCCGAACGGCAGCGGAGAAGCGAACGCACGGTGGCACCGCTTCCGGTTGCACATCGATGTCGTGAAACACGGTCCCGGATTCGTCGTGATCAGCGAGGCGGCGTGGCGGGGATGGCGCGCGTATCTCGACGGTCACCGCGTCGAGGTGCACCGCGCCGATCACGCGTTCCTCGGCGTGTTCGTCCCGGACGGAAAGCACACGATCGTGCTGCACTACCTGCCGCAGTCGTTCGTGATCGGCCGGGCCATCACGTTCGCGACGATCGCGCTCCTGGTCCTTTACTCGACCGTGACGCTCTTCGCGAGGTTGCGCGGCTGGTCGACGTCGCATCCGCGCCGCAGCGCGATGTAGTACGCGAGCAGTTGCGTCGGGATCACCGACAGGATCGGCTGCAGCGGCTCGACAGCCCACGGAATCTCGATCACGTCGTCGGCCATCTTCTTCATCGCGTCGTCGCCTTCGTCGCAGATGACGATCAGTTTCCCGTCGCGGGCCTTCACTTCCTGGAGATTCGACACGACTTTGTCGTACACCGGCGTGTGCGTGGCGATGGCCACGACCGGCAGGTTCTCGTCGATCAGCGCGATGGGTCCGTGTTTCATCTCGCCGGCCGGATAGCCTTCGGCGTGAATGTACGAGATCTCTTTCAGCTTCAGCGCGCCCTCGAGGGCGATCGGGTAGTGCACGCCACGTCCGAGGAAAAGGAAGTCCTGGGAGTTGTGGTACTTGTTGGCGAGACGCTCGATGTGCTTCTCCTGCTTGAGCAGCGTCTCGATCTTGTGCGGGATCACGCGCATCTCGTGCATCGCGTAGCGGATGTCGTCGCGGTTCTCGCCGCGCAGCTGACGCACGTACAGCGCGAGGAGGTAGAACGCGGTGAGCTGTGTCGTGAACGCCTTCGTCGATGCGACGCCGATCTCCGGTCCTGCGTTCGTGTAGATCACGCCGTCCGACATCCTCGTTGCCGCCGCGCCGAGGACGTTGCAGATCGTGATGAGCTTGGCGCCTTTTTTCTTTGCTTCCTGCATGCCGGCGATCGTGTCGGCGGTCTCGCCCGATTGCGTCACGCCGATGACCAGCGTGTTCTCGTCGACGATCGGATTGCGGTAGCGATACTCCGATCCGTAGTCGACCTCGATCGGAATCCGCGCGGCGTCTTCAAGGAGAAACTTGCCGACGAGGCCTGCGTGCCACGAAGTGCCGCAGGCCACAATGTGCACGCGCTTGAACTTCGCCCACTCTTCGGGCGTGAACTGCAGGTCGTTGAAGTAGACCTCACCCGACTCCTCGAACATGCGCCCGTTGAAGGTGTCGCGGACCGCGCGCGACTGCTCGTGAATCTCCTTGAGCATGTAGTGCCGGTAGCCTTCCTTCTCCGCGGCCACGGCGTCCCACATGATCCTTTTCGGCTGCCGGTCGACCGCCTTGTCGTCTTCGCTGAAGAGATCGACGCGTCTGTCGTTGACGACCGCGTACTCGCCGTCTTCGAGATAGATGATGTTGCGCGTGTACGAGAGCAGAGGCGCGGCGTCGGAGGCGACGATGTTCTCGCCTTCGCCGAGACCGATGACGAGAGGTGGCCCGTGCTTCGCCGCGACGATCGTCCCCGGCTCGTCGCCGTCGATGATCACCAGCGCGTAGTGGCCCTCGAGCTCCTTGAGGGTCTTCTTCACTGCCGGCACGAACTTCGTGCCGTCCTTCATGTTCTCTTCGATCAGATGCGCGACGACCTCGGTGTCCGTCTCGGTCTTGAACTCGTGTCCCGCTTTCTGCAGGCGCTGCTTGAGCGGCAGGAAGTTCTCGATGATGCCGTTGTGGATCACGACGATCTTGCCCGTGCAGTCGCGATGCGGATGCGCGTTGTTCTCGTTCGGCTTGCCGTGCGTGGCCCAGCGCGTGTGGCCCATGCCGAACGTGCCGTGGAGCGGCGCCTCTTTGAGCTTTGATTCGAGATTTGTGAGCTTCCCTTCCGCGCGGACGACGTCGACGCCGTGGCCGTTCACCACCGCGATGCCCGCGCTGTCGTAGCCGCGGTACTCCAGTTTTTTCAGTCCGCCGATCAGAACGGGGACGACGTCACGGGTTCCTACATAACCGATGATTCCGCACATCCTGCATCCTTCTGTCCGTTAGAATTCGCGCCGTTGAAACGGCTCATTGTCTTGTTCGTGTTGCTAACGCTCGCCTGTGGCAAACGTGGTGACCCCCATGCGCCCGTTCCCCTCATCCCCAAAGCCACCAGCGACCTGCTTTTAACACAGCGGGCGAACAAGCTCGTGTTGTCCTGGAGCTACCCGGCGCTGACGACCGCCGGAAAGACGCTTCCCTCGATCAGGCGTGTCACGCTGTACCGATACATCGAAGAGCTTCCTGCGACACCGACGGCCCAGCCGGGCGGGACGATGACGCCTGACTCCGCCGTTGCATCGGTCGTCGGCCAGTCTGCGACCGCGCCGCCGCTGACGGCAGCGCAATTTGCGAAGCTCAGCCAGAGGATCGAGAGCATAGAAGGCGCCAACTTGCCGGGCGCGACCATAGGCGCGAAGCTCGTCTACGAAGACACCCCCCCATTCCGCGCCACCTCCGGCCGGCCGGTGCGGATCACTTACGGCGTGGTCACCGAAGGCGTCGGCGCGCGGAGCGACTTCTCGAATCTCGTGTCGATCATTCCGCTCGACGTCGCCGATCCACCGGCCAATCTCACCGCAACGGCGAAAGCCGAAGGCGTGACGCTCGCGTGGGCGGTGCCGGCGAAAGCAGCGACCGGCGATGCCAAGCCTGCCATCGCCGGCTACAACATCTATCGTGTCTCGCACGGCGAGTCGCTCGATCAATTCTCCGTGGCCGTCAATCCGTCGCCGGTCCCGCGCACCGAATACACGGATGTCCCGCCGTACGGCACGTTCGATTACCGCGTTACTGCTGTTGCGGCAGCCGGTCCGCCGCGCGTTGAGAGCGATCCATCACAACCGGCGACGGCAACATTCAAAGATCTGATACCGCCGCCGCCGCCCGCGTCGGTGACCGCGCTCGTCGAGACGAAGGTCGTGCGGCTGGTGTGGGATCCCGTCGACGCACCCGACCTTGCCGGGTACAACATCTACCGCACCGAAAAAGCGGGCCGGGTGAAGTTCACGTACGGACTGCCGATCAACCAGACGCACTTCGGCGACGAGTCCGTGTTGCCTGGCATCGAGTACTACTACTCGGTGACCGCGGTCGACAAGAGCGGCAACGAGAGCGCCGAAACGAAGTCGCAGGTCGTGATGGTGCCGAAAACGCCGTAGGCGTCTAGGTTCCCTGGGATTGCGCGCTGCCAGGAGCGTTTGCAGCGCCGATCAGAACGCGCAGGCGGTCGGGATCGCTCGTCGGCTCGAGGCACGCGTAGGCCTGGCAGACATACGCGACGACTTTGCTGTGCGGCCGGTTCTCGAGCAGGGGCAGATCGGATGACGCTTCGCCGCCGACGAGAACGCGGTGCGGCAGGTAGGTTTGACCGACGATCCTCCGCAACGCGCGGAACCGCTCGTCGTCGACCGGGCCGCTGATCGCGATCTCTTTCGGCTGCCCTTCGCGCCACTCCGCGGTGCCGAGGAGGAAGCCGAAGGCAGAGGGGTAGCGTTCGGCGACTGCCCAGATCGCATCGATCGTACTGGTCGCGACGTCCGCGTAACGCTGCTCGCCGAAAAGGAGTGCCAGGCGGAGCAGCACCTCGCACGTCATGCTGTTGCCGGATGGCGTGGCGTTGTCGAACAGCTCCTTCGGCCGAGTGATGAGTTGCTCGTGATCGACGGGCGTGTCGAAGAATCCGCCGCCGGCGTCATCCCTGAAGCGCGTCAGGATCTGCTCGGCGAGCGCTCGCGAGCGATCGAGATAGCGGCGCTCGTGCGTCGCCTCGTACGCGAGTGCCAGACCCCACGCCGCGCCGGCGTAATCCTCGAGCAGGCCGGGGATCCTGCCGCTGCGAATGATCCGATCGCCGGTCATCCGGCCGATCAGGAAATCGGCGTTGCGCCGGACGATGGCGCGATACTCGTCGCGATCGAACGCCGCGGCGGCATCCGCAAATGCGGCGAGCATCCAGCCGTTCCAGCCGGTGAGGATTTTCTCGTCACGGCCGGGGCGAATCCGGCGCTCTCGCACCTCGTACAGTTTCGCCTTGCTCCGCGAAGCGAGCTCGGAGAGTTGCTCGACCGTGATGCCGAGGTTGTCCGCGACGGCTTTCGGATCGCGAGGCATGTTCGGGATGTTCTTGCCTTCCCAGTTGCCGCGATCGGTGATGTCGTACAGAGCGCAGACGGCTTTCGCGTCGTCCTCGCCGAGCGCTTCAACGACTTCGGCTCGCGACCAGGCGTAGAACTTCCCTTCTTCACCTTCCGAGTCGGCGTCGAGCGTCGAGTAGAACCCGCCTTCCGGCGAGGTCATCTCGCGTTTGATGAACGAGAGAACCTCGTGTGCGACGCGTGCGAACAACGCCCCTTTCGTCATCTGCCACGCGCGCGTGTACAACCTCGCCAGCAGGGCGTTGTCGTACAGCATCTTCTCGAAGTGCGGAACGAGCCACTTCGCGTCGACGGAGTACCGATGGAAGCCGCCGCCGATCTGGTCGTAGATGCCGCCGCGCGCCATCTTGATGAGCGTGCTGGTGACCATATCGAGCAGCGACAGGTCGCCGCTGCGCCACGACACCTGCATCAGAAAATCGAGCGTCATCGATGGCGGGAACTTCGGCGCGCTTCCGAACCCGCCGTTGACCGCGTCGTACCCTTGGGCGATGCGCGTGGCGGCGCGCTCGAGCGCAACGCGGTCGACAGTGCGCTTTTCGCCGGCGATGCGCATCGACGCGGCGATCGCGCGCTGCACTTCCTCGGCCGCTTCGGTGACGTCGTTGCGGCGCGACTTGTACGTCTCGTAGACGTGCTTGAGCACGCGTTTGAAGCTCGGCATCCCGCGGCTGTCGTCCGGCGGAAAGTACGTTCCGGCGTAGAACGGACGGGCGTCAGGCGTGAGGAACATCGACATCGGCCAGCCGCCCTGGCCGGTCATCAGCTGCACCGCCTGCATGTAGATCGCGTCGATGTCGGGCCTTTCTTCGCGATCGACTTTGATCGACACGAACTCGCGGTTCAGCAGATCCGCCGTGGCGTCATCCTCGAACGACTCGCGCTCCATGACGTGGCACCAGTGACACGCCGAGTACCCGATGGACAGAAAGACCGGCTTGTCCTCGCTGCGCGCTTTCGCAAACGCCTCGTCGCCCCACGCGTACCAGTCGACCGGGTTGTGCGCGTGCTGCAGCAGGTAAGGCGAGGTCTCGTTGGCGAGGCGGTTCATGCTATTCCGAGTCTATGCTGAGCTTGGCCATCATCTCTTCGCCGCCGGTCGAGCCACGCCTTCGTTGCGCCGCACCGAGTCGAGCAACTGCGGCGGCAGCGCGCGCATCTCGAAGTATTCGCTCTCGAGCTCTTCGATCTGGAAGAGGTCCAGCCCGGAGTTCGACAGAAAATCGCTCCGCAGCTTCGCGTCCTGCTCGTCGATGATCTTCGGCAGGAGCTGATTGATGTAGAACGCCTCGAGGCGGATCTTCGTGATCACTTCCTCGAGCAGCGACTCGGTGATCGAATCCTGCAGCTCGTGCAGCTGTTCGTTCTGCGAGATCTCGGCGCGGATCTCGCGGCGAAACGTCTCGCGGCCTTCGGCTGTGTTCAGCTCGAGATAGAAGTTGGCCATGCGCCGTCGCGCGGTGTTATAGACCGCGAAGTACGCGCGCTCGCTGCTGTTGATCGCTGCGATGGACTGCGTCACGTCGGCGATCGACATCTCGCTGTTCTCGATGGAGATCAGGCCGAGAGTGAGCGCGTACAGCTTCTTCTTGCCGTACGAGAGCGCGTACTCGTTCGAGATGATCGGATCGATGAACAGCTGCTGGAACAGCCCGCGCCGCAGCGCTTCGAAGATTTGCATGTTGCCGATGAGCGAGCGAACCTGCTCCTGCGTCAGCTCGACATCATCCATGAACGCTAGCTTGTTGATCAGCGTCGTGGTGTGATCGATGCGGTCGAACAGGGTGACAAGCTCACCGAAGGATTCGAGACGGTCGACATCGTCGTCGATGCGCGCGATCTCATCGATCTGGCGGCCGGTGTCGAGGAGCAGTTCTTCGAACGTCTGATCGCGATTGGCCGCGGCGCGCTGTTTGTCGTCCATCAATTGGACCATGTCCAGCGAAGAGAGCTTGCGGTTGATGCTCTTGCCGAGGAGGAACCCGCCCAGGATCTCCCGGGCGGAGCGGATGTAGTCGGGCTCGGCGGCGTCCGATTCGACGCGCGACTCCTGCAGCAGGATCTCTTCGAGCGTGTCGAAGATCGAGAGCGGAACGTCGTTGCGCAGCGCAAGCGTGCGGATGCGCATCAGCCGGGCTCGCGCCGACGAATTGATGATCGAGCCCGCGCACGAAGCGAGAATGCGCTTGTACTCGTCGATCAGCTCCTGGTTGTTGGGGTCGTGGTAGATGACGTGGATCTGGATGCGCTCGCGCTGGTAGGTCTCGACACGGCCGATCGCTTCGACGTCGGCGTACGTCGACGCCACCTCCACGATGGAGCGGTTCGACAGGTATGCATGCTTGCAGGCCTCGTAGAACCTCTGGTTCGCGCGATGGATGATGCGAAGGATGACCAGCGTGCTGCCGTCTTCGTTCAGGCCGTCCAGGATCTCGTGCGCGAGCGCGATGAAGTTGCCCTTGCCCACTTTCCGCGAGCGCTTGAGCAGCTTGCCGGCCTTGCGCAGCGTCTCGGCCTGGCGGTCGGTCAGGTCGGGGAAGCGCTTGCGGTCATCGACGAAGAAGAAGTAGTTCGCGACGGCGTTCCCCTGCAGGAAGAGGTTGTCGTACGTCTCGAAGCCGTCCGTGCTGTACGAGAACCGGAGATCGTGCGTGCCGGGATCGATCGTCGTGCCGAACAGAACGAGGCGATTGACCACTTCGTCGTTCAGCAGGTCTCCGACCGGAAGGTGGCCGCCGAACATGTACTCGCCGAAGATGCCGCCGTTGCCGTGGAAACGGACGCCTTCGGGATTCAGCGTCACTTCGTTGCCGCCGCTGAAGTAGCGGACGATATCGCCGCGCGGCGCGTTGATCTGTTCGAAGAAGAACCGGCGATCGACGTCGGGACCGGCGACGACTGCGAAGTACTCGATCGTCTGACCGATCGAACCCTGGTGGACGATCGCACGAATCATGGAATCCGCTAATTATAGGTCGCGCTCTCCTGCGATCTGCGATCGGCGGTCCGCGATCGGATCATGCTCGCGGGTGAGCCTTTTTGTAGACCTTCAGCAGCTCCCAGTCGTTGAGGTGCGTGTATTTCTGCGTCGTCGACAACGAAGCATGGCCGAGGAGCTCCTGGATGCCGCGGAGGTCGGCACCGGCGTTCAGGAGGTGGGTGGCGAACGAGTGGCGGAGCGTGTGCGGCGAGATGCCGGCCCGCAACGCGGCGCCGCGGACGTAGCGGTCGAACAGCCGGCGCACGCTGCGTGTGGTGATGCGCCGGCCGCGGTAGTTGACGAAAACCGCGGTCTCGTCCGACGCCGCGCTGCGCAGCGGCAGGTATGCGCGGATCGCCTCTTCGGCTTTCGACCCAAAGGGCACGATCCGCTCTTTTGCGCCTTTGCCTCGCACTTTGACGAGTCGCGCACGCAACTCCACGTCGTCGAGATCGATCCCGACGAGCTCGCCGATGCGAAGGCCGGATGCGTACATCAGCTCGAGGAACGCGCGATCGCGAAGACCGAGCGGCGTCTCGACGTCCGGTTGCTCGAGCAGCAGAGCGACATCGGTCGGCTGCATCACCGACGGCAAGTGCTTCTCGCGTTTCGGCGTCGCCACCTCGCGCGCGGGATTCGCGTCCACTCCACCCTCCCGCATCAGATGTCGAAAAAATGAACGGAGAGCGGAGAGGTGGCGTGCGATCGACGAGCGGGACAGTCGGCGCCGCGCAAGGTGCGCGAGATACGCGCGGATCGTCAGGTTGTCGACGCGACGAAACTCGAGCTGATCGCGTCCGAGGGTGAAGTAGTCGTTGCAGAGGAAGTCGACGAACGATTCCAGGTCGGTGCGGTAGGCGGACACGGTGTTGATCGAGACATTCTTCTCGTACGTTAAATGATTGAGGAACTGCCCGATCTCGTCTTGCACCCGCCCTCCCGTTATCAAACCGAGAACTTATGTTAGCGTAACCGTCCCCTCGGAGGACCCATGGATGATTCCCCGCTGAAGAAGACTCCTCTCAACGATCTCGAGAAAGAGCTCGGCGGGAAGATGGTGGACTTCGGCGGGTGGGAGCTACCGGTCCAGTACTCCGGAATTCTCGACGAGCACGAAGCGGTGCGGACGAAGGTCGGCATCTTCGACGTGTCGCACATGGGGGAGATTACGGTACGCGGAGGTAAGGCATCCGAGCTTCTGCAGAAGGCGACCTGCAACGACGTCAGCAAGCTCGAAGACGGCCGCGCACATTACAACGGCCTGCTGTATCCGACCGCCGGATTCGTCGACGACATCCTCATCTATCGCAACAGCTCCAACGACTATTTTGTAGTCGTGAACGCATCGAACTCCGACAAGGACTTCGAATGGCTGAGCGAGTGCGCGAAAGGGATGGACGTCGAGGTGAAGAACGTCAGCGCCGACTACGCACAGCTCGCGATCCAGGGACCGGACGCGCAGCGCATCCTGCAGCCGCTGACCGATGTCGATCTCGCACCGATGAAGTACTACCGGTTCGCGAAGGGAAAGGTCGACGGAGCGCCGGCGATCGTGTCGCGGACCGGCTATACGGGCGAAGACGGATTCGAGGTCTACGTCGCACCCGGGCACGGATCGCGGATCATGCGCAAACTCGTCGACGCCGGCGCGAAACCATGCGGCCTGGGCGCGCGCGATACGCTCCGCCTCGAGGCGAAGATGGCGCTGTACGGCAACGACATCGACCACTCGACGACGCCGCTCGAAGCCGACCTGGGATGGATCGTGAAACTGGACAAGGGCGACTTCATGGGACGCGATGTTCTGGAGCGCGAACGGGCCGAGGGACCGAGGCGGAAACTGGTCGGGTTCGAGATGGTCGACCGCGGTATCGCCCGTCACGGTTATCCGGTCATCGACGGCAAGGAAGAGATCGGCGTCGTCACCAGCGGAACGCATTCGCCAACATTGAAAAAAGCGATCGGTCTCGCATATCTTCCGCTCGACAAATCGGCCCAGGGCTCCGAGTTCACCGTTCTCATCCGCGGAAAAGAGACGAGGGCGCGTGTCGTCCCGACACCGTTCTACAAGCGCCCGAGATGAAGGAGTGATCCACGATGGCGAACACCCCTGAAGACAACCGGTACGCCAAGAGCCACGAGTACGTGCACGTGGAAGGCGACACCGGCACGATCGGCATCACCGACTACGCGCAGAAGGAGCTCGGTGACGTCGTGTTCGTGGAGCTTCCTCAGGTCGGGACGCAGCTGGAGATGGGCGACGAGCTCGGAAGCATCGAGTCGGTCAAAGCGGTCTCCGAGCTCTTCTCACCGGTCGGCGGCGAAGTCATCGAAGTGAACGACTCGCTCGCCGACAAGCCCGAGCTCGTGAATACCGATCCGTACGGCGATGGCTGGATGGTCAGGATTCGCGTCGCCGATGCGACCGAAGCCGACGAATTGATGAGCGCCGAAGAATACGAAGAGTACGTTCAGACCGAATCAGGAAAATAGTGACAGACCTCCCGAATCCAACCGATCCAGGCAACAGCCATCGTTACATCCCCAACTCGACGGAAGACGTGCCGGAGATGCTCCGCGTCGTCGGCGTCGATTCGATCGATCGGCTCTTCGACTCGATTCCGTCCGAGGTGAAGCTCCACCGGCTGCTCGAAGTGCCCGGCCCGTGGTCGGAAGTCGAGTCGCGCCGCTGGTTCCGCGGCCTCGCCGCCCGGAACAGGACTGCCCTGGACCACGCCTCGTTCCTCGGCGCCGGCGCGTATGCGCACTATCAGCCGGCGTGCGTCGATCAACTGCTGCTTCGCTCCGAGTTCCTCACGTCGTACACGCCGTATCAGCCCGAGGTCTCGCAGGGAACGCTGCAGTCGATCTTCGAATACCAGACGCACCAGTGCCTGCTGACCGGGCTCGACGTGGCGAACGCCTCGATGTACGACGGCTCGACCGCGCTCTGTGAGGCGGTCCTGCTCGCCGAGCGCGTCGGCAAAGGGAAGAGGCGCATGGTGATCGCCAGGAGTGTTCACCCGCAGTACACCGCCACCGTCCGCACGTACGTCCAGAACCTCGGCATCGAGATCGTGGAGGTGGGCTGGAAGGGCGACGGGCGTGTCGACATGGACGCGCTGCGCGCCGCGGCGACGGACGCGTTCGCCGTCGCCGTGCAGTCGCCGAACTTTCTGGGCGTGGTCGAAGACTACGACGCGATCGCGGCGAGCACGCCGTCAATCAAGATCGCGGTGATCAACGAGGCGACGTCGCTCGGGATCCTGAATCCGCCGGGCGCGCATGGCTTCGACATCGCCGTCGGCGAAGGGCAGGCGTGGGGAGTCCCGACGCAGTTCGGAGGCCCGTTCGTCGGCTTCATGGTCGTCAAGGACGCGCTGAAGCGCCACATGCCGGGGCGCCTCGTCGGCGAGACGGTCGACGTCGACGGGAAACGCGCGTTCGTCCTGACGCTCGCCACGCGCGAGCAGCACATCCGCCGCGGGAAGGCGACGTCGAACATCTGCACGAACGAAGCGTTGATCGCGCTGGCCGCGAACATGTACCTGTCGCTGATGGGCAAGAAAGGCCTGCGCGAAGTCGCCGAGCAGTGCCTGCGGAAAGCGGCTTACCTGCGAACGAAACTGCGCGCGATCAGCAGCGTCGAGCTGCCGTTCGGCGGAGCGCATTACAACGAGTTCGTCGTGCGGACGCCATTCGCGGCCACTGAGATCCTCCGGGACCTCGAGCACGAGAAGATCCTCGGCGGCATTCCGCTGGGGGATTTCTATGAAGGTCACGCGAACGACTTTCTGGTCGCGGTGACGGAGCTGAACACGCGCGAACAGCTCGACCACTTTGCCGGCGCGCTCAGTGCGGCGATCGCGCGGGAGCGGCGATGACGACCGAGACACCTGTCATTCCGAGCGCCAAAGAGCGCGAGGAATCTTCGCGCGCGGGTGCCCACCGCCCAGATTCCTCGCCGTCTACGCGGCTCGGAATGACACAGCCACTCATCTTCGAGCACTCCAGGCGCGGCCGCTGCGGCTATCAGCTGCCAGCGCTCGATGTCCCCGAGCAGGCTTTGGACGAGATCCTGCCTTCGAATCTGCGCAGGGACGAGATCGGCGATGAAGTCGAAGTCTCGGAAGTCGACGTCATCCGCCACTTCACGCGTCTCTCGAAGCTGAACGTCGGAATCGACGGCGGCCTCTATCCGCTCGGCTCGTGCACGATGAAGCACAACCCGCGAATCAACGAGGAGATCGCGCGCGTACCCGGTTTCGCGATGTCTCATCCGCTGCAGCCCGACCACCAGGTGCAGGGCAATCTCGAGCTGTTGTGGTGGCTCGAGCAGACGCTGAAGGAAATCCTCGGAATGCCGCGGGTCTCGCTGCAGCCGGTCGCCGGCGCGCACGGCGAGCTCACCGGCATCCTGATGGTGCACAAGGCGCTGTCGAAGAGCGGCAACGCGCGCAAGTACATCGTCATCCCCGACTCGGCGCACGGGACGAATCCCGCGTCAGCCGCGTTCGCCGGCTACGAAGTCAAGGAGCTGAAGTCGAACAGCCGAGGCACGCTCGATCTCGACGTGCTCGAGCAGAACGTGACCGAGGACTGTGCCGCGCTGATGCTGACGGTTCCCAACACGCTCGGCGTGTTCGAGAACGAGATCAAGGGCATCGCCGACATTCTGCATCGCAAAGGCGCGTACCTCTATTGCGATGGCGCGAACCTCAATGCGTTTGTCGGTATCGCGCGGCCCGGCGACATGGGCATCGACATCATCCACTCGAATCTCCACAAGACGTTCTCAACGCCGCATGGTGGCGGCGGACCGGGCGCGGGCCCGGTCGGCGTATCGGAGCGACTCGTTCCATTCCTTCCGTCTCCGACGGTCGAGCGGCGCGAGGACGGCACGTTCTTCCTCGACCACAACCATCCCGACTCGATCGGCCGCATGCGCGCGTTCAACGGAAATTTCGGCGTGCTCGTGCGCGCGCTGACTTACATGCGGTCGATGGGTCCGACCGGCCTGCGCCGCATCGCGCAGCTCGCAGTGCTGAACGCGAACTACATTCGAGCGAGGCTCCGCGGTCCGTATCACCTGCCGTACGACGCGCCGTCGCTGCACGAAGTCGTCTTCAGCGACAAGAATCAGACGCCTCACGAGGTCCACACGCTCGACATCGCCAAGCGCCTCATGGACTACGGCTTCCATCCGCCGACGATCTACTTCCCGTTGATCGTCTCCGGCGCTCTGATGATCGAGCCCACCGAAAGCGAGCCGAAGGAAGAGCTCGACGCGTTCTGCGACGCGATGCTGGCGATCGCGCACGAATGCGAAGAGCGTCCCGAGCTCGTCCGCAGCGCGCCGCACACCACCCCGGTCAGGCGGCTCGACGAGGCGCGGGCGGCAAGGCAGCCCGTTCTGCGCTGGAAGAAGCGTTAGCTCCGATTTGCGGCGTCTCCGTTGCAGTAAACTCAAGTGTGTTTCCCGACGACGAAGATACTGACCGGTTCGACCGGACGATGTCGGTCCGGCGGCTGCCGGCGTCGAGCTCGATCACCGACGTTGCCGACAAGCGCGCTGTCACCGAGCGGCGCCAGTCGACGACGCGCATCCTCACGATCTCGCTCGTCGTCGTAGCGATCCTCTACATCGCGCGCACGGTTCTCGTACCGGTCGCGCTGGCTGTCCTCTTCTCGTTCCTGCTGACTCCGATCGTTCGCCTGCTCGAGCGGACGTTTCTGCGGCGCACCGGCGCGATCGTTCTCTCGCTCGGACTCACGATTGCCGCGCTCGGCTTCGGCGGCTGGTGGATGTTCCAGCAGTTCACCGATGTCGCGCGTGAGATCAGCGTGGCCACGGCGAACGGCCACATCGAGGACAAGCTGAAGTTCCTGCGGTCGAGATCGGGCGGATGGCTGTCGATTTTCGAGCGCACCGTTCAACGCGTCACGGATTCGCGCGAGAGGCCAGAGAAACCCGACCTCAAAGTGCGCGTGATTCCGGAACGCAAATCGGTCGCGGAGCGCTACGACGAAGTCGCGCCGCAAGTCGAAGTGGTCGCGGCGGGATTCCTCGTCATCGTGCTCGTCTTCTTCGTTCTGCAGGATCGCGAGCAGCTGCGTGACAAGATGCTGCGCCTCGCCGGGCGCGCGCATCTCACGGTGACGACGCAGGCGATCGGCGAGACGTCCGAGCGCATCAGCCGTTATCTGTTGACGATCGCGCTGCTCAACGTCGGCTTCGGTCTACTCGTCGGGACAGGTCTGTTCCTGCTCCGCGTTCCGCACGCCGCCTTGTGGGGCGTGCTCGCGGGGACGCTGCGGTTCGTGCCGTACATCGGCGCGGTGCTGAGCGCGGCATTCCCGACGTTTCTCGCGCTCGCCGTCTTCCCCAACTGGTACAGCGCCCTCGCCGTCCTCGGCCTCTTCGTATTCAGCGATCAGCTGATCGGCGGCTTCGTGGAGCCGATCGTCGTCGGGAATCGCGTCGGCGTCTCGCCGATCGCGCTGCTGGTCGCGGCGATTTTCTGGGGCTGGCTGTGGGGTCCGGTCGGCCTGCTGCTTGCGACGCCGATCACCGTGTGCCTGACCGTCGGCGGCGAGTTCATCCCGGCGCTGCGCATCTTCTCGATCATGTTCGGCAGCGAAGACCCGCTCGAGGGTTATCTCAGCTTCTACAACCGTCTGCTGCTGCGCGACCGCACCGGCGCGATCGCGATCGCCGACCGCCACGCCGAAAGCGCGTCGATGGAAGAGATGTTCTCGGACCTCTTTATCCCGACGCTGACGTTCGCGCAGGAAGAGCTCGAGCGGAAGCGCATCACGCCGGCGCACGATCACTTCATCAAAGACGTCATCCGCGAGCTGATCATCCGCTTCGGCGACCGCAACGCAGGCACGCCTGATCCGGAACGCCACATCGTCGCCGTCTCCGTGGCCGGCGAGCGCCTCTCCCTCGGCACGTTGATGCTGACGCAGCTCCTGCGATCGGACGGCTACTCGGTCGATTACTTCACCGATCTTCCCGACGCCGAGCTGATCGCGTTCATCAACGAAGTGAAGCCCGAAGCGGTGTTCGTGTCGTGCTCGAACATGGATCACCTGGAGCAGGGCTACACGCTGCTGCGCCTGATCGCGGAGAACTTCCCCGAGTTGATGCTCGTTGCCGGCGGCTCGAGCTTCGCGCGCGACCGCGCGAAGACGCTCGCAGCCGGCGCGACATACGTTCCGTCGACGCTGACAGAAGCGAAAGAAGACTTCCTGACGCGCCGCAAAGGCGCGAAGCGGAAGACATCGCGCAGCATCACATTTTCGGGCTCGCGTTTCCGCGTGCCGCCGCCCGCGTAATGTCATTCTGAGCGCCGCAGAGCGCGAAGAATCCGGGTGGTGGGGCGATTCCGCCGCCCAGATTCTTCGCCGTCTTTGCGGCTCAGAATGACATCAGCCCGGCGGCCAGCCGAAGTTCCTTCCACCGAGAATGTGGAAGTGGATGTGAAACACCGTCTGCCCCGCCGATTCGCCCGTGTTCACGACAACGCGGTAGCCGTCGGCCGGCAGCTTCAAATCGCGCGCAATCGCAGCCGCGCGCAACAGAGTCGTGCCGACGGTGCCGACATCCGCGTCGCTCATCTCGTCGAGGCTCGCGATGTGTTTTCGGGGAACGATGAGCACGTGCGTCGGCGCCTGCGGATTGATGTCATGAAACGCGACGACGTCGTCGTCCTCGTACACTTTCTTTGCCGGAATCTCGCCTGAAGCGATCCGGCAGAAGAGGCAGCGGTCGTTACCCGGCATGCGCGGATAATACGATGACGCGCGCGATGCCTGCGAGATCGGGGATGAAGCGCTCGATTCCGTACTGCTTCGCCTCGGCGATCTCGCGCATCGCGTTCTCCTGATCGAATCCGATCTCCAGGATCACGCGGCCGTCAGCAGCGAGCAGCCGCCGCGCGTCGTCAAGGATCCGTTCGATGAGCTCGGTGCCGCGCACGCCGGGGGTCAGCGCCGATCGCGGCTCGTGCGCGCGCACTTCGGCCTGCAGCCCGGCGATTTCGCGCTCGGGGATGTACGGCGGATTCGAGACGATCAGGTCGAACGCGCCGCGCACGCCGTCGAGAGCATCCGAGGCGGCGAGGCGAACGCGCGATTGCAGCCGCGCGCGATTCTTCGCCGCCACGGCGAGCGCGTCGAGCGATGCATCGATTCCGACGACTCGCAAGTCCGGCCGCTCGCGCTCGATGGAAATCGCGATACAGCCGCTGCCGGTGCCGATGTCGATGACACGAGCATTGCGCGGAGCCACGTCAACTGCAGCTTCGACGACGAGCTCCGTCTCCGGCCGCGGAATCAGCACGCGGTCGTCGACGAAGAATTCGCGCGAGTAGAAGTCCGCTTTGCCCCGGATGTACTGCAGCGGCTCGCCGGAGTAGCGGCGCTCGATCAAACGCTGCAGCGCGCCGGCGTCGACCTGCTCCTCGCCATGGGCAACGAGATACGAGAGAGATCGGCCGGTCAGGTCGCCGAGGAGCACGTCGACGTCGCGAGGGTTGATGCCGCGCCGGAGAGCCTCTCCGCGGTAGTGGGCGCGAATCGCGTCGAGCCGTGTCACCAATCAATTCTCCTTCGCCCCGCGAGGCGGGGAGAAGGTGCCGCGAAGCGGCGGATGAGGGGCTGCTGCAGCGTGCTACGTCGCGTCGTATGTGAGCTCCAGGAAGACATCCTCGAACGGACTGCCCGGCCGGCCGGCTGCTTCCTTCAGCTCCGAGGTGACGCCGGTTGCGATGATCCTGCCGCGATGAATGATGGCAATGCGATCGCAAACCGCCTCCGCAACCGACAGCGTGTGCGTCGTCAGGAACACGGTCTTCTTCTCGTCCGACAAGCGCTTGAACAGGAGCTTCACCTGCCGTTGCGCGAGAGCGTCGAGGCCGACCATCGGCTCGTCGATGATCAGCAGCCGCGGATCGTGAACGAGCGCGGCGATGATCACGAGTTTCTGCTTCATGCCGTGCGAGAGGTTCTCGATCCGCGCGTCTGCCCAGTCGTGAAGGTCGAAGTAGCGCAACAGCTCCATCGCGCGAGGCTCGCATTCCGGCCACTCGCGTCCATAGAGATTCGCGACGAACTGCAGGAGCTCGCGTCCGGTGAGTTTCTCGTAAAGGTACGGCCGGTCCGGCACGTAGCCGGTGATCCGCTTTGCCGAAACGCCGTCGCGCGCGATGTCCACGCCGTTGATTCGCACCTCGCCCGAGGTCGGCAGCGACAGGCCGGCGAGGATCCGGATCGTCGTCGTCTTCCCGGCGCCGTTGGGGCCGAGGAAGCCGAAGATTTCGCCGGGCGCAACGGCGAGGCTGACGCGGTCCACGGCCGTGAAGTCGCCGTATTTCTTTGTCAAATCACGGATTTCGATCATTTACGCCGCAGCCGTAGACGTTATCATCCGGCGCGATTAAACCTTGCGGCAACTGAGCCGTAACACCACATGGCAGAACGTGAGCAGCTCGACGACCGCGCTCTGGTGGAGCGCATCCTCGGGGGCGATCGTGATCGCTTCAGCGAGTTGGTGTCGCGCTATGAAAAGCGCGTGATCAACTATGTCTATCGGATCACGCATCGTTACGAAGACGCTCACGATCTCGCCCAGGACATTTTCGTGAAGGTCTACCTTGCGCTCGATCGATACGACCCGAAGTACCAGTTCTCGACCTGGTTGTTCCGGATCGCTCAGAACAGCGCCATCGACGCGCTGCGAAAGAAGTCGATCTCCGAGGTGCCGTTGACGCGGACGGCGACGGAAGACGAGCCGGGGACGAAAGAGCGCGAGTTCGCGGACGACGGCATCTCGCCTTACCGCGCGTTGAAGAACAAACAGTTGAGCGCTGCGATCGACAGGGCCGTCGAGAAGCTGCCCGTCGATTATCGCGAGCTCATTCAGCTCCGTCATTTCGCCGAACTTTCCTACGAGGAGATCGCTTCGATGAAGAAGCTTCCCCTCGGTACTGTGAAAAACAAGCTGTTTCGCGCGCGCAACTTGCTGAAAGAGGCGCTCGGGTCGTTCGTGGAACCACTATGAATCCTGAAGACTGTCAGCGGTATCTCGAGGATCCGGAGGCCAACGCGGCGCATCTCGCCGGATGCGCGGAGTGCCGCGCTCTGGCCGAGACGCTCGACGAACACGTCGAGACGTCCTCGGTCCTCGGATCCCGGTCCTCGGTTGACGAACTGCCGCTTGCGGCCTGGGAGGGCGCATCGCAACGTTCGTGGCCTCTGGTCGCCGCCGGCGCGATCGCCGTTGCGGTGATCGCGGCACTTCTCTTCGCGGCGACCGGAACCTCACCACTCGAAATTCTTCGCGGCAACGTCCCCCCTGCCGATGTGATCGCCTCTCTCCTGCGGCTCCGATTCGTCCAGAACGCGCCCCTCTCCTGGCAGATCTTCATCGCCGCTGCGTTCATCGTCGTGAACGGGATCTTCTTCGCGCTGCTGCGGCGCGCGCCGAGAGGCCTGGATGTTTAGGCGCATCGTTTTTCCATTGATGGCGATCGCCGCGATGCTCGGCATCCTGCTGGTCGTTCTGCCTGCGGGCGCGATCGGCAGCGAAGCGGAATTGAAGTCGATCCAGTCGCACGACACGTATGCGTTCGGTCATGACGTCGTGGTCGAGGCGCCGGTTCCCGGCAGCGTGCAGGCGTTCGGCGGCTCGGTCGACGTCCGCGACGTGATTGACGGCGACCTGCTCGTGTTCGGCGGAAATGTCACGTTCTCCGGTCGCGGGCGGGTGAAGGGCAACGTGATCTACGGCGGCGGAACGATTACCAACGGTGAGGGCCGGATCGGTGGGCGGGCGTATCCGCTGACGAGCGTGGAAGGCGCCGCGGCATCGATGGCGAAGAGCGCAGTCGTGCTCTCGCTGCTGTTCGTGTGGCTGTGCGCCGCGGTCGTGATCACGCTCGCAAGTGGCCGCGAAGTGCGCCTGTCCTCAGTGGAAGTGCGCGCGAGCTCGCTGCACTGTTTCGTCGTTGGACTGGTCGCGTTCACGAGCTTCGCTCTGACCGCGATCATGTTCAGCTACCTCGTGCCATACCTCATCGGCATTCCGATGCTCGCGGCGCTGGCGGTGTTCGCGATCCTCGCGAAGATCTACGGCATGGTTGCGGTGTTCCATACGGTGGGAACGCTCGTGGCCGGTGCCCGCACACGTCAACAGCTGGCGGCGCGCAAGTGGCTGCGCGGCGACCTCGCGATGGTCCTCATTGGAGTGCTCATCCTCGGTCTCGTACGGCTCATCCCGGTGGTCGGCACGATCGCCTGGAGCGTCGCTTCGATCTTCGGAGTGGGCGTCGCTCTGGCAACCAAGTTCGGCCGTAGGGAGCCTTGGTTCCTCGCCTGGCAGCCGGTCGAAATCACGAGCTAACCGGCTGGATTTCAGTTATTTACGCGTAGTCTTTTCAGGCACGCCATTCGCAGTTATTTGCAGCCGGAGGTACATCTAATGGCGACCAGAACCATGAAGGGTATTCAGGCAGCCGTGCTGAGCCTTGGGCTGCTTCTTCCTGCGAATGCATTTGCTGTGACGCACCATCACTACCGTCACACGCGCTCATCCGTGACCACGCATCATCGGCATCACTACAGCCAGACGCGCGGCGTGGTGGTCGGCGCGGTCGCCGGCGCAGTGATCGATCACAAGAAGCCGCTGAAGGGCGCACTCATCGGCGGCGCGATCGGCGACGCCGTTCAGGCGGTCCGCAATCACAAACAGTAACCCCTCATCCGCGGCTTCGCCGCACCTTCTCCCCGCGCCGCGGGGAGAAGGTTGACTTGCGTTAGATGTTCTCGACGATGTAGCGGGCGAACTCCGACGACTTCACCTTCGTCGCGCCCTTCATCTGCCGCTCGAGGTCGTAGGTGACCTTCTTCTGATCGATGGTCCTGGCGATGCCGCGCTCGATCGCGTCAGCAGCTTCGAACCACTTCACGTGCCGCAGCATCATCACGCCGGACAGGATCAGGGATCCGGGATTGATCACATCCTGATTCGCGTACTTCGGCGCCGTGCCGTGCGTCGCTTCGAAGATCGCGACTTCATCCGACTCGTTCGAGCCGGGTGCCATTCCGAGTCCGCCGACCTGCGCTGCGAGCGCATCCGAGAGGTAGTCGCCGTTCAGGTTTGTCGTCGCGATCACCGAGTACTCGGCCGGCCGCAGCAGCACCTGCTGGAACATCGAATCGGCGATGCGGTCTTTGATGACGATGCGGCCCTGGGCGCCCTGCGGTCCGACTTCCGACTCCGGAATGGTCACGTTCCCGAATTCCTCGCGCGCAACCTGGTAGCCCCAGTCTTTGAACGCGCCTTCGGTGAACTTCATGATGTTGCCTTTGTGCACGAGCGTGACGGAGTCGCGCTTCGTCGCGATCGCGTACTGAATCGCCTTCCGGATCAGGCGCTTCGACCCGAACTCGGAGATCGGCTTGATCCCGATCGCCGATCCGTCTCGAATCTTCGTGGTGCGCCGCTCGAGACCATTGATGAAGCTGATGAGTTTGTTCGCTCCGTCGGAGTTCGCGGGCCACTCGATGCCCGCGTAGACGTCTTCCGTGTTCTCGCGGTAGATCGTCATGTTCACCTTGCCCGGCTCTTTCACCGGCGAAGGCACGCCCTCGAAGTAGCGGACCGGGCGGACGCACGCGTAGAGGTCGAGGACCTGACGCAGCGTCACGTTCAGCGAGCGGATGCCGCCGCCGATCGGCGTGCTGAGCGGGCCCTTGATCGACACGCGGTACTGCGCGAGGGCCTGCACCGTTTCCTCCGGCAGGAACTCGCCGAATTTCACGGTGGCCTTGTCGCCGGCATAGACCTCGTACCAGGCCATCTTCTTCTTGCCGCCGTAGACCTTCTTCAGCGCCCCGTCGATGACGTACTGCGTGGCGCGCCAGATATCGGCGCCTGTGCCGTCACCCTCGATGAACGGGATGATTGGATCGTCAGGGACGAGAAGCTGTCCGTCCTTGTAGTCGATGCGCGTACCGCTCGTCGGTTTCTGGAGACGTTCCGTAGCTGTAGCCATGGCGCCGCAATGTAAGACAAACAGCCGCTAGGCCGCAACGAGCAAAGCACGAAGTGTTGTGATGTTTGTCCTATCCGACTCGGTCTCGATCGTCTTGGGCGTCTCGAGGAGTTTCGGGATGCGTGCGAAGCGCACGTCGTTGAGAAGAAAGGAGAACGCGTCGAGCCCCATCTCTCCTTTTCCGATGTGCTGGTGCCGGTCGACGCGGCTGCCGAGCGGTCGTTTGGAATCGTTCAAATGGAACGCGCCGACGTTCTCGATTCCGACGTGGGCGTCGAGCTGATCGATCGTGCGCTCGTAGCCGTCGTGCGTGCGAATGTCATATCCCGAAGCAAAGATGTGGCAGGTATCGACGCAGATGCCGACGCGCACCGGATTGTCGACGGTCTCGAGAATCTTTCCGAGCTCCTCGAACGTGCAGCCGAGGCACGAGCCCTGGCCGGCGGCGGTCTCGAGGAGCGTGACGACGCGGTGCTCCGGAATCATTTCGTGGATCTGATCGAGCGATCGCGCGATCTGATCCAGCCCGCTCTGGACGCCGGCTCCCATGTGCGCGCCGGGATGGAGGACGACCGCGTGGATGCCGAGGCGCTCGGCGCGATCGAGCTCGTCGACGAGAGCGGCGATGGACTTGCGATGAAACTCCTCGTTCGTCGTCGCGAGGTTGATGAGATACGAAGCGTGCGTCAGCACCGGCCGCACGTTCCGCTTCACCGCGAACTCGGAGCAGATCTCAGGCGTCAGCTCCTTGCCTTTCCACTGATTCGAGTTCTTCGCGAAGATCGCCATCGCGGACGCGTTGATCGCCGCGGCGCGCTCGAACGCGGTTGGCAGGCCACCCTTCGTCGAAAGGTGGGCGCCGATGAGATCGCCGGCAGCTTTGGGGAACGTGAAGCGGTTTGTCCGGGGCATTCGGGAACGTGAGAACGCGTCAGCGCAGCCGGAAATTTACCGTGACGGTGTAGTAGACGTCGATCGGCTCTCCATGAATCGTTGCCGGCCGGAAGCGCCACTGCTCGACCGCTTCCTTCGCCGCTTCGCCGAGGCCGTACGGCAAATCCTTGATGACCTCGACGTCGTCGATCGTCCCGTCTCTTCGAACGACACCGCGAATCACGACCGAGCCGCCGACGCCGGCCTGTCGCGCCGCAGACGGATAGCGCGGAATGACGCGCGCGAGCTCTTCCGGCTGCGTTCCGCCGGGCGGGACCGCGCTGTAAATGCCGGAGCGATCGATCGGCTCGGCGGTTTCAGTGGGCCGTGGCGGAGGTGGTGTGGCCGATGCGGTTTGCGCCGGCGGCTGCTCGGTCGTCGTCGGTGCTGTCGACGCGGCGTCGGTCGCAGTCGACGGCGCGGTTTGGGTCGTCGC
>DASWBH010000060.1:0-1610 GCA_036390755.1 Thermoanaerobaculia bacterium
ACCGTCGCCTTGACCTTGTCTCCGTGCTGGAGGAAACGGACGATGTTGTTCTTCTTGAAATCAAAGTCGTGCTCGTCGATCCGGGGCCGGAACTGCACCTCCTTGACGACGATGACTTTCTGTTTCTTCTTGGCCTCTCCCTGCTTCTTCTTCAGCTGGAAGACGTACTTCCCGTAGTCCATGATCTTGCAGACGGGCGGGTTCGCTGTCGGCGAGATCTCGACGAGGTCCAGGTCCTTCTCGCGGGCCATGTCCTGCGCCTGCTGGAGAGGGACGACTCCTACTTGCGATCCATCGGCCCCGATGAGGCGAACCTCGGGGATGCCGCGGATCATTTCATTGATTCTTGATTCAGGTTCTGCCGGTTTACGGTCGAATCGTGAGCCTCGTCGCGGTGGAAAAATACTTAACGTCCTCCTTAGAGTGCTGCGGAATGCGCGAATCTACGAATAAAGAGTTCACAAAGTCAAGGAACGCGTCACTTGAAGATGTGAGGCCTGCGCGAACAGATCGTCGAGCGAAACACTTCCCTGATCGCCGCCGGTTCGTTTGCGCAGACTGACGGTCCCGCTCGCCGCCTCCTTCTCGCCGACGATGAGCATCCAGGGGATCTTGGTCAGCTGTGCGTTGCGGATCTTCGCGCCGAGTTTCTCGTTGGTCGCGTCGACCTCGACGCGAATGTGGGCGGCATCGCGCAGCTTTCGCGCGACTTCGTTCGCGTAGTCGGTGAACTTCTCCGACAGCGGCAGGACGATCGCCTGCACCGGTGCGAGCCAGAACGGGAACGCGCCGGCGAAGTGCTCGATGATGATGCCGATGAACCGCTCCAGCGACCCGAGGATCGCGCGGTGGATCATGACGGGACGGTGCGCGGAGTTGTCGGCGCCGACGTACTCGAGCCCGAACCGCTCGGGCAGCGCGTAGTCGAGCTGTATGGTCCCGAGCTGCCACGGCCTTCCGATCGCATCGTGTACCTGGAACTCGAGCTTCGGTCCGTAGAACGCGCCCTCGCCGGGGTTGATGTGGTACTGCAGGCCGTTTTTTTTCAGGGCGCTTTCGAGAGCGCTTTCCGCGGCATCCCACATCGCGTCATCGCCGAGCCGTTTGTCGGGGCGGGTGGAGAGGGCGATGCGGACGTCGGTGAAGCCGAAGACGTCGTACATCTCTTTGATGAGGCGCAGCTCGCGGTCGATCTCCGGCTCGATCTGTTCCGGAGTCACGAAGAGGTGCGCGTCGTCCTGTGCGAATGAGCGCACGCGGACGAGACCGTGAGTCACGCCGCTGCGCTCATAGCGATGCAGGCGCGCGAAGTCGGCGATGCGGACCGGCAGGTCGCGGTACGAGCGCCGCTCCATCGCGTAGATCTGAGTATGGCCGGGGCAGTTCATCGGCTTGAGTGCGTACTCGCGCTCGTCGATCTCGGAGAAGAACATGTTCTCTTTGAAGTTGTCGTAGTGCCCGGAAATCCTGAACAACTCGGTATCCCAGATCAGCGGGCTGATGACTTCGCTGTAGCCGTCGCGCAGGTAGTACTCGCGCACGAAATCGATCAGCGCGTTGTAGATCACCGCGCCTTTCGGCAGGAAGTTCGGCATCGACGGCGCGAAGTT
>DASWBH010000061.1:0-5462 GCA_036390755.1 Thermoanaerobaculia bacterium
GTGCCGACCTCGATGTCGGTTCCGGCCGGCAGCTCGACGTTCACGTGGTAGTTGCTGAACATGCTCCCGCGCCAGCCTCGCGCTTCCGGGCCGAAATGGCGGCGCACGACCGCTTCGTCGCGGCTGACGTAGATCTCGACCGTGCTGTCGTCGACGATGCGCTGCTGTTTGTCGCGGCTGCGATCGCTGTCCGGATCGCGCGAGACCCAACCGGATACCGTCAGCCGGTCGCCCGCGCCGTTCCGGATCTCGACGTCACCGGCCGGGATGTCGATGACGATGCGCCGCACCTGCCCGCGCGGAATCGATTCACGGAACGTGTGCCGCACCGGACTCGCTCCGGCTGGCAGGGCGAGGGAGAAGAAGAGGATCGCAGTGGCAGTCCGCATGAACTTGAAAACGACTCAGCGCGCCAAAGGTTGCGTCCACTCGTCCCAGCGCTCGGCAAGGGCGGCGCCCTTCTCATCCTTCAACTTCGGACGCAGATACGCGATGCGGTCTTCGGGCCGAGGATGCGTCGAGATGAGCATCTTCATCTGCGACGTGCCTTCGAGCTTCTGGAGCGCCTCCAGGAACGTCAGGAACTCCGAAGCCTTGTAGCCGGCGGCCGCGGCGATCTCGGTTCCGATCGTGTCCGCTTCTTCCTCGTCGCGCCGCGAGAGGCCTGTCGTGAAGAGCTTGTCGTAAGCGATCTTGCTGATCTTCTCTCCCATCTCGTCGTTCAGGAACGATGAGCCGGCGGAGGTCTCCTTGGCCAGATCGACCCCCGC
The DNA here is from genome assembly GCA_036390755.1 of Thermoanaerobaculia bacterium. Taxonomy (GTDB): domain Bacteria; phylum Acidobacteriota; class Thermoanaerobaculia; order Gp7-AA8; family Gp7-AA8; genus DASVHS01. The sequence continues at coordinate 771 of DASWBH010000061.1, forward strand.
GCTGATCGTGTTGCCGCGCTTGATCTCCTTGAGGATGTGCTTCTGGGTGACGTGCGCGATCTCGTGGCCGAGGACGGTGGCGAGCTCGGCTTCGGAGTGCATCTGTTTGAGGGCGTCGGTGGTGATGAAAATGAATCCGCCGGGCGCCGAGAAGGCGTTGACGAACGGCGCTTCGATGACCGCGAAGTGCCACTCCAGCGTCGGCCGCGTGCTGTATGCGGCGACCGTGTTGCCGACCAGCGTGACGTACTGCTGCACCTTGTCGTTCTTTGCGAGGTGATACGTCGCCAGGATGCGGGCGGCGACGACGCGGCCGATGTCTGCCTCCTCGTCTTCGGTGAAGTCGTGCGAGGCCTGCTGGACGACTTTCGCGGTTTTCCTGACCTTGCTCGGATCGATCCTTTTCAGGATGTCGCCGAGCTGCGCCTGCGCGCTCGCGGCCATGCTCAGTGCCACTGCTGCTGCGATCAGCTTGTGCATCGCTATTCCTCCCGCGCCTTGCCGACGTTGCCTTCCTTCTGGAAGTCGGCGAGCGCCGAGTCGAGCTTCTTCTTCCACTTCGCGTCACGGTCCTCGAGGTTCTTGACGGCCGTGTAGTCGCCGCCGTCTTTGAGCTTCAGGCCTTTCGTGCCGGCCCCGCGGCCGCCGGCCGTCGCCGAGACGCTCGTGTCCGAGGGTCCGAGGAGATCGCCGGAGAGGCGCGCGAGGCGGGAGGCCGCGCTCTTCTTCGGCTTGATCGCGAACGACGATTCGCTTGCGGAGCTCGACGACATCGACGTGCGCGTCAGCGTGTACTTCTGCCCGCCGAGATCGATCGCCACCTTCGACGGCCCTTTCGCATCGAATGTATACGTCGCGTGCGCTCCACGGAATTTGTAACTCGACGGCTTGCCGTCCTTCGTCTCGACCGCGTCGCTCTTCGTCGTGGTGAATGGCAGCAGCAGTGCCGCCGCGGTCGTTGTCTCCGGCGTCGCAGCGCTCACGGTCGACAGTTCCACGTCTCCGCCGCTTGTGCGCATCCATACGCTCTCTTTGCCGCCGAGAAGCGTTGTGACGGTGCCGGACGGCGCGCGGAATTCGGCGCGCGTTCCGGACGAGCTTGTGAGCAGCGTGATCGTGCCGATCGAAGTCGAGCCTTTGCTCACGCTCCACTTCGACTCCGTCGGCGAGTGAAACAGAGGTGGCGCGGCGACCAGCGTCGCTGCACCAGCAACGAGCAACAAGCAACTAAGCACGCACTTCATAGATTCTGACCGCCTTTTCTTTTCCCTTGACCTTCACCTCATCGAGGTAAACGGTCTCGAACGTGTCGCCAATTCTCTCCCGAGTGAACTCGCTGATGATGATCTCCGTGCCGTAATCCTTGTTTTTGCCTTCGAGCCGCGAGGCGAGGTTGACGGCATCGCCGATCACCGTGTAGCCGAAGACCTTCTCCGCGCCGATGTTGCCCACGACGGCCTCGCCGCTGTTGATGCCGACGCCGATGCGGAGCGCGGCCTTTCCCTCCGCCATCCAGCGCTCGCGCAGTTTCGCCGTCTCGCGGATCATCTCGATCGCGCAGGCGACGGCGTGCCGCGGGTGATCGGGATCGGCCGCGGGCGCGTTCCAGAATCCCATCACCGCGTCGCCGATGAACTTGTCGAGCGTGCCACCGTGCGCGAGAAGGATCTCGACCATCCGCGTCAGATACTCGTTGAGCATGTCGACAACCTGCTCCGGCTCGGACCGTTCAGAGATCGTGGTGAAGCCGCGGATGTCGGAGAACAGAATCGTGAGGTCGCGGCGCTCGCCGCCGAGGTGAACTCCCTCCGGGTGGGCGAGGACGTGCTCGAGGATCTGCGGAGAGACGTAGCGGCCGAATGTCGTGCGCAGGACCACAGTCTGTTCCTGCTCGGCGATGAAGTTGATGACGGTGAGAACGACGTAGGTGAGCCCGAGGGATGCGACGGACGCGAAGGCCGGAAGGATTCGTCCGGTGGTCGCGGATGCGTACACGATCGCGAGCGCGGCGGCGACGAAGGCGAGGGCGGTGGCTGCGGCTGCGATCTGTCTGTGAATGAAGTCGAGAAAAATGCCGAGGAGTGCGGCGGCTAGCGCGATGAAGGGGAAGACGAGCCAGCGGTTGACCACGACGTCGAACTGGCCGCTGATCAGATTGTCGAGTGCGTTCGCGTGGATCTCGACGCCGGCGGAGGTCGGCGAGAGCGGCGTGGCGCGGAGGTCGAGGCCCACCGCGGTCTGCCCGATCAGCACCGCCTTGCCGCGGAACTGCGCGTCGAACTGCGCGAGTTTCTCCGCCGTGATGCCGATCGAGGGATCCGTTCGCGCCAGCGCGGCGACGATGACCTTGTCGAAGTCGACGGCCTTGTAGCTGATGCCGGAGCGGCGCGCGCCGCGGTGCCAGCGCAGCGTCATCGACAGATTGCGGTCGACGGGAACGGCTCGATCGTCGAAGCGGAACTCTGCGCCGTTGATCGTCGGAGTTACTGTCGCTTCGCTGCGTGCACGAAGAAACTGCCGCGCCGCGGCGGCGGCGAGGCTCGGCACGAACCCGTTCGCGACGCGATCGGCCATCGGGTACGAGTGCACGTTCGCGGAGAACGGCGATGACGTGATGCGCATCGTCCCGATGTGCGAGCCGAAGATCGGCGGGACGACGCGGCTCGGCGGCAGCGCGACGGGACCGCTCACGCGCCAGAGCATGTCCGGCGGCAGGGTCGATGGCGGCGTGCGCTCGTTCGGCGGCATGGTCTGCGCGCCGAGGACGACGTCGTCGGCGGAGGCGACCTGAGCGAGGTGCCTGTCGCCCGCCGGATCCCCGGCGTTCTCCTCGGCGAGCAGGACATCGATTGCGATCACCGCTGCGCCGGCGCGGCGCAGCTCCTCGATGGCGAGCGCGTACAGCTCGCGCGTGTACGTCTGCGGGCGGCCGTACTCGGCGAGCACGCGGGCGGCGGTGTCGCTGATGGTAACGATGACGATGCGCGGGTCGGGCGGACGGTGGGCGGCGAGGCCTGCGGAGACGAAATCGCGCAGCAGCCACTCCGCGCCGAAGTAACTCTCGTTATGGATCGACAGCGCGGCGAGGGCGGTGGTGCAGAGGAGGCCGGCGAGCGCGCCGCGGATCGAGGTCCGACTCACTCCGGCGATTCTACGAAAGAAAAACGAAGGGCCCGCGAACGGGCCCCTCGAACGACTCCCCAGATTATGGTGATGGTGTTACCGCTTCTTCGATGACTTCTTGCCACCTTTTTTCGCTGCCGCTTTCTTCTTGGTTGCCATCGAGCTCACCACCTTTCATGCCGTACGGGACCTCCCGGTCGCGCCTACTTGGCAAACATCGCCGGATCGCTCCGGCAAAAGAACACTTCCTTGGCCATGATGATCATTTTGTTGTCGCAAATATGCGATGAATAAAGAATATTGTCAAGCATTTGTTAATCGAAATCGAAATCAAAAACGTGTGTTCCACACCGTTCCATTTGGTGATCAGCGCGACGAAGCGAGCGCTTCGCGATACACGCGCCGCGTTTCGTGCGCGCATGCGTCCCACGTGAAGGCGCGCGCACGCTCGATTCCGCGCGACGCCAGACGCACGTGGATTCCGTCGTCGTCGATGATCTGCAGCATCGCCGCCGCGACTTCTTCGGGCCAGTGCGCATCGACGTGCAGCGCAGCCTCGCCGGTCAGCTCGACGAGGGCCTCGGCCTTCGAAGTGATCACCGCCGCGCCGCTCGCCATCGCTTCGAGCGCGGCGAGGCCGAAGCCTTCCTCGATGCTCGGCAGAACGACTGCCAGCGCGTTGCGGTACAGCGACGAGAGCTCCCGGGCTGTGACGAAGCCGGGCGTGATCACTCCTTCGCGCGACGCGAATTGCGCGAATCGCGCGCCGGCCAGGACGAGCGACGTGTCGGGCGCGGAGGCGCGGACGATCGCGTACGCATCGACGAGCGCATCGACGTTCTTATGCGGCTTGTCGTTTCCGACGTACAGGAAGTAGCGGGCGGGCGAGCGGCTCGGCTCGGAGGCGCGGAAGATGGAGTCGACGCCGTTCGGCGTCACGACAACCTTGGCGTCATCGCAGTGAAGTTCGTCGATGATCTGGCGCTTGACCGCCTCGCTGACCGTGAACACGCGCACGCTGTTCCGGACGGCACGGCCGATCATGATGCGGGCGTAGATCGGCGCCAGGCGGTGTCGCATACGCTGGTGCAGATGAATCAGGTCGTGCACCGTGACGACGGTCGGGCATCGTGTGAACGGCACGACGTAATGCGGCGCGTGGAAGAGATCCGCGCGCGCGCGGTCGATTGCCCGCGATACCACGAGCAGCTCGCGGAACGAGTAGTGCGGTGCTTCCACGACGACGTGCTCGAAGCGGCGCGGAACGAGCTCGCGCGCCGACGAAGGAGCGAGCACGATGTAGTGCTCCTTCTCCACCGGCTCCAGCTCCGAGAGGCCGCCCAGAAGGCCTCGAATGTAGGTGCCGATGCCATAGTCGGCGATCTTCCGCGCGTCGATCGCTACGCGCATCGCGCCGCCTCGATCAGAAGCTGCTGCATCGTCGCCGCGCTCGCGTCCCAGCGGTAATGTCGCGCGCGCTCCGGGCCGGCGGCGCGCAATTCCGCTCGAAGCGAGCGGTCGCGCAGCATCCGAAGCATCGCCTCGCGCAGCGCGTCGCGATCGCCGGGA
>DASWBH010000062.1:0-2097 GCA_036390755.1 Thermoanaerobaculia bacterium
GCGGAACATGGATATGCTCGAGCGCGTTTCGCTTCTTCGATCACAGGGAGGAACCATGCGGCGATTCATGAGCATCATCACTGTCGTCGTCCTCGCTCTGGCGATGGCGAATATCGCGACGGCGCAGGTGCGGGGACGGGGGCGTTTGAACGGCACCGTGGTCGACAAGACCACGGGCAAAGGAATCGAAGGCGCGACGATCACGATCGTGCCGGCCACGGAGTCGACAGCGCCGATCGTGGCGAAGACGGACGCAAGGGGACGCTGGCAGGCCATCGGCTTCACGACCGGCCAGTGGAACGTCGACATCGCCGCGAACGGCTACGAGACGAGCCGCGGCAGCGTGTCCATCAGCGAGGCGCAGATGATCCCGCCGATCAAGACGGAGCTGACGCCGGTGCCGCCGGCCGAAGCGCCGGCTCCGGTGGTGGAGGCAGTGCCCAAAGAGGCTGTCGCCGCGATCAAGGAAGGGCAGGACCTGCTGGCGATCAAGGCCGGCGACGTAGTCACCAGCAGCCAGACGACCGGCGCGGGTTCCTCGACCGCGGTGTCACACACGGTCACCGCCGACGAAGTGAAGGAAAACGCGAAGCACGCCGCGGCGGATTTCGAGAAGGCGCTGCCGCTCGTCCCGGACAAGCCGGAGTTCGCGCAGACGCGCACGCAGATCGCGCAAGTGATGGCGCAGGCGTATTACCGCGCCGGCGACTTGCCGAAGGCGATCCAGAACCTCGAGCTCGTGCGCGCGGCGGACGCGACGAACACCGGCGTACAGCTGCTGCTCGTCAATCTCTACCTCGAGAACGGGCAGCTCGACAAAGCGAAAGAGCTGCTCACCGGATTGCCTGCGAATGCGATCACCGAGCCGACGCCATACGTCAACGTCGCGATCCTGTTCCTCAACAAGAAGGATCCCGCCAGCGCGGTGTCGTATCTCGACAAAGCCGTCGCGCTCGATCCGAAGGCGATGGAGAGCTACTACTACCGTGGCCTCGCCGAGATGCAGATGAAGAAGATGAAGGAAGCGAAAGCCGACTTCGAACAGGTGCTCGCGCTCGCGCCGGCCGACTCGCCCGAGGCGCATGACGCGAAGCAGCTGCTGGCGGGTCTGAAGTAATGCATCGTCGTCATTCTGAGCCGCGAAGACGGCGAGGAATCTGGGCGGGCGGCGCAACCACCGCCCAGATTCTTCGCGCTCTGCGGCGCTCAGAATGACTTGGAGCTCATGCGTCGTTTCTCCCTCGCTGTTCTTCTGATCCTCGCCGCGTGCAGCGGCCGCATCACCGACCATCCATCGCACGCGACGCCGGTCTTTCTGATCTCCGTCGATACGCTGCGCTCGGATCATCTGCCTGCGTACGGCTACACCGGGGTGCAGACGCCGAACCTCGACGCGCTGCGGCGCGACTCGGTTCTTTATCGGCGCGTCTACAGCCAATGTCCGCTGACGCTGCCGTCGCATCTCACGATGCTGACGGGACTCCGGCCGGGCGATCACGGCGTCCGCGACAACATCGGCTTCAAACTTCCCGACAACGTGCCGACGCTCGCGTCGCTGCTGAAGCAGAACGGCTACGCGACCGGCGCCGCCGTCTCCGCGTTCGTGCTGCGCCGCGATTCCGGCATCGGCCGCGGATTTGATTTCTACGACGATGAAGTCGAGCCCGTCGGGCCGACGCAGGTGATCGGCCGCGTGCAGCGCAACGGCGAGGAGACCGTGCGCGTCGCCAAGGCGTGGATCGATCAGCAGGCGAAGCCGGTCTTCTTCTTCCTGCACCTCTACGAGCCGCACACGCCGTACACGCCGCCCGAGCCGTACTTCAGCCGTTACGCGAACCACTACGACGGCGAGATCGCCTACGCCGACGCGATCGTCGGCGACTTCATCGGGTACCTGAAGCGGAAGCAGATGTACGACGACGCGCTGCTCATCTTCCTCTCCGATCACGGTGAAGGATTGAACGAGCACGGCGAGGAGGAGCACGGCATCTTCCTCTATCGCGAGTCGCTGCAGGTGCCGCTGCTGATGAAACTGCCGAAGTCGCGTCACGCCGGCGAGGCAGCAGACGCGCCGATCGAGTTGACCGACGTCTTCCC
>DASWBH010000063.1:0-2112 GCA_036390755.1 Thermoanaerobaculia bacterium
GCGCAGCCGATGATTTCCTCCTCACCCGCGCCTGTTCCGGCGCCGCAGGCCGCGCCGCGCGGCGAGGGTCATGGCAAGGGCAACGGCCCCGACAAGGGCGGCCCTCCGGGACAGCAGAAGGAACATGAAAACGGAAAAGGCAAAGGAAAGGATTAACCGATGAAGAACATCTCGATCGTCATCGCGGCGCTCGTGCTCGTCCTCGCGCTCGGATGCAAGAAGCAGTCGACCGAGGGCGGCTCGAACGCATCATCGTCGAACAACGACAGCAGTTACAGCGCATCGAGCAACGGATCGCAAACCACGCTCACGCCGGAGCAACTCGGTGAGCTCGGCGCGAAGATCAAGAAGCACCCGAACGATGCGGAGAAGCTTCTCTCCGGGCAGGGGCTGACGGAGCAATCGTTCGAGAAGCAGATCCGGCAGGTCGCTCAGGATCCGGCCGCGTCGCAGCGGTACGCGGCGGCATACAAAAAGGCGAGCGCGTAATTCGCGCTCGCCTTTTCAGAGTCTAGTAGCGATCGTCGCGATTGTAGTCGCGGTCGCGACCATCGCGGCCGTCGCGGCCGTAATCGAGCCGGTCGAGGTGGTTCGCGTAGAAGACGCCGTTGCGCGTCCAGTCACCTGAGAACTCGACGTAGTCGCCTTCGCGGACGCTATCGAGACGACGGTCGTTCGGCATCGACAGCGTCACGAACTGATGCGAGACGTCGTCGTTGATGACCATCGTGCCGCGGCTGAAGTCGACGCTCTCGACCACTCCGCGAATCTGGCCCGACGTGTACCCGGTGTCATAACGCGGCGGGTAGTAGCCGTAGCCGTACGGGCCGTAGTAGCCCGGTCCGTATGGCCAGTAGTCGTAGACCGACCAGAAGCCGAGCGGATCCCAGAAGCCGCCGAATCCGAGGAAGAGGCCGACGTGGATCGGGTGGACGCGGAAGCGATGGAACGGCACGAAAATCGGGAACAGGCCGCCGCGGATGAACACATGGAAGCCGTTGTTCACGCGGACGACGCGATCGACGCGGCCGAAGCTCTGCACGCGCTCGTGCGCGCGATACGGAGCGACGCCGGAGCGGCCATTCCAACCGTCGACGTGATGGAAGCGATCGCCGGCGGCTCGCGACTCGATCTGCCGTGCGGTGCCGCCGCGCTGCATACCACGCTCGACGCTTCCGCGCTGCACGTTGCCGCGCTGCACGCTTCCGCGCTGCACGTTGCCGCGCCAGTCGCGCTGCACCGAACCGCGCTCGACGGAACCACGCTGCACCGTTCCTCGCTCGATGCGGCCGCTGCTGCGGCTTTCAGACCCGCGGTCGAAGCTGCGGGACTCGAAACGCGGCGCCATGCTGCGCGATCCGCGCGACTCGAAGCGCCCCGGCGAGGGTGCGCTCGACCGCTGGTGCGGCTGGAACGACCGGCCGGAGTTCGAGCTCCCGCTATGACTCGAGCTTCCGCTATGACTCGATCCTCGGTTCCAGCCACCACCTGTCGCCTGAGGATGACGACTTTCCGCAAAAGCGGACGATACGAACAACATTGCCACAGCGGCTGCGACTGCTGACAACGTCTTTGGGTTCTGCATGTTGCCCTCCAGGGACGAAACCAAACAGTTGAGCTGATCGCAAACGAAAGACCAGCCGCCCTCCGCACGATGACAATACTGCCGGTCGTGACCGAGCCGCAACAGTGTCATATCCTCCCTCGCCCCGCGAACGCGGGGAGAGGGTGCCGCAGGCGGGTGAGGGGCTCATCCCGCAGCGTGACGGACCCTCATCCGCGGCTTCGCCGCACCTTCTCCCCGCGCACGGGGAGAAGGAGACAGGGCCATTCGACCGCCGAGTTGTGCTAGAACGCGTCGCATGCGAACAATCCGACTCGCGCTCGCGGCAGCGCTGATCACAACCGCCGCAATGAGTGCGGACAACAAGGCCTCTGTCGCACTCGACAAGACCGATCTCGACACCACCGCCAACGCGTGTACTGACTTCAATCAGTACGCGAACGGCGGCTGGCTCAAGAAGAACCCGATTCCTCCCGCCTACTCCAATTGGGGCGTCGCCAACGTCCTCCAGGAGCACAACCGCGAGATGCTGCGCAGCATCCTCGACA
>DASWBH010000064.1:0-2712 GCA_036390755.1 Thermoanaerobaculia bacterium
CCAACGCGTGTACTGACTTCAATCAGTACGCGAACGGCGGCTGGCTCAAGAAGAACCCGATTCCTCCCGCCTACTCCAATTGGGGCGTCGCCAACGTCCTCCAGGAGCACAACCGCGAGATGCTGCGCAGCATCCTCGACATGGCAGCGAAGAGCAAAGCGCCTGCGGGGTCGGTCGATCAGAAGATCGGCGACTACTACACGACCTGCATGGACGAGCCGGCAGTCGAGGCTCAGGACATCAAGCCGCTGCAGCCGGAGCTCGAGCGCATCGGCGCGATCAAGAGCGCCGACGATCTGCAGAATGAGATCGCGCATCTCCACGCGGACGGCTTCTCGCCGCTGTTCGTCTTCGGATCAGCGCAGGACCGGAAGAACAGCGAAGAAGTCACCGCGATCGCGCTGCAGGGCGGCCTGGGACTTCCCGATCGCGACTACTACCTGAAAGATGACCCGAAGTCGAAGGACATCCGCGAGAAGTACGCGCAGTACGTGCAGAAGGTCTTCGAGCTCGCCGGCGATCCCGCCGAGACCGCGGCGCAGGAAGCGAAGAACGTCATCGCGCTCGAGACGAAGCTCGCCACCGCATCGCTCACGCGCGTGCAGCGCCGCGATCCCGAGGCGACGTACCACCGCATGACGCTCGAACAGGCCTCGCAGCTCACGCCGACCTTCGCATGGACGCGCTACTACAACACGCTCGGCGTCCCGGCGAACGCGCCGGTCAACGTCGCGATGCCCGACTTCTTCAAAGAGGTCGACAAGGACCTCACCGCCGTTCCTGTGTCCGACTGGAAGGAGTATCTCCGTTTCAACACGATCAATAACGCCGCGCCGACGCTTTCAAAGAAGTTCGTCGACGCGAATTTCGACTTCTACAGCGCGACTCTGCGCGGAACGAAAGAGCAGCTCCCGCGCTGGAAGCGCTGCGTCGCCTCCACCGACCGCGCCCTCGGCGAAGCTCTTGGACAGGCCTACGTGAAGACCGCGTTTCCGCCCGAGGCGAAGAAGCGGATGCTGGAACTGGTGAACAACCTGGGCGATGCGCTCGGCAGCGACATCAAAGGTCTGGACTGGATGAACGATGCCACGAAAGCGCAGGCGCTCGCGAAGCTCAACGCGTTCACGCGCAAGATCGGTTACCCGGACAAGTGGCGCGACTACTCCACGCTGAAGGTCGATCGCAGTTCTTATGCGCAGAACGTCTTGCGCGCCCGGGTGTTCGAGAACAAGCGCGACATCGAGAAGATCGGGAAACCGGTCGATCGGACCGAGTGGGGCATGTCGCCGCCGACGGTCAACGCGTACTACAACTCCTCGATGAACGAGATCGTCTTCCCGGCCGGCATTCTCCAGCCGCCGTTCTATGACCCCAATCGCGACGACGCGTACAACTACGGCGCGGTCGGCGCGGTCATCGGCCACGAGATGACGCACGGCTTCGACGATCAGGGCTCGAAGTTCGACGCGAAGGGCAACCTGGTCAACTGGTGGACGCCCGACGACCTCAAGGCATTTCAGAAACAGGCCGAGTGCATCCAGAAGCAGTTCGACGAATTCAAAGTCGGCGACGTGAACACGAACGGCAAGCTCGTGTCCGGCGAAAGCATCGCCGACCTCGCCGGCCTGAAGATCGCGTACGCCGCGTACCAGAAGTCGCAGCAGGGGAAGCCGCGCCAGGTCATCGACGGCTTCACCCCCGAGCAGCGCTTCTTCCTCGGTTACGCGCACAGCTGGGCCGCGTCCGGACGCCCGGAGTCGGAACGGCTGCAGGCGACGACCGATCCGCATCCGCTCGACCGCTTCCGCGCGAACGCGCCGCTGACGAACATGCCCGAGTTCGCGTCCGCATTCGGCTGCAAGGCAGACGATCCGATGGTGCGCGCGGCCGATAAGCGCTGCGTGGTCTGGTAGACGGCGCATTAGAATCGCCGGCCATGAAACGAACGCTGGCGATTGCACTGATTCTCGCCGCCGCGCCTCTTCTCGGTGCGGCGGCGAAAAAACCCTTCACCGTCGTCGAAGCGACGATCCCGGAAATGCAAGCCGCGATGCGCGACGGCCGCATCACCTCGCACGATCTCGTGCAGCAGTACCTCACGCGCATCGCGGCGTACGAGGACCGGCTGAACGCCGCGATCTACATCAATCCGAACGCGCTCGCAGAGGCCGACGAGCTCGATCGCGAGCGCGCCGCGGGGCACATTCGCGGTCCGCTGCACGGCATTCCGATCGCGCTCAAGGACAACATCCACACGACGAACATGCCGACCACCGGCGGTGCGCTCGCGTTCGACGGACTCATTCCGCCGTACGAGGCGACGGTGACGAAAAATCTGCGCGACGCCGGCGCGATCATCATCGCCAAGACGATCATGACCGAGCTGGCGAACTGGGTGGCCGGCTCGCCGACGCCCATGCCCGCGAATTACAACGGGCTGAAAGGCTACGGCCTCAATCCGTACGATCCGCGCCGCGACCCCCGCACCGATACAGCCGACGGACGGCCCGCGCTCTTCACCGGCGGATCGAGCTCCGGCATCGGCACGTCCGCGAATTTCTGGGCCGGCAACATCGGCACCGAGACGTCGGGCTCGATCCTCAGCCCGTCGAACCAGAACATGCTCGTCGGCATCAAGCCGACCGTCGGCCGCGTCAGCCGTTACGGCGTCATCCCGATCACCGCCGATCAGGACACGCCCGGTCCGATGGC
>DASWBH010000065.1:0-22983 GCA_036390755.1 Thermoanaerobaculia bacterium
GAGAAGCTCCTCCGCTCCGCCGTTGCGAACGCGGAGAACAAAGAGACCGGCGCCGACGTCGACGATCTGGTGGTGTCGAAGATTTATGTCAACGAGGGTCCGCGCGAGAAACGCGTGCAGCCCGCGCCGATGGGACGCGCCTATCGCATCCAGAAGCGCAAGGCGCACGTGACCGTTCACGTCTCGGATGAAGTGAAAGCAGTGAACGAGCGGACCGGCGGGACGAAGAAGACCACCCGCGCCCGCGCCAGGAAATAACGGAGGCTATTTTGGGTCAGAAGGTCAACCCGTACGGATTTCGGCTCGGATTCAACAAGACCTGGCATTCCCGCTGGTATGCCGGGAAGAATTACGCCGAGACGCTGCATCGCGATCTGAAGCTCCGTGAGGATCTGAAGAAGCGTCTGTCGCACGCGGGCGTGTCCGAGATCGACATCGAGCGCACGGCGAACAAGATGCGTATCAACATCTACACCTCGCGTCCGGGAATCATCATCGGACGCAAGGGCGCCGAGGTGGACAAGCTGCGCGACGAGCTGCAGAAGCTCGTCAACGGCGAGGTCTACATCAACATCCAGGAGATCCAGCGCCCCGAGCTCGATGCGCAGCTCGTGGCCGAGAACATCGCTACGCAGCTCGAGCGCCGCATCGCGTTTCGTCGCGCCATGAAGAAGGCGATGGAGTCGGCGTTCCGCTTCGGAGCGAAAGGAATCAAAGTTCGCGTGGGCGGCCGCCTCAACGGCGCCGAGATCGCGCGCAGTGAGTGGTACCAGGACGGCCGTCTTCCGTTGCACACGCTGAAGGCCGACGTCGACTACGGTCTGGCGCTCGCGCGCACGACGTACGGCATCATCGGCGTCAAGGTGTGGATCTACAAAGGTGAGATGGCCAAGGCGAAGAGCCGGAGACGGCCTCAGTAGATGACGGCATAACGGAGAAACGACATCATGATGATGCCGAAGAAAGTAAAATTCAGAAAACAGCAGCGCGGACGCCGGCGTGGTCTGGCCACTCGTGGTCAGAAGATCTCGTTCGGCGATTACGGGCTGCAGGCTCTCGAGGCAGGTTGGGTGACGGCGCGGCAGATCGAAGCGGGCCGTGTCGCGATGACGCGTCACGTCAAGCGCGGCGGAAAGATCTGGATCCGGATCTTCCCCGACAAGCCCGTCACGAAGAAGCCGCTCGAGACCCGTATGGGCAAGGGCAAAGGCGCACCCGAAGAGTGGGTGTGTGTGGTCAAGCCGGCGCGCATCCTCTATGAGATGGAGGGCGTGTCGCGCGAGATCGCCGAAGAGGCGTTCCGTCTGGCGGCGCACAAGCTCCCGATCAAGACGCGGTTCGTCAGCCGCGAAATGATGGAGGGCACCGAGCCATGAAGGTCGCAGAGCTTCGGGACAAGAGCGTCGACGAGCTGCAGATGCGCGAGAAGGAGCTGTCGGAGCAGCTGTTCAAGCTCCGTTTCCAGCGCGCCACCGGCCGCATCGAGAACCCCATGAAGATCCGGCAGGTCAGGCGCGAGATCGCTCGCATCAAGACGCTGCTCGGCGAGCGCTCGCGCGCGTAGTCGGAGATAAGCAATGGCAGAGAACCAGACGGAAAAGAAGAAAGGCATCGAGCGGACCAAGGTCGGCGTCGTTGTCTCGAACAAGATGCAGAAGACGGTCGTCGTGGCCGTGGAACGTCTCGTCCAGCATCCGATGTATCTGAAGTACGTGAAGCGGACGAGCAAATTTCTGGCGCACGCGAACGATCCGCTCAACATCGGCGACCGCGTCGTCATCGAAGAGACGCGTCCGATGTCGAAGCGGAAACGCTGGAACGTGAAAGAAGTGCTGGAGAGAGCGAGCTAGCCATGATTCAGATGCGCACCATCCTCACCGTCGCGGACAACACCGGCGCGAAGAAGATTGCCGCGATCAAGATGCTCGGCGGCTCGACCGCCGGCAAGTACGCGGGCCTGGGCGACGTCATCACCGCGTCGGTCAAGGAAGCGGCGCCGGACGGCACCGTCAAGAAAGGCGCCGTGGTCAAGGCCGTGATCGTGCGCACGGTGAAGGAGCATCGCCGCAAGGACGGCTCCTACATCAAGTTCGACGACAACGCGGCCGTTCTCATCAACGATCAGCGCGAGCCGGTCGGGACGCGCGTCTTCGGTCCCGTGGCCCGCGAGCTCCGCGAGCGGAAGTTCATGAAGATCATCTCGCTCGCCCCCGAGGTCATTTAAGCAATGTACGGAAAAACAACGAAATACAAGGTAGAGCCGCACGGCAAGTCGCACGTCAGGAAAGGCGACACGGTCGTGGTGCTCACGGGTAAGGACCGCGGCAAGAAGGGCAAAGTTCTGCGCGTCAATCCGGCCAGGGGCACGGCCGTCGTCGAGCGCGTGAACTTCCTGAAGAAGCACACGCGTCCGAACCCCTCGAAGAACGTGCAGGGCGGAATCCTGGAGCGCGAGTCGCCGGTCCGCGTCGACAAACTCCAGGTCGTCTGCCCCAGCTGCGGCGAGGCCACGCGCCTCGGCTCGCATCGGACGGACGAGGGCTCGCTGCGGTACTGCCGCAAGTGCAACTCGGATCTGGGAAGTTAAGCCATGTCGTCGAGACTGAAAGAGCTGTACGCGAAGGAAGTCCGCAAGAAGCTGCAGGACGAGTTCAAGATCAAGAACCCCATGGCCGTTCCCAGGATCGACAAGGTCGTGGTGAACATGGGCGTCGGCGAGGCGATCCAGAACGCGAAGATCCTCGACAGCGCCGTCGACGAGCTCACGCAGATCGCCGGCCAGAAGCCGGTGATCACCAAAGCGAAGAAGTCGATCGCCAGCTTCAAGCTGCGCGAGGGCCAGTCCATCGGCGCGATGGTCACGCTGCGCGGGGAGAAGATGTACGAGTTCCTCGACCGCCTGATCAACATCGCCCTGCCGCGCGTCCGCGATTTCCGCGGCGTTCCGACCCGCTCCTTCGACGGCCGCGGCAACTACACCCTCGGCATCCGCGACCACCTCATCTTCCCGGAGATCGACGTGGCCAAGGTGGACAAGTCGAAGGGCATGAACATCACCATCGTCACCACGGCAAAGACTGACGAGCAGGCCCGTGTCCTCCTCCGCGAGATGGGCATGCCGTTCGGGAAATAAGGGACAACCAGATGGCAAAAACCTCCATGATCGTCAAGGCTGAGCGGAAGCCGAAGTTCTCGACCCGCAAACGGAACCGCTGCAAGGTGTGCGGCCGGCCGCGCGGGTTCCTCCGCAAGTTTCAGCTTTGCCGCATCTGTTTCCGTCAGCTATCGCTCGGTGGCTACATCCCGGGCATAACCAAGGCGAGTTGGTAAGAAGGGCCGAAGGAACTGACCTATGTCGATGACTGATCCTATCGCGGACATGCTGACTCGCATCCGCAACGGAATTCAATCGCATCACGACCGCATCGAGCTGCCCTCATCGAAGCTCAAGGTCGAGATCGCGCGCATTCTCAAGAGCGAAGGGTTCATCAGCAACTACAAGCTGCTGGAGGACAAGGTCCAGCCGAACCTGCGCATCTACCTCAAGTACTCCGAGGATGGTGAGCCGGTCATTCACGGGATCGAGCGCGTGTCGCGTCCGGGCCGCCGCGTCTACCGGAACAAGCTCGAGATCCCGCGCGTCCTCGGTGGACTGGGACTGGCCATCGTCTCGACGTCGAAAGGCGTCCTGTCCGGAGCCGAGGCGGTGAAGAACGGCGTGGGCGGCGAAGTGCTCTGCCAGGTCTGGTAAGGAGATTCGACCAATGTCGCGAATCGGAAGAAAAGAGATCTCGCTCCCCAAGGGAGTCGAGGTCAAGAAGGACGGAAACGCCGTCACGGTGAAGGGGCCGAAGGGTACTTTGAGCACGCAGCTCATCGAAGGCATCGACGTGAAGGTGGAGAAGAACGTCGTGCAGTTCACGCGCAGCAACGATGAAGGGAAGTCGAAAGCCTTTCATGGTCTCGTGCGCGCGCTCGTCGCGAACAACGTCCGCGGCGTCACCGAAGGATTCAAGAAAGAGCTCGACATCGTCGGCGTCGGCTACCGCGCCGAAGTGAAGGGCAAAGAAGTGGTGTTCCAGCTCGGGTATTCGCATCCGGTGCGCTTCGCGATTCCGCAGGGGATCGACATCACCGTCGACGCGAAGAGCGGCCACGTCACGATCACCGGCATCGACAAGCAGAAAGTCGGGCAGGTCGCGTCGGAGATTCGCGCGCTGCGCGAGCCGGATCCCTACAAGGGCAAGGGCATCAAGTATTCGGACGAAGTCATCCGTCGGAAGGCCGGTAAGGCGGCAGGCAAGTAACAGCTGAGAGCTTCGAATGGACAGAGCAAAAGAAAGAGTCGTTTCGCGGGGTCGAATCAAAGATCGCATCCGCCGCAAGGTCACCGGCAACGCCGAGCGTCCTCGGCTGGCGGTGTTCCGCAGCCTCAAGCACATTTACGCGCAGGTGATCGACGACGCTTCGGGCAAGACGATCGTCTCCGCGTCGAGCAATGAAAAAGATTCGTCGGCGAAGGGCGCCAACGCGGCGGCTGCGAAAGCGGTCGGCGCGCTGATCGCGAAGAAGGCGAAGGACAAGGGGATCAAACGCGTGGTCTTCGACCGCGGCGGTTACCTCTACCACGGCAACATCAAGGCGCTCGCCGATGCAGCGCGTGAAAACGGTCTGGAATTCTAGGAGATCAAATGCAGCGTCCCATGCAGCGAGGACAGGGTGGCCGCAGCGATCGTCGCGACAGCGAGCGCTCCGAGAGCGGGATGATCGACAAGGTCGTCCACATCAACCGCGTCACGAAGGTCGTCAAGGGCGGCAAGAACTTCAGCTTCAGCGCGCTCGTTGTCGTTGGCGACGGCAAGGGCCGCGTCGGATTCGGATCGGGGAAGGCCAAGGAAGTGCCTGCCGCGATCAAGAAGGGCATCGAGATCGCGAAGAAGAACATGATCTCGATCTCGATGAGCGGGACGACGATCCCTCACGCGACGCTCGGCCACTACGGCGCGGGGAAGGTCCTTCTCAAGCCGGCTTCGGACGGTACCGGCGTCATCGCCGGAGGTCCGGTGCGGGCGATCCTCGAGTCGGCCGGCATCCAGAACATCCTGACGAAGTCGCTCGGTACGGCCAATCCGCACAACGTCGTCAAGGCGACGTTCGAGGCGCTGAAGCAGCTCCGCAGCGAAGCGCAGTACAACAAGCTGCGCGGGGGCGAGGGAACGGCAACCCCCACGCCGGAGGGTGAAGCATGAGCCCGAGAAAGAAAGCGGAGAAGAAGGCAAATACGATCCGCGTCCGTCAGATCGGGAGCGGCATCGGCTGCCCTCGCGAAATGCGCGAGACGCTCAAAGCGCTCGGCCTCGGCAAGATGCACCGGGTCACCGAGCGCGTCGACACAAAGGAAATCCGCGGGATGATTGCCAAGATCCCGCACCTCGTCGAAGTGGTGGAGTAGGAGTCGCTCATGGATCTCAACAACCTCAAACCAAAAAAGGGCAGCAAGCACACGCGCAAGCGTGTCGGCCGCGGCCCCGGCTCCGGGACGGGCAAGACGGCAGGCCGCGGCGAGAAGGGGCAGAAGTCGCGCACGGGCTACAGCCGGATGCTCGGCTTCGAAGGCGGCCAGATGCCGCTGCACCGCCGTCTTCCGAAGCGCGGCTTCACGAACATCTTCAAGAGGACCCATGCCGTCGTGAACGTGTCGGATCTCGAGCGATTCGACAATGGCGCGACCGTCGACGAGGCAGTGCTCCGCAAGGCCGGTCTGATCAAGGGACAGAACGACGGAATCAAGATCCTCGGCAATGGCACGCTGACCAAGAAGCTCACCGTACACGCGGCGAAGTTCTCCGAGTCAGCGCGAAAGCAAATCGAAGCGGCAGGCGGCACGTGCCAGGAGATTGCTTAAAGTGAATTTCGCAGAGACGTTCCGCAACATCTTCGCCATCCCCGATCTCCGCAAGCGAATCATTTTCACGTTTCTGCTGCTCGCCGTCTATCGTCTCGGCTCACACATTCCGACGCCGGGCGTCGATCCGCAGGCGCTGTCGGAATTCTTCAAATCGATGGCCGGCGGAGTGTTCGGATTCCTCGATCTCTTCTCCGGCGGCGCGCTGCGCAGACTGTCGGTGTTCGCGCTCGGGATCATGCCGTACATCTCGGCATCGATCATCCTGCAGCTCCTCACCGTCGTGTGGCCGTACCTCGAGAAGCTCTCCAAAGAGGGCGAGATGGGCCGCCGCAAGATCAACCAGTACACGCGCTACGGCACGATCGTCCTGTCGATCATTCAGTCGCTCGGCGTGGCGTTCTGGCTGAAGGCGCAGTCCGCTCCGGGTGGCGCGCCTCTCGTGCCGCCGCACATTCAGGATTCCTTATACGGCCTCGGCTTTCCGATCATGACGGTGCTGACGCTCACGACCGGCACCGCGTTCATCATGTGGCTCGGCGAACAGATCTCCGAGCGCGGCATCGGCAACGGGATCTCGCTGATCATCTTCGCCGGAATCGTCGTGAACCTGCCGCACGCGGTCATCGTCACGGTCGATGAGATCCGCACGGGCCAGCGCAACCTGTTCGCGATCCTGTTTCTCGTCGTCTTCATGATCGCGGTCGTCGGCTTCGTCGTGTTCATGGAACGCGCGCAGCGCCGGATCCCGGTGCAGTACGCGAAGCGCGTCGTCGGCCGGAAGGTCTACGGCGGCGCGAACACCTACCTGCCGCTCCGCGTGAACACGGCCGGTGTCATCCCGGTCATCTTTGCATCGTCGATCATGGTGATCCCGCAGACGATCGCCACCATGATCAAGGCGCCGTGGTCGCAGGCAATCGCCGCGCAAATGCGCGTGGGCGAGCCGCTGTATTACCTGCTGCAGGTCATCGGCATCATCTTCTTCGGCTACTTTTACACATCGATCGTGTTCAACCCGGTCGACACAGCCGACAACATGCGCAAGTACGGCGGCTTCATCCCGGGCATCCGTCCGGGCAAGAAGACCTCCGACTACATCGACCGCGTGCTCACACGCATCACGTTCGTCGGCTCGGTCTACCTCGCGGCGGTGTGCGTCCTGCCGGAGTTTCTGATCTCCGGCGTGCACGTCAACCAACTTCCGTTCGGCGTCGGCGCGGCGCTCGACCGCGCGCTGCCGGTGTGGTTCACGGAAGGCATGGGCATCAACTTCTACTTTGGTGGAACGTCGCTCCTGATCGTCGTGGGCGTGGCGATGGACACGATCCAGCAGATCGAGTCCCAGCTGGTCATGCGGCATTACGACGGATTCATGAAGCGCGGACGGATTCGAGGGCGAAGAGGCTAGTGAACCAGTGAACATCATCTTCATCGGACCGCCGGGGAGCGGAAAGGGAACGCAGGCGAAGCGGCTGGCATCGCGCTTCGGGATCCCGCACATCTCCACGGGCGACATGCTCCGCGAGGCGGTCGCGGAAGGCACGGCGCTCGGGCAGAAGGCCGACGCGATCATGAAGTCGGGTGCCCTGGTGCCCGATGACGTGATGATCGGCATGATCCGCGAGCGGCTGGCCAAGCCGGACGCACGGAAGGGATTCATCCTCGACGGCTTCCCGCGGACGCTCGTCCAGGCCGAGAAACTTGACGCTCTGGTCGGGGGGAATGGATCAGGTCCCCTCCGCGTTGTGCGGCTACTGGTTCCGGACGAAGCTATCGTCAAGCGAATCGCCCTTCGCCGCACCTGTTCGCAGTGTGGGGCGATTTACCATTTGGAGAATCAGCCCCCCAAAGTCGACGGTGTTTGCGATCGCTGCGGCGGGGAGCTCATTGCTCGTCCGGACGACACGGAAGTGGCCGTTCGGAAGCGGCTCGAGTCGTTTCACCGGCAGACGGCTCCGGTCGCCGATTACTACAAGGCGAAGAGCTGGCTGAAAGAAGTCGACGGGACCGGTCCCGTCGATCAGGTCTTTGAACGGATAGAGAACTCGTTGTCGTAGGCCACCAGCATGCTCGACCGAATGAAAGGACCGATTCTGAAGACTCGCGATGAGATCCAGGTGATGGATCGCGCGAACAGGATCGTTCTGGAAATCCTCGATGGTCTGCGCGGCATGGTCAAGCCGGGCGCCACCACCGCGCAGCTCAACGCTGTCGCGGAAGAGGAGCTGGCCCGGCGCGGCGCGAAGTCACCTTTCAAGAATTACGCGCCGATGAACCTGCCACCGTACCCGGCAGTCCTCTGCGCATCGGTGAACGACGTCATCGTCCATGGAATACCGAATCGTTCCAGATTACAGGAGGGCGACATCCTCGGCCTCGACTTCGGATCGATCTTCGAGGGATACGTGGGCGACGGCGCGATCACTGTGGGGGTGGGTAAGGTGACGGAGCGGGCAGACGAGCTGATGCGGACGACCAGAGAATGCCTCGATCTCGCGATCGAGGAGCTTCGGCCGGGCCGTCACCTCGGCGATATCGGCGCGGCCGTTCAGGAGCACGCGGAATCGCGCGGGTTCCACGTCATCCGGAACTTCGTCGGCCACGGAATCGGCCGCCGGATGCACGAGGAGCCGCAGGTCTACAACTACGGCAAGCGGGACAGAGGACTCGAGCTTCGCGAAGGAATGGTCCTCGCGATCGAGCCGATGTTGTGCGAGGTGGGTCCGAAGCTCGAGGCGCGCATCCAGCGGGCCGCGAACGGAGGAATGATCCAGGACGTGCGCACCGACAGCGACGGCTGGACGGCGCGGACGATCGATGGAACGCTGGCCGCGCACTTCGAACATTCGGTAGCGGTCACGTCGAACGGACCGCTGGTACTGGGCCGGTAAGAGCAGTAAAGGAGAACATGTCGAAGGAAGAAGCCATTGAAGTGACGGCGACGGTGCTGGAGACATTGCCCAACGCGATGTTCCAGGTCGAGCTGGAGAATAAGCACAAGGTCCTCGCGCACATCTCCGGCAAAATGCGCAAACACTTCATCCGCATCCTTCCCGGAGACAAGGTTCTCGTGGAGCTCTCGCCATACGATCTGACTCGAGGAAGAATCATCTACAGGTACAAGTGACATGAAAGTACGTTCATCAGTAAAACGCATTTGCAGCAAGTGCAAGATCGTCCGCCGTCAGGGCGTGATCCGCATCATCTGCGAGATCCCGAAACACAAACAGCGACAGGGGTAGAGAACAACCATGGCACGTATCGCAGGCGTTGACCTCCCGCTCAATAAGCGCGTGGAGATCGGTCTTACGTACATCTACGGCATCGGCCGTTCCCGCTCGAACGACATCCTGGGCAAGGCTCAGGTCAACCGCGACGTCCGCGTCAAGGATCTGACCGAGGATGACGTCCGCAAGATCCGTCAGGTGATTACGGATGAGGGGAAAGTCGAAGGCGATCTCCGCAAGGACGTCGGCCTCGACATCAAGCGGCTGATGGAGATCAACTGCTACCGCGGCATGCGCCATCGCCGCGGGCTACCCGTCCGCGGCCAGCGTACGCACACGAACGCGCGCACGCGCAAAGGTCCGCGCAAGGGCGCGATCGCCGGCAAGAAGAAAGCTACAAAGAAATAAGGGAAACGATTCATGGCAACTGCAAGAGCACCGAAACAGGGACAGCGCCGGGCCGGCACGAAGCGCAAGGAGCGGAAGAACGTTCCGCACGGCGTGGCATCGATCGCGGCCACGTTCAACAACACCATCGTGGCCATCTCCGATCCGGTCGGGAACATCCTGGCCTGGTCGAGCGCCGGCCGCATCGGCTTCAAGGGGTCGCGCAAGGGCACTCCCTTCGCTGCCCAGGTTGCGGCGCAGAACGCGGCGCAGCTCGCGCAGGAGCATGGAATCCGCAGCGTCGATGTGAAGGTGAAGGGTCCCGGAGCGGGCCGCGAGTCGGCGATTCGCGCGCTGGCAGCGTCGGGCCTCGACATCAAGTCGATCAAGGATGTCACTCCCATTCCCCACAACGGCTGCCGCCCGCCGAAACGGCGACGCGTTTAAAAGCTGCGCTCTCGTGGAAACAAGTTACGGCCAGCAGCTGCGGCCGTATGCGGAACATCTCAATGGTGAGATGGGTCCGAACAACATGGAGGCATAGTGGCTCGTTACTCTGATCCCGTCTGCCGGCTCTGCCGGCGCGAGGGTATGAAGCTCTTTTTGAAGGGCGATCGTTGTTTCAAGGACAAGTGCTCGATCGAGCGCCGCAACTACGCGCCCGGCCAGCACGGCCGTCGCCGCTCCAAGGTCCTCGGATACGGCCTGCAGCTTCGCGAGAAGCAGAAGGTGAAGCGCATCTACGGACTTCTGGAGCGCCAGTTCCGGCTGTACTTCCAGCGCGCCGCGCAGAAGACCGGCGTCACCGGCGATAACCTGCTTCGCCAGCTCGAGCTCCGGCTCGACAACGTCGTCTACTCGCTCGGCTTCGCGTCGTCGCGTGCGCAGGCCCGGCAGCTCGTCCGCCACGGACACATCGAAGTGAACGGCAGGAAGATCAACATCCCGTCCTATCAGGCGAAGAAGGGGGATGCCATTCAGGTTCGCGAGAAGAGCCGTAAGAACGAACAGATCCGCCAGGCCGTCGAAACGGCGGCGGGCCGCGGCGTTCCGTCATGGCTCGAGCTGAATGCAGAACAGTTCCGCGGAAACGTGATGGATGTCCCGAAGCGCGAAGACATCCGTCTCCCCATCCAGGAACAGCTCATCGTCGAACTCTACTCGAAGTGAGGATAGCGCCGCGCAGCGGCGCGAACACTCATCCTGAGCCTTCGCGAAGCGAGGGTGAAGGATCCACCAAATTGAGGAGGCCGCTCACATGCTGTGGTCAGATTTTCAGAAGCCGAAGAAACTCGATTACGATTCGGAAACTCTCACGCCGAACTACGGGCGTTTCATCGCCCAGCCGTTCGAGCGCGGTTTCGGAACGACGATCGGCAACGCGGTGCGCCGCGTCCTGCTCTCCTCGATTGAGGGAGCGGCCGTCACGGCCGTACGCGTCGAAGGTGTTCTTCACGAATTCTCATCGCTCACCGGCGTGGTCGAGGACATGACCGACGTCGTTCTCAATCTCAAGCAGATCGCGTTCAAGATGCACGGCGAAGGTCCGAAGACCCTCTACCTCGAGAAAAGCGGGCCGGGCGTCGTAACCGCGGCCGACTTCGAAGCCGACTCCGACATCGAGATTCTCGATTCGACGGCGCACATCGCCACCCTGTCGAAGGAAGGCTCGCTGAAGCTCGAAGCGCGTCTGAAGCGCGGCCGCGGCTACCAGGTCGCCGACCGCAACTCCGATTCCGATCTGCCGCTCGGCTACATCCCGATCGACTCGATCCACTCCCCTGTGCGCCGCGTCAACTATCACGTTGAAGGCGCGCGCGTCGGACAGATGACCGACTACGACCGCCTCATCCTCGAAGTGTGGACGAACGGCGCCGTCTCGCCGCAGGAAGCGGTCAGCCTCGCTGCCGATCTCCTCGGCGATCACCTCCGCATCTTCTCTACGTTCGAGAGCCGCGGCGAGACGATCGAAGAGGCGGCGGCGCCGGAAGTCGATCCGCGCCTCGCCGAGATGCTGGCCAAACCGATCGAGGAGCTGGACCTCTCCGTCCGCTCCGCGAACTGCCTCAAGAACGCCAACATCCGCACCCTCGGCGACCTGGTGCAGCGCACCGAGCGCGAGATGCTGTCAACGAAAAATTTCGGCCGGAAGTCGCTCGACGAGATCAAGGACGTGCTCGCGTCTCTCGGGCTGTCGTTCGGAATGACTCGCATGGCGTCCCGCGGCGGCGCGGCCGAAATGCGCGAATGAGCTGGCGAAAGGCGGAGCAATGCGACATGGAATGGTTCACCGCAAGCTGGGACGGACCGCGAGCCACCGCGCCGCGATGTTCCGCAACCAGCTCGCCTCGCTGATCGAGAACGAGCGCATCGTCACGACGCTGCCGAAAGCCAAAGAGCTCCGGCCGCTCATCGAGAAGCTCGTCACCCTCGGCAAGAACGACAGCGTGCACTCGCGCCGTCAGGCCGCGCGCGTTGTCCCCGACGACGTTCTGATCGGGAAGCTGTTCGACACGCTCGGCCCGCGTTTCGCCGAGCGCCCGGGCGGCTACACGCGCATCGTGAAGCTCGGCTCTCGCCGCGGCGACGCTGCAGAGATGGCGATCCTCGAGTTCATCGGCTACACGCTGCCGGAAGAGAAGAAAGCGGAAGCGGCTGCACCCGGTGCCTCGAAGAAGAGCCGCAAGAAAGCGGAATCGGAAGCCGAAGAGCCCGAGGCGGAAGCAGCGCCGCCGGCGGAGGAGAAGCCGAAGAAGCGCGCGGCATCGAAGAAGAAGGCAGCAGCGCCTGCCAAAGAAAAGGCCGAAGCAAAGCCGAAGAAGAAAGCCGCTTCGAAAAAGAAGAAGAGCAAATAGATCGACCAGAGAGCCCGCCGCCCGGCGGGCTTTTTCATTTGGTGACGGTCGATCCGAAGATCGCCATCAGCACCGCGATTGCGGGAAGCGCCAGCGCCGCGAGCGCGGTGTAAAGCACGAGCCCGAGCGGAAAGAAGAGCAGCGCCGCGACCGCAGCGGCGACGAACGGGCGCGCCGGCACGTGCATCGCGAGCGCCGGCAGCAGGAAGAGAAAGCTGACGCCCGGCAGGGTCAGCGCGAGGGCGATCGCAGCGACGTGCCACACGAGCGAGCGCCCCTGCCACGCGCGATTGCGCGTCAGGAGCACCGCGCACGCGACGCCCACGGTCCACATCGCCGCGACCGCGGGCACAGGGTGAGCGAGGCGATGCGGCAGCACGACCATCGCCACAATTCCGATCGCCGCCGCGCACGCGATTGCGCCGAGGAACATCAGCGCGCTGATGAGAGTGTCGCGCGCCGGCACGCTCCGCATCAGGACGATCAGCAGGACGAAGCTCGCGAGCGCGATCCAGATCGTCCACTGCTCCGGCCAGGAGACGAGAAACAATCCGAGGACGTCGAAGAAAACAGCGTTGCCATGCCGCAAGCTCCGCAGATCGGCCGAGGCGAGAGCGCGGATCATGGGGAGCGCGTTTTCGCAGTGGTGCTCGAGGGTACGCACGTCGACGTGCGCGAGATCGTCCGACGCGTGGTGGTAGTTCTCGACGCCGCCGATCGCGGCGAAATTGACGGCGATCTTGCCGGCGCGCTTGAACACCGTCACGTCGGTGTCGTTCGGCATCAGCTCGTACACGGTGTAGAAGAGCGAGCTCGTATTCGGCCGGGGCAGATCGCGGAACAGCGGCGCGAGATCGCGGTTGTCGCGGCTGGTCTCGAACAGGAAGCTCGGGCCTGACGTGCCGCGGTCCTCGACGTTTACGACCGCGCGCACGTTTCGCGAGAGTGCTTGATCGTTGACGAACGCCTGCGCGCCGACGAGTCCGAGCTCCTCGCCGTCGGTGATCAGAAATCCGATCGGATTCCTGAAGCCGCCGCGCAGGTTACGTGCGCATTCGAGGATCGTCGCGACGCCGGCACCGTCATCGGACGCGCCCGGGCCGGCCGGAACAGAATCGTAATGCGCGACGCCAAGGACGATATCGCCCTGGACGGGCGGCAGCACGACGATGTTCTCGACTGTCGCGCAGCGGTGGGATCGCGGTCCGCACGCGTACGCGCGCTGGATCGCCGGCGCGTAGCCGAGCTCGCGAAAGCGGGCCAGGATGCGGTCGCGGACCACGCGATTCGCGGGCGAGCCGCTGGGATGCGGAAGTCCCTCGCGCAGCAGGCTTTTCAGGACGTTGTCCGCGTCGCGCGCGAGCTCGCCGGGAGCGGGACCGTCGAGCCGCAGCGCCGTCGCCGCAAGGATCACCACCAGGATGAACGCGACGATGATCGCGTCACGGCTGCGCACGGCGCAGATTGTAACCGTCCTGTGCAACCCTGCCGCGCGCTCGACGTACTCACGTCCGGAGGAGGCTTTCATGCGCACAGCGTTTCTGTCTTTCATCTTCGCGATTGCCTTCGCAGGCACGGGCCTGGCGGACAAACTTCAGGAGCCGTTCGACCGCACCGTCGACGTGCGGCCGGGAAGTCCCGTCTCGATCGAGAACGTGAACGGCAGGATCACCGTGACGTCATGGGATCAGCCGCGCGTCCGCATTCACGCCATGAAGAAAGCGGATGCGCGCGAGGTGCTGGACAAGATCGGCATCGACGTCCGCATCGCCGACGGCGTCAGCGTCGTCACGCGGATGCCGAGGCGCAATGACTCCGGCTTCTTCGACTTTCTGTTCGGCAACGACGGAAACGCCTCCGTCGAGTACGACGTGACGGTGCCGCGCTCGGCCGACCTGAAAGTCGACAACACCAACGGAGCGATCTCGGTCTCCGACGTCAGCGGGCGGATCGAGCTCGGAACGACCAACGGCCGCATCGAGGCGGTGCGCTGCTCCGGCGCGGTCAACGCTTCCACGACCAATGGCGCGATTCGCGCGGAGCTGCTTCAGGTCAGCGCGGGCAAAGGGATGGAGCTCGAGACGACGAATGGCAGCATCACGCTGACCGTGCCGCCGAGCTTCGCCGCAACGCTCGAGGCCGAAACAACGAACGGTTCGATCCGCACCGACCTGCCGGTGACAACACGGAGCTTCAGCCGCCGCGAGCTGCGCGGGACGCTGAACGGCGGTGGACCGAACTTGTCGCTGCACACGACGAACGGGAGTATCGAAATCCGCTCGTCGGGCGTCGAGAAGTAAGCGGCACGACGCCCCCGCCGGTCACGCGGTAGCGAAAGACCTCCGCGTCGAGATCGAGCGGCGTTCGCACCGCGCGAACCGTCCGGCGGATCGCCGGAACGTTCTCTTCGACGATCGCTGCCGGCGCGGGAGTGACTTCGATGAGTCCTGCGAGTACGACGGCGCCGAGATCGTTGGGCACGACGGACGGAACGACCGGCGGCCACGTGTCATTCCGAGCCACGAAGACGGCGAGGAATCTGGGCGGGGGCACGAACGCCGCCACCCAGATTCCTCGCGCTCTGCGGCGCTCGGAATGACGTTCACTCCGGCGTGATGTACGCGGACGTGATTCCGCCGTCGACGAGGAACGTCGACGCGTTCACGAACGACGACTCGTCGCTTGCCAGGAAGAGTGCGGCGTTCGCCATCTCCTCCGCGCGTGCGAAGCGGCCCGGCGGAATGTGAACGAGCCGCCGGTTGCGCCGCGCCGGATCGGAGAGCAGCTCGTTGAGCAGAGGCGTCTCGACCGGTCCCGGGCAGAGCGCGTTCGCGCGAATGTTCTTCCGCGCAAACTCCACCGCGATCTCGCGCGTCATCGCCAGCACACCGCCTTTGCTCGCGGTGTACGCGATCTGCGGAGCGGCCGCGCCCATCACCGCGACGAATGAAGCGGTATTGATGATCGATCCGCCGCCCGCGCGCAGCAGCGCCGGAATCTCGTACTTGCATCCCAGAAAGACGCCCTTGAGATTGACGTCGATGACGGTGTCCCAGACCTTCTCGCTTGTGTTCGTGACCGAGTCGTCATCGGGAAGGAAAATGCCTGCGTTGTTGAACGCGACGTTCAGATTGCCGTAGCTGTCTTCCGCGAACTTCACCATTGCTTCGGCGTCTTTCGCTTTGGACACATCGGCGGCGAATGCCTTCGCATCACCGCCGTTGTTCGCGATCTCGTCGGCGGTGGCCTGCGCCGTCTCCTTCTTCAGATCGACGACGACGACCTTCGCGCCTTCGCGCGCGAAGATCAGACACGACGCCTTGCCGATGCCGGAGCCGCCGCCGGTGATTAACGCCACTTTATTCGCTAAACGCATCAGGACTCCCGGTTCATGTCATTCCGAGCCGCGAAGACGGCGAGGAATCTGGGCGGTGGCTCGTTCCCACCGCCCAGATTCCTCGCGCTCTTCGGCGCTCGGAATGACGCTAAGCCTGTTCAAAGTATCTTCGTCGTTCCCAGTCCGTGACGACCGAGTCGAACTTCCGCTGCTCGGTTCTGAAGAAATGCAGGTAGTGCTCGACGACCTCGCTGCCGAGCGCCTCGCGCGCCCACGAGCTGCGATCGAGCTCCTCGATCGATTCGTTCAGCGAGTGCGGCATGTGCGGCAGATCCATCGCGCCGTACACGTCGCCTTCGAACGCCGGCGGCGGCTCGATTCTTTTGGCGATGCCGTCCAGTCCCGCCGCGAGCGTCACTGCAAACGCGAGATACGGGTTCGCGTCCGCGCCCGCGGCGCGGCACTCGATGCGCAGCGACGAGCCGTGGCCGACGATCCGGAACCCGGCCGTCCGGTTGTCGTAGCTCCACGCGATTCCCGTCGGCGCGAACGATCCGGCGACGTAGCGTTTGTACGACGCCGGATAGGGCGCGTAGAACGCGAACACTTCGCGGATGTGCGCCATCCAGCCGCCGAGGAAGTGGCGGAAGATCGGAGAGGATTTGATCGGGCCGAGCTTCTCGCGTCCGTCGAACAGCGCCTTCTTTCCCTTCGCGTCCCACAGGCTCATGTGGATGTGGCAGCTCGATCCGGCGTAACGCTCGTCCCATTTCGCCATGAACGTGATCGCGTGACCGGCGGCCCACGCGATCTCTTTCGCCGCGTGCTTGTAGATCACGTGGCGGTCGGCCATCTCGATCAGCTCGGCGTAGCGGAGCCCGATCTCCTGCTGGCCAGGTCCCCATTCGCCTTTCGACGATTCGACGGGAACACCGGAGCGCTCGAGATGCGAGCGGATCGCGCCGATGAGGAACTCTTCTTTCGTGCCCTGGAGGATGTGGTAGTCCTCGATGACGCGGCCGATCGGCTCGATGCGAATGAATCCTTTGTCGGCTGCGGTCTCGTACGAGTCTTTGAATACGTAGAGCTCCAGCTCCGACGCTCCCATCGCCATGTATCCCGCTTTCGCCGCGCGCTCGACCTGGCGGCGCAGCATGCTGCGCGGCGCGAGCGACACCAGCTCGTCGCGCGTGTCGTGCATGACGTCGCAGATGACGAGGGCGCTCTTGTCGTGCCACGACGCCACTCGCAGCGTGTCGAAGTCGGGCACTGGCCGGAAGTCGCCGTAGCCTTTTGCCCAGCTCGTGAACGCGTAGCCGGGCACCGGATCCATGTCCATGTCGCACGCGAGAAGGTAGTCGCACGTGTGCATGCCCTGGCCGGCGATGTCCTCGAGAAAATACCGCGCCGTGAATCGCTTGCCGACGAGGCGCCCGTACATGTCGGGGATGACGGCGATGACCGTTTCGATGTCGCCGCCGGAGACCATGCGTTCGAGCGTTTCCCGATCGATTCGTCCCTGCATTTACGCGCTCACGTCGATGTAAACGGTCTTCCACTCCGTGTAGTTGTCGAGGACCTGCAGGCCGAGCTCGCGTCCGAGGCCGCTGTGTTTGACGCCGCCGAAGGGAGCTTCGAGGTGGACGCTGTTGCCCGTGTTGATCGAGAGATTACCCGTTTGCACGGCGCGCGCAACGCGCATCGCGCGCGAGATGTCGCGCGTCCAGATCGATCCCGAGAGGCCGTACATGCTGTCGTTCGCCATCGTCACGGCCTGCTCTTCGTCCACGAACGGCATCACGGTGATGACGGGACCGAAGATCTCTTCTTGAACGATCTTCATGCCCGGCTTCGCGTCGAGGAACACGGTGGGCGCGAGGTACGTGCCGCTTTTCTTGGGAGATTGTCCGCCGCACGCGAGCGTTGCTCCTTCCGCTTTGCCGCTCTCGATGTAACTCATGACGCGATCCCGGTGCGCGGCGGTGACGAGCGGTCCCATTTCCGTCTGCTCGTCGAGCGGATCGCCGACCTTGATTTTGTTGAACGCGTCGACGACGGCTTTCTGGAACCGGTCGTAGATCGACTCCTGCACGAGCACGCGGCTGCGCGCGCAGCAATCCTGGCCGGCGTTGCCGAGGGCGCTCGAGGCGGCGGAGGCGACCGCGCGATCGAAGTCGCAGTCGTCGAACAGGATGTTCGCTGACTTGCCGCCGAGCTCGAGGCTGACGCGTTTGATGTCGTCGGCCGCGAGGCGCATCACGTTCATGCCGACTTCGGTCGATCCTGTGAACGCGACTTTGCGGACGAGCGGATGGCGCAGCATCGCATCGCCGGCGACGCTGCCGGCACCGGTGACGACCTGGAATACGCCTTCGGGAATCCCCGCTTCGCGGGCGAGCTCTGCGAGCCGCAACGCCGTCAGCGGCGTCTGCTCGGCGGGCTTGAGGACGACGCTGTTCCCCATCGCCAGCGCGGGCGCGACCTTCCACGACGTGATCGCGATCGGGAAGTTCCACGGCACGATGATTCCGCAGACGCCGACGGGCTCGCGAAACGTCATCAACACGCCGGCCGGGTTGCCGGGGATCGTCTGGCCGCCGACTTTGTTCGTCGTGCCGGCGTAATACTCGAAGCAATCGGCGGCGAGGCCGACTTCGTCGCGCGACTCGCGGATCGGCTTCCCGACGTTGCGCGACTCGGTGCGCGACAGCTCCTCCGCGTTGTCGCGAATGAGCGCCGCGAGGCGCAACAGAACGCGGCCTCGCTGGCGCGGATGCATCCGCCGCCAATCGCCCCTGGCGAACGCGCGGTCGGCAGCGCGAACGGCTCGATCGACGTCATCGCGACTCGCCTGGGGAACAGTCGCCAGCCGCTCGCCGGTCGCGGGCTCGATCAGCTCGAACGTGGAGGCCATCGCGATCCGCGCGGTGCAAGAAGTGGGCTATGTCGACTAATCCACCGCCGGCAGTTCGCTCGCCGGCGCTGCAGTCAGCGTGTGCCATCCGATCGCGCACAACACCACGGCCGCGCCGGCGATCGCGAACGGCGAGGGGCGTTCGCCGAGGATGAGGAAGACCCAGAGCGGATTGGCGATGGGCTCGAGCATGCCCGTGAGCGATGCCTGCGTCGCCGTAACGTACCGCAGGCCGCGCACGAAGAGGGCGTACGCGAGTGCGATCTGCACGATGCCGAGGAAGAGGAGGACGCCGAAGGAGCGGGAAGTGAGGGCGAGGTCGCGGCCAACGAACGGCAACAGCGCGATCGAGAGCGCGACGTTACCCCACATGATCGCCGATTCGGCTGCGTGATTCTCGCGCCGCAACACGAGGATCAGCGCGGCGAAGAAGACGCTCGAGATCAGCGCCATCAGGTTTCCCGACATCCCGCGCGCTTCGAAACGGCCGACGAAGAAGAGCGCCATCCCGCCGATCGCGACGGCGATGGCGATGGCGTCGCGCAGACGCATCGGCTCGCGCGTGACGAGCGGCGAGAACAGGAGGACCCACACGACGCCCGCGTACTGCAGGAAGATCGCGTTCGCCGCCGTCGTCCACTTCGTCGCCACGACGAACGTGGTCAGGCACGCGCCGTAGCTGACGATCGCGGCGACGAACATCGGAGTCGATGTCCACCGGCGTCCCCAGAGGTTGCGCCGGAACAGGAGGACGAGCGCGATCGCCGCGAAGAACGACCGATAGAACGTGACTTTCAGCGGCGGATCGACAACCGCTTTGATGCCGATCCCGCCAGTCGACCAGAGAAGCGCCGCGGCAACGATGAAGAGGATGCCCTTTTGTCGCGGATGCACGCGGGCCCATTAGATCGCAGATCCGCGATCTGTCCTCCCCGCCTCGCGTTTTCCGGCGTTCGCTCAGTTCGCGAGGTAGGGACCGCGGTCGAGCGCTGTCCGCACATCGCTCTCGGCGGGCGGACAGTGCTGGGGATCCTCCGGCGGCGGCACCACAATCGCGCATTCGCGCACGACCTGCGCCAGCGTGTCGATCTCGAGCGGTTTGTTGAGCACCGCCGAGACGATGCTCGGGTCGAAGATCACGTCCTTGTTCGCATCGCGCACGGCGATGACGAACGTCGTCGCTTCCGGGCGTGCCTCGCGGAACCGGCTCAGGAAAGACGCCGCTTCGCCGTCTTCCAGATTCATGTCGATGAGAATCAGAGCGTAGTCACACGTCAGCACTTTCGCCATGGCCGTGTCGGAGCTGACGGCTGTGTCGACCGCCAGCGGTTGTTGGCGAAGGATCGTGAAGAGCATCACTCGGAGAACGTCCTGGTCTTCGATGATGAGAACTCGTGGGTTGTCTTGCATCGGCTGGTCGAGTCCTTTTTGCCTGGATATCTCAAGAGGCGTGCCATCAGTTCGGTTCTTTTCCGGCGCCGCTCGGCTCGGGGCCGTCGCTATCCGCCGCAGGACAGTTGTCGCTCTGCGCGACTCCGTCCTGCGTCGACAGACAAGCGCTGACGGTATCGACGAGCAGTTCGATATCGAATGGCTTACGGATCGTTCCGGCGACCGTCTGCGGGTTCAGGTTTCGCGTGCTCCCGCCGGCGGAGAGGACGATCACAAGCGGCCGGGACGGCGGATCCTGACGTTCGAGCTGGCCGAGGAACTCGTAGCCGGTCATGACCGGCATCATGAGATCGAGAAGGACGAGCGAGTACGCGCAGCTCCTCAGCCGCTGGAGACCATCGGCTCCGTTGGGGGACGTATCGACTTTGAAGCCGCGCCGCCGCAGCACGGCGAACAGAAGCGCGCGGATCGCGTCGTCGTCTTCCACGACGAGGATGCGTTTCTCCCTGCTCGCCATCGCACGAGCCGTCCGGCCACACTCCAGCCGTAAACTCTCCTCCAAATAACATGCACAGCAAGGTTCAAGCCCAGATCAGTGAAGGAAATACGGCAGCGGACACAAGGTCCGCTGCCGTTTCGGCTGCGCCCGTCAGACGCGCGTTTCGCGCGTGTCGCGAGTGCCGGCCTGCAGCGATTTCGCCGGCGCTTCCGCGACCAGTTCGACAATCGCTTTGTTGAATGCGGGAAGGTCATCGGGTTTGCGGCTGCTGACCCAGTTGCGATCGCGAACGACTTCGCGGTCCTGCCAGTTGCCGCCTGCGTTGCGGATGTCGTCCTGCAGCGTCGGCCAGCTCGTCATCGCGCGTCCCTTCACGAGACCCGCCGAGACCAGCAGCCAGGGTCCGTGGCAGATGACCGTGATGGGTTTGCCCGCGCGGTCGATCTCCTGCACGAACTGCTGTGCGCGCTTCTCGATGCGCAGCGCGTCGCAGTTGATGACGCCGCCGGGGAGAAGGACAGCGTCGAAGTCGCTCGCGTTCGCTTTCGAAAGCTCGAGGTCGACTTTGATCTTGTCCGCTTTGTCGTAATGTTTGAATCCCTGAATTTCGCCGCTCTTGGGTGAGATGACGACGCATTTCGCGCCGGCTTTCTCAAATGCCTCGCGTGGACTGGTGAGCTCGATCTGCTCGAAGCCATCCGTCGCCAAAATTGCAATTCGCCGGCCGTTAAGTTCTGTTGCCATTGCAGTTCCTCCTTCGATGAAAAGGAATGCAATGTCCGTTCACTCAGCAGTCACTTCACCAGCCGCGACAATGCCCTGAACTCATCTGTTCCCGACACGACCGTCAGCTCGAACAACGCCATCTCCGTCGAGCTGAGCTTCGCGCCTTCGTTCTCCATGCGGTGAA
This sequence comes from Thermoanaerobaculia bacterium, assembly GCA_036390755.1. GTDB lineage: Bacteria > Acidobacteriota > Thermoanaerobaculia > Gp7-AA8 > Gp7-AA8 > DASVHS01. The sequence goes on from DASWBH010000065.1 coordinate 21,430, forward strand.
GCGCGATCTCCTTGTTCTGCTGCGTTCGCGACGAGAGCGCGTCCGCAATCAGCGTCACCTCATAACCGGCGCGCAAGAGATCGCTTACGGTCTGGTAGACGCACACGTGCGTCTCGATGCCGGTGACGATCAACTGTTTGCGGCCGCTGCGGCTGAGCGCCGATTCGAATGGCGTGCACCGATGGGCGGAGAAGCAGTCCTTCTCGATCGGCCGATAGTCGTCGCCGAGCGCGGCGCGCAGCGGCTCGACGGTGTGGCCGAGTCCTTTCGCGTACTGCTCGGTCACGATCACCGGGACGCCAAGGATGCGGCAGCCGCGGATCATGCGGTCGATGTTGCGGATGACGGACTCGTGTTCGTCGATCACCGGAATGAGCTTCTCCTGCACGTCGATGACGAGGAGGAGCGCGTTGGATCGATCGAGACGGGGCATTTGGTTACCAGCAATTTCACTATACAACTCGATTCAACGGCTGCTGCCCACGGAGAAACCGCGCCACATCCGTCGCCGCGCTCTTCGCCATCGCATCCCTTGCCTCCTCGGTCGCCGATCCGATGTGCGGCATGATGACGACGTTCGACAACGCCAGGAGGCGCGGATTGACGATCGGCTCGTGCTCGTAGACGTCGAGCGCCGCGCCGCGCAGGTGGCCTGACTCGAGCGAGTCGCAGAGCGCGTCCTCGTCGACGAGCGCGCCGCGCGACGTGTTCACGAGATACGCGCCGTGCTTCATCCGCGACAGCGCCTGGCCATTCATGATGTGACGCGTCGCCTCTGTGAGCGGCGTATGCAGCGAGACGATGTCGCTCGACTCGAGCAGCTCGCCGAGGGGCGTGCCGCTGCTGCGCGACGCATGGATCACGTCCATTCCGAATGCGACGGCGCGCCGCGCCACCGCGCTTCCGATGCGGCCCATGCCGATGATGCCAAGGCGCTTCCCCTGAAGCGATGTGCCGAGGAGTTTGAGCGGTTCCCATTCGCAACGGCCGGTGGAGCGGACTTCGCGGTCGCCTTCGACGACGCGCCGCGTGATCGCGAGGATCAGCGCCATCGTCAGATCCGCCGTCGCGTCGGTGAGGACGCCCGGCGTGTTCGTGACGACGATGCCGAGCTCGCGCGCCGCGTCGACGTCGACGTTGTTGTAGCCGACGGCGAAGTTCGCGACCATGCGCAAGTTCGGATTCGACGCGAGCACGCGGCGCGTGAGCGGATCGGAGAGCAGTGTGATCGCTGCGTCGGCTTCGGAGAGGATCGTGATCATCTCCTCTTCGCTGCGTTGGTGCTCGGTGGGATGCTCGACGACGTCGAACTCGCCGGCGAGGATGTCGCGGGCGAGGCGAGGGAACGCGGCGGTCAGGACCACGGAGTGTTTCACGCGTGTCATTCCGAGCGGAGCGAGGAATCTGGGCGGCGGAATCGCGCCCCCGCCCGGATTCTTCGCCGTCTGCGCGGCTCAGAATGACACAGGCGTGATTGAATCGCGGCGTGTCTCGTGCCGTAATCGCGTTCGCCGTCGTCGCGTTTGTGGTCATGGCCGTCGCCGATATCCGCAC
>DASWBH010000066.1:0-10233 GCA_036390755.1 Thermoanaerobaculia bacterium
CCGCTCCGCCAGCGCGTTCTGCTCGTCCGGTGAGAGAAGCGTCAGCAGCGGCTCGCGCATCGAGTAGGCGTCGCGCAGCGCCGTCTCCTCGTCGGGCGACGTGAAGTACAGCTTGTAGCCCTTTTCGACCGTGAATGGCGAGATCGCGCCGGTCCGCCTCCCGGCAATCGCGTAGAACAACAGATAGAGGATGCCGCCCGCGGCAGAGCCGACCGGCCGCCGCTGCAGCCAGGCGATGTTCAGCCGGATCGCGCTCTCCAGGAAGACGTAGATGGCGCCCAGGATCAAGACGAACGGCATGGGACCGAGGTTCGCGTTCATAGCCCGCCGGACGAAGTCGTTCGCCCACCAGATCAGAAACGCGAGCGAAAGCAGCAGCGACAGAAGCGTGAGCTTCGCGGGAAGCAGCCCGAGCTCGCTCGCGAGATGCTCCTGGACGACGGCAGGGAGATGCCCAGTGAAAATGCCGAGGAGGTTCGCGGCTTTGCGCCCGCGGTTGCGCGCGATCGCGGCCTGCCATTCCTTCTCGCGCCGCGCCTCGCTGGCCTCGTCGTAGGCGTCCGTGGCGCGAATGACGTGCTCGTCGCGCCACGGTTCCAGCACGTAACGCACGCCATCCGCGGTCGGCTCCGCCGCGACGACTTCGTAGAGACCGTCGTCCCATCGGACCGCCGTGCCCGGATGTTCGCTGTGAATCGATTTCGGTGTGCGGGCCGTCCAGGGTTTCGGATGAGGGCAGAGAAGAATGAGTTGAGGCGGCCGGCCAGGAATCAAACGATCGGGGCCGTACGCGTGCATAGGGATGTCATCCTTCAGCTAATCCCTCTGCACCGCAATACACTTCCTGACCTGCTCTGCGAGCAGCGTGATGTCGAACGGCTTCGGCAGAACCGCGAAGGGCTGGCCGAGCATCCGTTCCTTGATCACGGCCGGCGACGCGGCGCTCGTGACGATCACCTTCTTCAGGCGGGCCGGATCCTTCTCGGCGAGAGTGGACATGAAGCTGAAGCCGTCGAGGTTGGGCATCATCAGGTCGAGGATGATCACATCGTAGTCGGCCAGACCGAGCTTCAGCACCGCCTCGACTCCGTCCGCGGCCATCTCGACTGCGTAGCCCTCCCGCTGCAGCACCATCTTCACGAGACGGCGAATGGAAGGGTCATCCTCGACGATGAGAATCCCGCAGTGTTCCGGCTCCTTCGCCAAACTCGTACCCGGGAAGTTGCAGCACGCAAGATCTGCTCCCGACAGCCGTGGGCGGCAGCGGTACGCGGTCACTCTCGGTGTCGAGCGAGTCGGAGCTGAGGACCGCGATCAAGTAGCAGCAGACCGGCGGCGAGCAGCGCGACGTCGGCGACGAGCGGCAGCGCTGCTCCCGCAACATAAAGGACGATCGAGCCGGCGAGCGCCGCCAGGCCGACGCGCCACTCCATGACCACGAAGTAGAAGCCGGCCGCGATCAGCACGACTGTCGCGAGATCGAGCCGCAACGAATCGACCTCCGCGACCGGCACGCGCGCGAGCAGGCCGAGCAGTCCGAGGGCGATGAGGGCGCGAGCGAGGCGGCGCATTACCTTCGGATCGCCCGCATCGCGATGCCGCCTCTCGGGCGGAGTGTGATCAAAGGTTGCGGCTGCACGGGCGCGCGCGACTCGCGGACAAAGCGCCACTGCTGCGCGATCGCCGCGAGGATCAGCACGCCCTCCATCCAGGCGAACCCTTCGCCGATACAGATTCGGGATCCGCCGCCGAACGGGAAATACGCGAACTTCGGCCGCGCCGCTTTCGCCGTCTCCGTGAAGCGCAGCGGACGAAAGCGCTCCGGATCGGGCCAGAAACGCGGGTCGCGCTGCGTGACCCACTGCGACGCGATCGCGATCGCGTTCGCGGGCAGCCTCCATCCGCCGATCTCGACGTCTTCCGTAGCCATCCGCCCGACGCTCCACGCCGGCGGATAGAGGCGCATCGATTCGGCGAGCACCATCTCCGTGTACCGCAGGCGCGGATAGTCGGAAGGATCGGGCGGGCGGTCGCCGAGAACCGTGTCGATCTCGCCATGGAGCTCCCGCTCGACCTCGGGGTTCTGCGCGAGCAGGTACCACGTCCACGCCAGCGCGTTCGCGGTGGTCTCGTGGCCGGCCAGGAAGAGCGTCAGCGCTTCGTCGCGCACCTGCTTGTCGGTCATGCCGCTGCTGTCGCCTTCCGTGTCCTGCGCCAGCAGCAGCATCGACAGGAGATCGCCGCGATCTTCGCCGCTGGCACGCCGCGCGGCGATGAGCGAGTAGATCGTCTTGTCGAGCTTCGCCTGTGCACGCTCGAACCGCCGGACCTGCGGCAGCGGCAACTTCATCAGCAGGTCGGACAGAGGATTCAGGAGCAGCGGGAACATCAGCAGGAGGTCGGTCAGCGCGGTGCCGATGTCGTCCGCGTCACCTTCGACATTCGCGTCGAAGAGCGTCTTCGCGACGACGGCGAGCGTCAGCCGAATCATCTCGTGATGGACGTCGAGCATCTCGCCGTCCTGCCATCGCTGCCGCGCGCGGACGGCGAGAGCCGACATCACTTCGCCGTAGCGGCGGATGCGGTCGCGATGGAACGCCGGCTGGGCGAGCCTGCGCTGCCGCAGGTGGAACTCCCCTTCGCTCGTCAGCAGACCTTCGCCGAGGACGATTTTCGTGCGCTGCAGGACGAGGCTCTTGGTGAAGGAGCGGTCGTGTGCGACCAGGACCTCGCGGATCTGATCGGGGTGAGCGAAGAGCCAGATCTGGCGCGGCCCGATGCGGAAGGAAGAGATGTCGCCGTATTGCCGCGCCATGGCCGCGAGGAAGGTGGTGGGACGGCGCTGCATCTCCCGCAGAAAGCGGCCCGGCACGATGGACCGCGGTCCGGGAGGCGTTAAATCAGAGCGCGGAGGGCGGAGCGCGGAGCGCAGCAGAAGAGTCACGACGACATCGTAATCTCGCGCTGCGCCGGGTGAGGTCGGAGAAAAGTGTTGACACCGGCACGTTTTGAGCATAAATATTCATGGTAATGAATTTTCATGCAGCCGGTGACGCCCCCCGCCGAAAGGACGAGATCCTCCGCATCGTGCGGGAATCCACCGTCCACTCGCAGGACGAGCTCCTCACCGCGCTCAAGAAACGCGGCTTCAAGATCACCCAGCCGACCCTCTCGCGCGACATCCGCGACCTCGGCCTGGCCAAGACGCCCTCCGGCTACATCGTTCCCGGCGAAGTCGTCGCGCCCGTGGTCACGTTCGTTCCGCGCGAGGTTCGCGAGACCCGTCTCGAGCACCTCGTGCGCGACTCCGCCCTCTCCGTCGAGGCGGCGTTGAACCTCGTCGTGATCAAGACGCCCGCTGCCGCTGCGCAGCCCGTCGCTAGCGCCATCGACGCCGCCGACATGGAAGATACCCTCGGCACTGTCGGTGGCGATGACACGATCTTTGTCGCGTTCCGTTCAACGACTTCCGCCGCGGCGTTTGCGCGCCGGCTCCAGCAGATCGCCGGGCTCGGCCCGGAACGACGCCGTGGCCGCGCTTAGCCGGCAGTGCCGAGGCACGCCATGCACAATGTTCAATTGAGAGAAAGTGTTGTTGCAGAAATCGCGGAGGTAGAGCCCGGCGGCGAGCCGCTCTCGGAGATTCGCGCGCTCGAGGTCCCCGTCGCCGTCGTCGGCGCCACCGGCTACACCGGCGCCGAGCTCACGACGATTCTGGCGCGGCACCGCTTCGCGAACATCTCCGCACTGTTCTCGTCGGCCGGCAGCGCGCGATCGGCAGTGTCGCCGTCGCGCCCCGACCTCGTCGCCGAGCCGTTCGCAATCGACAAGCTGATCGACGCCGCGCCGAAAGTCGCGTTCCTGGCAACGCCGAACGAAGTGTCAGCCGATATCGCGCCGAAGCTCCTCGACGCGGGAATCCGGGTGATCGACCTCTCCGGCGCGTTCCGGCTGCGCGATCCGCTCGCGTATCCGACGTGGTACGGCTTCGAGCACACTCGGCCCGAGCTCCTCGGCGAAGCGGTGTACGGACTCACCGAGTTCTGCAACGGCGACCTCTCGAAGGCGCGGCTCGTTGCGAACCCCGGCTGCTATCCGACATCGATTCTTCTGGCCCTCCGGCCGATCACCTATCTGATCGACCGCGAGCAGCCGGTGATCTGCGACTCGAAGAGCGGCGTGTCGGGCGCCGGGAAGAAATCGGATCTCGCCTGGTCATTCGCCGAGGTGTCGGGGAACTTCAAGGCGTATTCGGTGGGCACGCACCGGCACGAGCCGGAGATCCGCAGCGGACTGCGGCTCGGCGATCGCGTGCCGCTCGTGTTCGTCCCCCACCTGCTGCCGGCCGTGCGCGGAATTCTGTCGACGATGCACATCGCGTTCAGCACGCCGATGAGCGCGGAGGCGATCACGTCGATGTATCAGTCGGCCTACGCGAACGCGCCGTTCGTGCGCGTGCTCCCCGCCGGCGTGCTGCCGGAACTGAAGAACGTGGTCAACACGCCGTACGCGGAGATCGGCTTCACGCTTCTCTACGGCGGACGTCGCGCGGTTGTGGTCTCGGTGATCGACAACCTGCTGAAAGGCGCAGCGTCGCAGGCCGTGCAGAACTTCAACCGGATGTGCGGGTATGCGGAGACGGAGGGCCTGCTGTGAAGGTCATCAAACTCGGAGGCAGCCTCCTCGACGACGCAACCCGCCGCGGCGAAACGCTGCGCGGAATCGTCGCGGCGTGGAACGCCGGCGAGCAGATCGTCCTCGCTCACGGCGGCGGCAAGCACATCGACGCCGCGCTGGCGAAGCTCGGGATTCCGAAGCGCTCGTACGCGGGGCTGCGCATCACCGATACCGAGACGCTCGACGTGGTCGTCTCCGTTCTCTGCGGCAGCGTCAACAAGATGCTGGTCGCGGAGATCACTGCGCTCGGCGTCCGATGCGCCGGCATCTCCGGCGCTGACGCCGGCACGCTCGTCGCCGAGGTTCATCCGCCGATCGACGGCGTCGAGCTAGGACACGTCGGCCGCGTCATCGGCGGCAACAGCACTCTCATCCGGGCGATGCTGAACTACGGCATTCTCCCGGTGGTCTCGTCAGTCGCGCAGGGTCCGAAGGGCGCGCTGCTGAATGTGAATGCGGACTCGGCCGCCGCCGCGCTGGCGACGGCGGTCGGGGCCACATCGCTGCAATTCATCACCGACGTGGCCGGCCTGCTCGATGCGAACGGCGCAGTCGTCCCGTCGCTCACCGCAGACGACGCGCACGCGCTGCTCGACAGCCACATCGTCAGCGGCGGCATGAAGCCGAAGCTGCAGGCGGCCCTCGGCGCACTCGCCGCGGGAGTCGCACGAATCAACATCGGAGGAGGAACCGAACTTGTTGCTGCATGACGAATCACCCGCCGCAGTCGAGGCTCGCGAGAGCACCTTCATCCTGCCGACGTACGCGCGCACGCAGTTCCATCCGCGCGACGGCAAGGGCGCGCAGCTCATCGACGCCAACGGCAAGATCTACTGGGACCTCCTCGGCGGCATCGCCGTGAATGTTCTCGGCCACAAACATCCGCGCCTCGCGCATGAACTGCGCGACGCCGCGAGCTCGCTGCTGCACGTCTCGAATCTCTACTACCACCCCTGGCAGGGAATCCTCGGCGAGCGGCTCGTGCGCGCGTCGGGCCTGTCCCGCGCGTTCTTCTGCAACAGCGGAACGGAGGCGAACGAGGCGGCGCTGAAGTTCGCGCGACTCGCCACCGCCGGCCGCAGCGAAGTCGTCGCACTGGAAGAGTCGTTTCACGGACGAACGATCGGCGCACTGTCGATGACCGGTCACGAAGCGTACCGGACGCCGTTCGCGCCGCTGATGACCGGTGTGAAGTTCATCGCGCCGAATGACATCGCCGCGCTCGACGCCGCGGTCACGACCGACACGGCCGCCATCTTCCTCGAGCCGGTGATGGGCGAAGGCGGCGTGATTCCGCTGACCGACGAGTTCCTGATCGCGGCGCGGCAGATCGCCGACCGCAAAGGCGCCATCCTCGTCTTCGACGAAATCCAATGCGGCCTCGGTCGCACCGGCCATCTCTTCGCATTCCAGAAGAGCGGCGTGGTTCCCGACATCGTGACGCTGGCGAAAGCGCTCGGCGGCGGACTGCCGCTCGGCGCGGTGCTGACCGGTCCGGCCATCGAAGGCGTCGTGAAGCCGGGTCACCACGGCACCACGTTCGGCGGAAACCCGATCGCCTGCAAGCTCGGCATCGCCGTCCTCGAGGAGATCAACTCGTCGAAGCTGCTGCAGCGCGTTCAGGAGATGGGCGCGTGGTTCGGCGCGGAACTGCAGTCGCTGAAGAAGCGGACGCCTGCGATCGTCGACGTGCGCGGCGCCGGGATGATGTGGGGCATCGAGCTCGATCGTCCCGCGGCGCCGGTCGCGAAGGAGCTCCTCGCCAAAGGCTTCGTCGTCGGCACCGCGCGCGACAACGTTCTGCGCCTGCTGCCGCCGTACATCACGCCGAAGAACGCGTTCGTCGAATTCATCACCACGCTCGAGCACGTGCTCGCACCGCTTGCCATTCCGAGCGCCGTAGAGCGCGAGGAACCCGCGCAGCAGGGGCACGTCCGTCGCCACCACCCTGATTCCTCGCCGTCTCCGCGGCTCGCAATGACAACAGGAGCTCACAAATGAAAAAGATCAACAAAGTCGGCCTCGCCTACTCGGGCGGTCTCGACACCTCCGTCATCATTCCCTGGCTGAAAGAGAACTACGGCTGCGACGTCGTCGCGGTCGCGGTCGATGTCGGCCAGGCCGAGGAACTTTCCGGTCTCGCCGACAAGGCGTACCGCAGCGGCGCGTGCGACTTCCATCTCATCGACGCCAGGGAAGAGTTCGCGAGGGACTACCTCTTCCCCGTCCTCAAAGCCGGCGCGATCTACGAGCGCGACTACCTCCTCGGCACCTCGACAGCGCGGCCGCTCATCGCGCGCAAGCAGGTCGAGGTCGCACTGATGACGGGCTGCGACGCGCTCGCTCACGGCTGCACGGGCAAGGGCAACGACCAGGTGCGCTTCGAGCTCGCCTATCAGGCGCTCGCGCCCGAGCTGCACGTCATCGCGCCGTGGCGCGAGTGGTCGATCGTCTCGCGTGAAGATGCCATCGACTACGCGTCTGCGCGAGGCATTCCCGTCTCGGCGACGAAGAAGGACCCGTACTCGCGCGACCGGAACCTCTGGCATCTCTCGCACGAAGGTGGTCCGCTCGAGGATCCGTCATTCGAGCCCGATCCGACAATGTTCAAGCTCACCGCCGACCCGATGCTCGCACCGGAGACGCCGGAAAAAGTCACGATCGAGTTCAATGCCGGCGTTCCCGTCAGCGTCAACGGCACGAAGCTCTCCCCGGCCAAGCTGATCGAGACGCTCAACGCGACCGGCGGATACCACGGCGTCGGCCGCGTCGACCTCGTCGAGAACCGGCTGATCGGCATCAAGTCGCGCGGTGTCTACGAGACACCGGGCGGGACGCTGCTCGTGACGGCGCTGAAGGCGCTCGAGTCGATGACGCTCGACCGCGACACCGCGCACGAGAAGGAGCGCATCGCCACGCGGTACGCGGAGCTCGTGTACAACGGCCAGTGGTTCTCGCCGCTGCGTGAGGGATACGACGCCTTCGTCAACGCGGTGAGCGAGAACGTGAGCGGCAGCGTGACGCTGAAGCTCTACAAGGGCAGCGCGATGGTCGTCGGGCGCAACTCGGCGCACTCGCTCTACTCGCAGGACCTCGCGTCGTTCAACATGACCGGCTACAACGCCGGCGACGCGGAGGGATTCATCAAGTTGTTCGGTTTGCAGTTGCGCGGCCGGAAGCGGCTCGCGCCAATCGCAGTCGAGGAGCTGGCGCAACGGTGACCAGCCGCATGTGGGGCGGCCGCTTCGAGGCCGCACCCTCGGAGCTGTTGCGCGCGCTGAACGATTCGTTTTCGTTCGATCGGGAGCTCTTCGCGGACGACGTGCAGGGCTCGATCGCCTGGGCGCAGGCGCTCGCCGATGCGGGCGTCATCACGGCGGAGGAGTGCACGACGATCGTTCTCGGACTGCGGGACGTGCCCTCACCCGGCGCTTCGCGCCACCCTCTCCCGCACGCGGGAGAGGGGACTGATGACTTCGAGGACGTCCACTCCTACGTCGAAGCGAAGCTGCGCGAGAAGATCGGCCCGCTCGCCGGCAAGCTGCACACAGGACGCTCGCGGAACGACCAGGTGGCGACCGACGTGAAGCTGTGGCTGCGCCGCGCCTGTGAGGAATGCGGCGGCGCGACGATTGAGCTGGCGCGCGTCCTCGCGCATAAGGCGCTCGACGAAGCGGCGACACCGATGCCCGGCTACACACATTCGAAGCGCGCCGAGCCGGTGACGTTCGGCCACTGGGCGCTCGCGTATGTCGAGATGCTCCAGCGCGATCTGTCGCGGATCGACGACACGATCGCGCGCAACAACACCTGCCCGCTCGGCTCGGGCGCGCTCGCCGGCGCGCCGCTGAAGGTCAATCGGGAGTCGCTGGCGAAGTCGCTCGGCTTCGCCCGGCCGACCACGAACTCGATCGACGCCGTTTCCGACCGTGACTTCGCCGTTGAATATCTATTCACCGCCTCGCTCCTCCTGTCACATCTCTCACGTCTGGCCGAGGATTTGATTTTCTTCAGCAGCGATGAGGCGGGATTCGTCGAGCTGCCCGATGCGCTCGCCACCGGATCGTCGCGCATGCCCCAGAAGAAGAATCCCGACGTGCTGGAGCTCGTGCGCGGACACGCGGCGCGCGCGATCGGCGAGCTCACCGGTTTGCTGGCCTTGCTCAAAGGTCTCCCGCTCGGGTACGACAAGGACCTGCAGCTCGACAAGGAGCCGCTCTTCCGCACGCGCGCAACCCTCGGCGTCCTGCTGCCGGCGCTGACGGCGCTGTTCGCCGGGCTGAAGTTGAACCGCCAGCGGATGCGCGACGCCGCGTCGGATGACATGCTTCTGGCGACTGCAGTGGCCGATGCCATCGCCGCGAAGGGCACGCCATTCCGCGACGCGCACGAGCTCGTCAGCAGTCACCTCGACAAGCTGCACGATCTGGCGGCGGAGCATGGCGTCACACTCGAGTCCGTGCTCGCGAAGAAAATTGCCATAGGCGGAACGTCGCCGCAACGCGTGCGCGAAGCCGCGAATGTCGCTTTGAAGGAGTTGTCGGTTGACGGTTAACCGTTAACCGTTAACCGAATGAAGCTCCCGCGCGGCTTTCTCGCCAGCGGCGTTCGCGCCGGAATCCGCAAGAAGCGCCCGGACCTCGGTCTCATCGTGGCCGAGGATGGGGCGAATGCCGCGGCTGTGTTCACGAAGAACCGGTTCCAGGCAGCGCCGGTCATTCTGTCGAAAGCGGCAATGAAACGGACTGGCGGGAAGCTGAAAGCAGTCGTGGTCAACGCCGGCTGCGCGAACGCGGTCACGGGCAAAGAAGGACTCGACGCAGCGCGGCGCGTTCGCGCGCGCGCAGCCGAGCTGCTCCGCTGCGGCTCCGACGAGATCTTCCTCGCCTCGACCGGCGTCATCGGCGTCGTGCTGCCGGACAAGAAAGTGCGCGAGGCGCTGCCCGATGCCGTCAATCGCCTTTCATCCGGCGGCATCGACGCGCTCTCGCATGCGATTCTCACGACCGATGTCGGACCGAAAGTCGCGCAGGCCTCGTTCACGATCGGCGGAAAGCGCGGGCGGATCGCCGCTGTCGCCAAGGGCGCGGGGATGATCCACCCGAACATGGCCACGATGCTCAGCTTCATCACGACCGATGCGGCGATCGAACCGGCCGTTCTGCATCGCGAGCTGAAGCAGGCCGTCGACGCGAGCTTCAACGCGATCTCTGTCGACGGCGACACGTCGACGAACGACTGCGTGGTGCTCATGGCGTCGGGCAAGCTCGGCAACGACGCGAACGCGTCGCTGGACGACTTCCGGCGCGCGCTGACGACCGTCTGCCGCGACCTGGCCTGGATGATCGTGCGCGACGGCGAGGGCGCGATCCGCGTCATGGAGCTCGAAGTGACCGGCGCGCGCACGGAACGCGACGCGCGGCTGGCAGCGCACGCGATCGCGACGTCGCCGCTGGTGAAGACGGCGCTGCACGGCGGCGATCCGAACTGGGGACGCATCCTTGCCGCGATCGGCCGCAGCGGCGCGCGTTTCTCCATCCGCAAAGTGTCGCTGTC
>DASWBH010000067.1:0-7536 GCA_036390755.1 Thermoanaerobaculia bacterium
GCCGAGCTCGCGCGCGATCGCGTCGGTGCGCTCGATCTGCATCTGCGTCGGAGGTCCCTCGTATCCGTTGACCGAGCTGTACAAGTCGGCGAGGTTCTCGCGCAGCCGCTCCTCGCCCGTGATCATGCCGCCTTCCTTCGTCGCGACGATCTTCCTGCGCATCGTGTCGGCTTCGTCCGAGGCAGTGCGCAGCCGCGTCACCAGCGCATCGCCGGTGTCGAGCTTCGCCGCGCGCTGATCGAGCGCAGCGCGGACGCCGTTGATGCGCTCGACCGCATCCGTCATCGTGCCGAGGAGTGCGCCGAGTTTCGTCGCGAGTGCGAATTGGGCGCGCCGGTCCTCGAGCGAGTACGTCACGCGCGGATCCATCACGATGTTGAGCGGAGTCGTGTAGACGTTCTGGTCTTTGGTCATGCGCACCGTGTACGTACCCGGCAGGAGCCGCGGACCGATGGCCGCGCTGCCGGCGCCGGTTGCAGCGGGCGGAATTCTCGGCGCCGGCAGCCGCATGCCCCAGTTCACGCGCGACAGCCCGCGTCGCTTGCCGCTCGGAATCGTGCCGGCGACTTTGCCGTCAGCGTCGACGACGTCGATCTTCATGTCGCCGAAGATGTGGCGCCGCCGCTGGTAGTACGTGATGACGGCCTCGTTCGGCGGATTCGGTCCGACGAACGCGGCGTCGCCGTTCACCCAGCCGGCAAACGCGTCGATGCGCTGCACCGCCGGTTTCGACTGGACGAAAAACGCTTCCTTGCCGAGGTTCTCGGGGGTGAGGGAGCGGAGGGGAGTGATGTCGTCGACGATCCAGATTCCGCGGCCGTGCGTGGCGATGACGAGATCGTTGTCGCGCGGATGGATCACGAGATCGCGCACCGCGACGTTCGGCAGATCGCCGCCTTTGTACTGCGCCCACTGGTTGCCGCCGTCGAGCGAGACCCACAGACCCATTTCGGTGCCGAGGAAGAGGAGGTTGCGGTTGGCGAGATCTTCGCGGATGACGTGCGTGTAGCCATGGACGTTGCTCGATGGCGACACGACCGCGGACCACGTCTTGCCGTAGTCGGTCGTGCGGTACGCGTACGGACGCATGTCGCCGGACGTGTGCAGGTCGAAGGTCGCGTAGGCGGTGCCTTCGTCGAAGTGGCCGGCGTCGATGGTCGAGACCCACGCATTCTTCGGCAGGCCGGCGACGTTCGGCGTGACGTTGGTCCAGGTCTTTCCGCCGTCGCGCGTGATCTGCACGTTGCCGTCGTCAGTGCCGGCCCACACGATGTCGCGATTCTTCGGCGACTCGGCGATCGCGTAGATCGTCGTGTGCATCTCGGCATACGAGTTGTCCGTGACGACGCCGCCGGATTCCTCCTGCTTCTGCTTCATCGGATCGTTCGTGGTGAGATCCGGCGAGATGCGGTCCCAGGTCTGGCCGTGATCGCGCGTGCGGAAGAGGAACTGCGAGCCCATGTAGACCGCGCCCGACGGGCTGACCATGATCGGCGTGTTCCAGTTGAAGCGAAGTTTGCCTTCCTTGTAGCGCGGCAGCGGTTTGAGCGCGCGGATCTCGTGCGTTTTCCGGTTGACGCGTCCCATGTCGCCGCCCTGCGCTTCGGCGTAGAGATACTGCGGGTCCGACGGATCGACCCACGTCCAGAATCCGTCGCCGCCGTACATGTTTTCCCAGCGGCTGTTCGTGATGCCGCCGGGATACTGCGAATCGCCGACCCACGAGCTGTTGTCCTGCAGCCCGCCGTAGACGTGGTACGGCATGTCGTTGTCGACGCTCACGTGGTAGAACTGCGAGACCGGCAGGTTCTCGGCCTTCCACCATCGATTGGCGCCGTCGTATGAGTACCAGAGCCCTCCGTCGTCGCCCGTGATCAGGTGATCCGTGTCCTCAGGATCGATCCAGACGTCGTGGAAGTCGCCGTGAGCGCCGCCGGAGATCCCGCTGAAGCTCTTCCCGCCGTCGTTGCTGGCGATGAGACCGCCGCCCGGTTTGTAGATCTTGTTCTCGTCTTTCGGATCGACGATGAGGTTCGCGAAGTAGAACGCGCGCCAGATCATCATCTGACTGCGGTCCCGCATCTGCCATGTCTTGCCTCCGTCGTCGGAGCGATACAGGGCGTTCTTCGGCGGCGCCGCTTCGATGAATGCGTAGACGACGTTCGGGTTCGACGGTGCGACCGTCACGGCGACGCGGCCCCACGGTTTCGGAGGAAGTCCTCGGTCCTCGGTCCTCGGTCCTCGGGTTTCGGAACCGGCGGTTGTTGCGGAACGGGTGGGCCGGTCCGAGGACCGAGGACCGAGGACCGAGGACGCCGACAGGTCCTGCCACGTTGCACCGCCGTCGGTCGTCTTGAACAAACCGCTGCCGCTCGGCTTCGTCGCGTCTTCGCCTCCGCTGCGGAACGTCCAGCCTTTCCGGCGGAAGTCCCACATGCCGGCGTAGAGCGTCTTCGGATTCTGCGGATCGATGGAGATCATCGAGCAGCCCGTCGACGCGTTTGCGCCCTTCAGCACTTTCGTCCAGCTCTTGCCGCCGTCCGTCGTGCGGTAGACGCCGCGCTCGTCGCTGTCGCTCCACAGTTTTCCGGGGACGCACGCGTAAACGGTGTTCGAGTCGGCGGGATCGATGACGATCTTCGCGATGCGCTCCGACTCCGGCAGTCCCATGTTCGTCCATGTGTCGCCGCCGTCGGTCGTCTTGTAGATGCCGTCGCCGATCGAGACGCTGTTGCGGGTCCACGACTCGCCCGTGCCCACCCAGACGATCTTCGGGTTCTTCCGATCGATCGCCAGCGCGCCGATCGACTGCACGTTCTGTTTGTCGAAGACCGGCTTGTACGTCGTGCCGCCGTTCGTCGATTTCCAGACGCCGCCGCTCGCCGAGCCGACGTAGATCGTGAGGCGCTTGCCCTCGTGAACCGCGTCGACGGCGGCGATGCGTCCGCTCATTGCCGCGGAGCCGATGTTGCGGGCGCCGAGGCCGGAGATGGTGTCGGAGTCGATGCGGATGGGTTTGTCATCCTGAGCCGCGGAGACGGCGAAGGATCCGGGCGGTGGCGCTGTTGCCGAAGTCGTGGGCGCCGCGCCGGGCGACGCTGTTGCGACCGCTCCGCGCTCAAATCGCGCGTCCGCGAGCTGCAGGTTCGTCTCGATCCTGTCGTACACCGACTTCTGCCGGTTCTGTCGCCCCTTGACGTTCACCTCGACCGAGTACGGGAAGTAGACGCCGCCGGCCGGTTTGTAGTCGCCGAGGGTCATCTCGTATTCGCGGAGCCCGCCGCGGATCATCCGTTGCGTCTCGATCCTGATCGGCACGTAGTAGTCCGCATCCATATAGAAGTAGCGGACGTCGCCGTTCGGACTCGAGACGCGAAGCTTGTACGAGTCGGTTCCTTCGACCGGCTCCATGCCTACGTACTCGACCTTGTTTCCCTGCTGCTGGTAGTTGACGAGCGGGCCGTCGAACTCGGCGTCGACGAGGATGTCCTTCAATTCGTCTTCGCCGAGGGGCTCGGGATCTTTCTTGCCCTGCCAGGGCTCGATCTTCCAGCCGCTCCTGCCGTCGTAAGCGGTGACGCCGGTCAGGCCGCCAAACGTGAACTCTTCGCGGACCTTGTTCGGGCGCTTGTTCTCCTGCGAGATCGGCGCTTCGAATCCGCCGCCGCCGATGTATTTGCCGGTGCGGCGGATGGTGTTGATTGCCTGGAGGCGATCCGCGCCTCCGATCGTCTTCACGTATTTCGCGATGATCTCGTCGGCAGTTTGAGCGAACAGCGGAGTGACCAACAGCGCGACCGCGACCGCCAGCAGCACTTTGCGCATGAATCCTCCAGACGAGGCGGGATGATAACCGGCCCAGAGGAGAGCGGGGGTCTCGCCCGCAGTCGCCGGCCGTCACGGCCGGCGACCGACGAGTCGCCGCGCGCGACGCGCGGCGCCTGCGGCCGCGACGGCCGCGCTCCTACCGCTGCTTGAACCCGGTGGGAATCGCCACGTCGGCCGCGCTGGCCGACGACGTCGCGCGATTCAGCTCTGTCGATGACGTGAAGAGCTCGGAGCGTCCCGGTGTCGATGCTTCACTCGACTCTGCTTTCTTCTCCTGCTGACGCTTCTTCATCCGGCCCATCAGGCCGCCGATGACCGCGGACGCACCGGACTGCTGCGAATCGTCCTCGCTGCGCGCCTGCTCTTTGGGCTGATCGGTTCCCGCGACGGTCTCGAACTTCATGTTCGTGCGGATCGCCGTGCCTTCGAGGCTCCCCTGCTTCTGGTAATACGTCTTCATCGCTTTCGAGAACGCCGGCGTCGTGGCCATGGCCATCGCCAGATTGCGCATGTCGGCGTCGAAACTCTTTCCGTAGACCTTCTGGGCGAAGCGGCGGTCAAAGTCCATCAGCTCGCGCATCGCGGCGACCTTCGGTCCCATCCACATGTCGCTCGTCAGGATCCATCCCCCGGACTGCTCGATCTTCCTGCCCTTTTCGTGAACGGTGACGGTGACGATCTCCTGGCGCGTATTGAATCCGTTGATCGTCTCTTTCTTGCCGGTTGGATTGACGTCGAACTCGACTTCGTACTCCGGCCCTTCGCTCTTCTCCGTTTTCGTTTCCTTGCTGGCGTTCTTCTTCGCGCGCTCCTGCTGGTCTTCCCACTCCTTGCGCATCTCGGCGAACGTCTTCACCGAATAGGTCTGGCGCCCGAAGTCGATTGTGTAGACCTTCTCCTGATCGAGGTCGATCAGGTCGCCGTGATCGCCGCTGCGCGTGAGCTTGCGATCGCCGTGAATGGTGGTGGTGCTCGTGACGCCTTCGCGCGCGCTGCGCGAGAACGCGTTGATCAGGCCGCCCAGCGGACCGGACAGATGGAACTGCAGTTTCTGTTCGACCGTCGCGTCGCCCATGCAGATCGATGCGGTCAGCAAAACGGCCGCGAACATCGTTGTCCTTTTCATCCCCTGTTCCCCCTTGTTTGTGAACCGACGCAGGCTAGCACGACGGTACACTGCCGCCGATGTCCGCCATCCCGCCGCCGCCCGCCCCGCGCCTGGCATTGCGAATCGTACAGGCGGGCGCGGTCGCGGTTGTGCTCGTGGTCACAACTTGGAACGCGTTCGAGCTCGACCGGTTCTTCGTCCCGAAAGAGCTCGCGCTTCACCTTACCGCAGCGCTGGCGGCGCTGATGGCAATCCGGGCGATCTCACGGCTCTCGATGACGCGCGTCGACCTCCTTCTGGCCGCGTATCTGCTCCTCGGCGTGCTCTCCGCCGCATTCGCGACGAATCGCTGGATCGCGCTGCGAGCGCTTGCGATCAGCGCGTCGGGTGTCCTCCTGTTCTGGACGGCGCGCGCACTTCGCGAGTCGGGCCTCGGCCGGCCCCTGCTGAACGCGCTCGCGCTGGCGGTGGTCGTCGCGGCGATCACGTCGCTCCTGCAGACGTACGGCGTCGAGACGGACTTCTTCTCCGAGAGCCGCGTACCGGGCGGGACGCTCGGCAATCGCAACTTCATCGCGCACGTGGCGGCGTTCGGATTCCCGCTTCTCATGCTCGCGGCGCTCCGCGCGCGTGAGGGCCGCGCGTTCCTCTTCGCATCGATCGGTGCCGCGATCGTGACGGCGTCGCTCGTTCTGACGCGCTCGCGCGCGGCGTGGCTCGCGTTCTCCGCGGTGCTGCTCGTGTTCTTCATCGCCATGATCGTCTCGCCGCCGGTGCGTCGCGACGGGAAGACATGGCGCCGGCTCGCGGTGATCGTGATCGCGGCGGGCGCCGGTGTTGCGGCCGCGTTGATCGTCCCGAACGCGCTCAAGTGGCGCAGCCGCAATCCATACCTCGAGTCCGTGCAACGCGTCGCCGATTATCAGCAGGGGAGCGGGCGCGGACGGTTGATCCAGTACGGACACTCGTTGCTGATGGCGGTGCGCCATCCGCTGTTCGGCGTCGGACCCGGGAACTGGCCGGTCGACTATCCGGCCTACGCGGCGCGGCGCGATCCATCGCTCAGCGACTCGGAGCCCGGCATGACGTTCAATCCCTGGCCGAGCAGCGACTGGATTGCCTTCATCGCGGAGCGTGGATTCATCGCCGCGGCGCTGCTCGCGCTCGTCTTTCTCGGCCTGGCCGCGGGAGCGCTGCGTCAGCTGCGCGGCGCGCCCGACGTGGATCAGGCACTCCTCGCTGTTGCGCTCCTCGGCACGATGGCCGGCGCGATCGTCGCCGGAGCCTTCGATGCCGTGCTGCTCATCGCGGTGCCGGCGTTTCTCGTCTGGACCGCGCTCGGCGCGTTGTGGGTTCCGGCGATCCGGTCCGACGTCGAGCCGCAGCACGCTCGCTGGATCCCGATCGTGATTCTGCTTTCCGCAGTCGGTACCGTTCGCAGCGCATCGCAGCTCATCGGAATGAATGTCTACGCCACGCGCGGCGATCGCACGTCGCTCGTGCGCGCCGCGCATATCGATCCAGGGAATTTCCGCCTGCAGCTGCGTCTCGCGCGCGGCGGACGCCGCAACGAGCGCTGCGACCACGCCCGCGCCGCTCGCGGCCTCTACCCGCACGCGCAGGCGGCGATCGAAGTCGCCCGCGGATGCGGGGAGTAGCGATTGTCATTCTGAGCCGCAAAGCATGCCCTGAGCGAAGCGAATGGGACGGCGAAGAATCTGGGTGGTGGCGCAGATCCGCCGCCCAGATTCTTCGCGCTCTGCGGCGCTCAGAATGACACCGTCCGCCGGTTCCCCACCACCATTCGCCGGTCGTCCGATGACCCGGCGACGCCCGCGCCGTATGTTCCGCGCATGGAACAACAACTGGCACGTCCTCAACCGCTGAACCACACGGGCGTCAAGCTCATCGTCGGCCTGTTCCTGACGGCCCTCGGCATCGTGCTCACGCTGGACAACCTGCGGATCATCTACGCGGGCCACTACCTGCGCTACTGGCCCACGGTCGTCATCGCCATCGGCGTCATCCGTGCGCTCGATCCGAAGACTCGTATCGGCGGGGTGATCACGATCGGTATCGGCGCGCTGCTGCTCGCGTTCAGCCTGCATGTGCTGCACTTCTCGATCTTCAGTCTCTGGCCGCTGCTGATGATCATCGGTGGCGGCGTGATCGTCGCGAACTCTCTCGGGTTGCGCTCGCAGGAAGTGACCGGCGGATCGTCGGAGAGCATCGTGGCGGTCTTCTCGAATCGCACGGTCACTGTCAATTCGAACGCCTTTACCGGCGCGCGGGTCATTACGGCCGTCGGCGGATGCACGCTCGATCTCACCGCAGCGGACATCGAGCGCGGCCCGGCAGTGATCGAAGCGTTCGTGGTGGTGGGCGGCCTCGTGCTTCGCGTTCCCGACGGCTGGGAAATCGTGGCCGAGGCGGTGCCGGTGATGGGCGGAATTGACGTCAAGACGAAGTCGAAGCACACGGGCCGGCATCTGATCGTGCGCGGTTTCGTGATGATGGGCGGCATCGAAGTGAAGGATGTCGCGGCGAGGACGGCATGAACGGTATGCGCAACAAACGAATCGACCACAGCGCTCTCGTGT
>DASWBH010000068.1:0-7583 GCA_036390755.1 Thermoanaerobaculia bacterium
GGG
The DNA here is from genome assembly GCA_036390755.1 of Thermoanaerobaculia bacterium. Classification (GTDB taxonomy): domain Bacteria; phylum Acidobacteriota; class Thermoanaerobaculia; order Gp7-AA8; family Gp7-AA8; genus DASVHS01. The sequence goes on from DASWBH010000068.1 coordinate 4, forward strand.
ACGGAACTCGGTCCGCGGCCCGGGAACGAACACCCTCGATCTGTCGCTGGTCAAGACGTTCCGCCTGACGGGGAGCAACGCCATCGAGCTGCGCGTCGAAGGCGTCAACGTGCTGAACACGCCGCAGTACAACCAGCCCGGTCAAGTCGTAGGAAACGCGGACTTCGGCAGGATCACCGGCACGCGCCTCAACAGCGAGCGGCAGACGCAGCTCGCGGCGCGCTACATCTTCTAAGTCGTTCCTACCGTTCTCTTTCCGTGTGGGTGCCGCAGAGTAACGCGGCGCCCACACGATGGTCACACATCCTTCATGCAGTCCGTTGTTTCTTCGCGAGCACGGTTCTAAGTTGCTGGTCAACTCGAGTCACTGATCCGACAGCGATCCACTCTCCTCTCTCGCCGCTGTCAACCGTGAACGGCATGTCCGGACGCTTCCTGGAGTTCCCCGCCGCGGGCGAAACCTGCGGCTCTTCACGAACCATGTGCTTAACGCGAAGGAGCTACTTATGAGAGCAAGGACTATCTTCATCGTCGCGATCGCCGCCGCAATGTCGCTCGGCGCGGCTGCGCTCTGCGCGGATGACATCCCGCAGAGCGTCACCGTCTCATTCGGCCGCGGGCTCAACACGGCCCAGCCCGGCAATCCGCCCAACCATCACATCCTTCCCGGCGTCATCAAGGTTCGAACCGGCGGCGTCGTGAACTTCGTCGTCTCCGGCACGCACTGGATCCGCGTGTACAACCCCGGTACGAAAGTTTCGGACATCAACCTGAATAGTCCCGACGGCACCGCGCTGCTGATCAACGACTCACTGAATCTGTTTTACGACGGCATCAACCCTGGCGGTCCGACCGGCGCGCCGGGAGTGTTCTTCCCACGCTCGAATGCGCAGAACCGGACCGAGGCCGTTTCGTTCCCGACAGCCGGCACGTACCTCGTGATCTGCAACCTGCGGCCGCACTTCCTCGACGGAATGTACGCGTTCATCAAAGTTATCGACGCGACCGACAACGACGTGCTCGAGAACGATCCGGACAACAGCTCGACGTTGAGCATGAGCGCACACATGCACCACTGATCGTCCGCCTCTCGCAATGAGGGCGCCGCCGGGCAACGGCGGCGCCCTTTTCCGAGGTTACTGGTGCTCGATCCGAATCTCGGTTGCCTCGAATGTATCCGGAATCTTTACGTTCAGCTCAACGCCGCCGGCCTTCCATCCCCGATCCGTTTTCGACAGATCCGAAACGCGCGCGAGCTCCGCTCCGTTCACCGTGACGCGCGATGCAGCCTGCAGCGGCTCAACGATCAGAGTCAGAGCGCGTGCTCGCGGTCGATAACTCCCCTCGGGCGCGCTGACGTTGACGACCAGCGCCGATCCGTCCGCACGCGACGAAAAACGCCGGCGCGCGAAGACGCCGCGCTGATACGCAAAACCGTTTCCCTCGTCTTCATACAGAAGCCGCTCGGACGGCGGCCCGGGGTACAGCCGCACCTCGAGAGCCGATGCGGGCATCTCATTCGTACTCTGCACCAATGGTTGCGAGAACACGAACGCACCGGCGCGGACGAACATTGGAATCGACGCGATCGTCACAGGAATCTCGATGCCTTTCCCGCCCTCGTAACGCTGATCGGTCCAGCCGTCGTACCACGCGCCCGGCGGAAGATAGACGCCTCGCGATGCGGCGCCTTGTTCCAACACCGGCGCGACGAGAAGATCGGAGCCGAAGAGGAACTCGTCGTCGATTCCGTACGTCCGCTCGTCCTCCGGGTAGTCGAGCAACAGCGGCCGCATCGCCGGCACGCCGCTCTCCGACGCTTCTCGCATCGACGAATAGATGTACGGCAGAAGCTCGTATCGCAGCTCGATCGCGCGGCGGTTGATCGCTTCGTATTCCGTTCCGAACGACCACGGCTCCTGATCGGGCGAGCCGAACATCGTGTGGTCGCGCATGAACGGATAGAACACGCCGGCCTGCAGCCAGCGCGTGAACAGCTCCGCGGTCGGCGTGCCGGCGAATCCGCCGATATCGCTGCCGACGAACGGAAATCCCGACAACCCCAAGCCGAGGAGTGTGGGGATGCTCTGCTGGAGGTGGGCCCAGTTGCTGGTGTTGTCGCCGGGCCAGAGCGCGGAGTACCGCTGTCCGCCCGCGAACGACGCGCGCGAAAGGATGAACGGCCGCTCGTTCGGCCGCAGCTTCATCAGTCCCTCGTACGTCGAGCGGCTCATCAGCATCCCGTAGACGTTGTGGATCTCACGATGCGTCGTCGGCGCGCCTTCGTTGTCGTGACGCACGTCGAGCGGCATCGTTCCCGTCGGCGTGTCGAACACCGCCGGCTCGTTCATGTCGTTCCAGATTCCGGCGACGCCGGCGTTCAGCAGATCGGCGTAGAGACTCCCCCACCACGCGCGCGCAGACGGCTTGCTGAAATCGGGAAATACGCTCGGCGCGCCGCTCGGCTTCGACCAGTCCGGGGTATCGCCGTCCTCCGCGCGCGACGGCCACACGGGAGCCTGGTAAATCGTGCCGTCCGGATTCTTCACGAATGCGTCGGCCGCGTAACCGCTGTCGTATGGCTTGTATCCGGCTTCTTTCTTCGGATGCGGATCGACGATCGTGACGACGCGGAATCCTTCCTTGCGCAGATCGCCGATCATCCGCGCCGGATCGGGAAAGCGCTTCGGGTCCCACGTGAACGGCTTGTATTTGTCCTGGTAGTGAATGTCGAGCCAGATCGTGTCCGCGGGAATCTGTCGCATGCGGAAGTTCTCGGCGATGAAGCGCACCTTCTGCTCCGGGTAGTAGCTGTAGCGGCACTGGTGATAGCCGAGCGACCAGAGCGGCGGGAGCGGCATACGGCCAGTGAGCGTCGTGTAGCGCTCGATGATTTTCTTCGGCTCGGGACCATAGATGAAGTAGTAGTCGAGCGCGCCGCCATCCGCGCCGAACGACAACACGCCCTGACTCTGGTGACCGATGTCGAAGTTGCTGCGGAATGTGTTGTCGAGGAACACGCCGTAAGCGACTCCTTTCCGCAGCACGATGTAGAACGGAACGGAGACGTAGATCGGATCGGTGCTCGAGTTGTATCCGAACGTGTCGCTGTTCCACATGGTGTAGCTGTAGCCGCCGAGCTTCCAGCCGCGCTTGTCGAGCGGCCCGGTCTTTTCGCCGAGGCCGTAGACGTGCTCGTCGTCGCGGAGGCGTTTCGAGACGCGCGTCGCCACTCCTGAAAACGCGATGCCGCGCTGCGCGTCGTCTTCATCGAGCGATTGTCCGCCGCTCGTCGCGAACGCAACGCGAAACGGAGCGTTCTGGATCGAGACACGAAGCGCGCCGGTCGTAATGGTCGAGTGCGCGGCATCCGTGGTGAACGTCGCGTGCGGATCGCCGAGTTCGCGGTTGACGACGGCGTACGAGTGATCGCGAATCTCCTGATGCGCGGGAGTGACGCGCACACGAATCACTTCCGGCGATAGCGCGGTGATGACCGCGGTGGCCTGCGCATTTTCGAATCGAAGCGCGTTGCCCTGTCGCGACGGCGCGGGCATGTCGCCGATCGCGGTCCACTGCGCGTGCAGCGGAATCGCGACGACAAACAGAAGTAAGAAGGACCGGACGAATCGGCGCATCGCGCGATTCTATGCGTCATTCTGAGCGCCGAAGAGCGCGAAGAATCCGGGTGGCGGAATTGCGCCCCCGCCCGGATTCTTCGCTCTCTTCGCGGCTCAGAATGACGCGTATGACGCGCCGATCTTCTGCATCTCCTCGAACGCGCGATCGATGTCGCCCGGCTTCAGCTCGACTCCGCGGCACGCATCGCGGACCACGTGCGTCCGAAATCCGAGGTCGACGGCATCGCGGACGGACCACAAGACGCAGTAGTCGGTGGCGAGACCGCCGATGAACACGTCGGTCACGCCGCTTTCGCGCAAGTAGAGTTCGAGGGCGGTCGACTTTTTCCGGCCGTTGTCGAAAAACGTGCTGTAGCTGTCGATGGACGGATCGGTGCCCTTGCGCACGACCTTGTCGAATCGCGACGCGTCGAGCGCGGGATGAAACTCAGCGCCCTTGCTCCCCTGCACGCAGTGGTCGGGCCAGAGGATCTGCTGCAGTCCATCGAGCTCGATGACGTCGCCCGGTTTGTGGCCGGGGTGGTTCGACGCGAAGCTGCCGTGATTCTGCGGGTGCCAGTCCTGCGTCGCCACGACGAGGTCGAACAGCGGCTGGATCCGGTTGATCACCGGCACGACTTCGTCGCCGTTCCGGGTCGGCAGCGCGCCGCCGGGGATGAAGTCGTTCTGCACGTCGACGATGATGAGTGCAGTTTTCATCGGTCGTTCTTCCAACCTATCACTCTCTGGCTTCTGTTGTGCACGCCTCACGCCGCATGACAAGCCGCACCGTGGTCCCGTCGGCACTGATCGTCCTTCTGTCATTTTCCTGCGCTCATACTCGTGACGTTCCGCTGCCGGCACTCACTGCGGCGGCCGGCGATACCAGCGTAGCCCGCGGCGAATACATCGTGCGCAACGTCGCGGTCTGCGGCGGCTGTCATGCTGCGAATCCGAAGCAGGACATCGACGGCCCGCTCAGCGGCGGAATGGAGTTCCGCAGCTGGCGCATCGGCGTCGCCCGCGCCTCCAACCTCACTCCCGACGCCGACACCGGCCTCGGACCCTGGACCGAAGCCGAGATCGTGCGCGCGCTGCGGAACGGCGTGAGAAAAGACGGAGGCCTTCTCGCGCCGGTGATGCCGTACGACTGGCTCCACGAGATGTCTGACGCCGATGCGCTCGCGGTCGCCCGGTACCTCAAGAGCCTTCCACCCGTTCGCAATGCCGTGCGGCAGGAGCCGAGCATCGCATTCAAGCTCGGGAAACTGTTCCTCCTCCGGCCCGTGGAGGGCACGACAGCATCCGCTCCCGCTCGCGCTGCGACCGCGGAGTACGGCGGCTATCTCGCGGAGCACGTCGGCTTGTGCGGCGAGTGCCACACGCCGCGCGCCGGTCTGCAGGAGAAATCGGACAAGAGCCGGCTGTTCGCCGGCGCGATCGTCGCCGACTTCCCCGCGAATCCATCGAATCTCACGCCGGACATGACGACCGGCATCGGCAAATGGAGCGAAGCGGATTTCATCAAGACGATTCGCACCGGAGTCAACCCGGCCGGCCTGAAGGTGCATCCCTTCATGCCATGGCAGGAGAATCGCCGGATGACCGACGATGACCTCAGCGCGATCTACCGTTTCCTGCGCACATTGCCCGCGATTCAGCATGACATCCCGCGCAAGCAGGCGGCCACCCCGTCACCGTAAACTCACGGGGCGGCAAAGGGGGTATCCTCGGCAACACAGCTTCGGCATTCTTGTTTTGATCATCCGAAAAGCACGTGCGCCCGATCAGTCCGGCGTCGTCGAGTGTCTGCGCGCGGCGTTTGCGCCGTACACGCGGAGCTACACGCCGCAAGCGTTCCGCGACACCGTGCTCGATGAGAGCACGGTGTCCGGGCGTTTCGAAGCGATGACGATTTTCATCGCCGAGCACGAACGAGTCGTCGTCGGCACGATCGGATGTCAGCAGACCGACAGCGCGGAAGGGCACCTGCGCGGAATGGGCGTGAGGCCGGAGTGGCAGGGATCCGTTGTCGCGCACCTTCTGCTCTCAGCGGCAGAACTGGAGCTGGCGTCGCGCGGCTGCGCACGCGTCACGCTCGACACCACGCAGCCGCTCGAGCGTGCAATGCGCTTCTATGAGAAGCATGGCTACCGGCGGACCGGCCGGACGGCCGAGTTCTTCGGCATGCTGCTGTACGAGTTTGCGAAATCGCTCGAATGAGCGATCGCGCCCCGGATGACAGGCTGATGTAACGTTGGCGCCGCAATGCACGTCGTCGTGATCGGCGGAACGCGGCTCACCGGCCCTCACGTCGTCCGCTCGCTGCGCGAGGCAGGCCATCGCGTGACGGTGTTCCATCGCGGCCACGATTGTCGCGACGCGTCGCATGTCCACGGCGATCGCGCGAACTTCCCGCGCGATCTTCACGGAGACGTCGTCGTCGACATGTGGTGCATGACCGAAGCACACGCGTGCGCGACGGTGGAGCAGTTTCGCGATGAGCGGCTCGTCGTCGCGAGCAGTGGAGACGTTTACCGGAATTACGACGGCTTCCGCGGCCGATATGAGGGACCGCCCGATCCGGTTCCGCTGCGCGAAGACTCGCCTCTCCGCGAGACGCGCTTTCCGTATCGCGGCGCGCGCCATGCGGCCGGCACCGAAGATTTCTTCAACGACTACGACAAGATCTCCGTCGAGGACGTCGTCCGCGGGCCGCGCACGACGATCCTTCGCTTTCCTGCCGTGTACGGTCCGAACGACGAGCAGCATCGGTTCGCCGGCTGGATCGAGACGATGGACAGCGGCGCGCCCGTGATTCGGATCGATCGCCGTCAGGCCGAATGGCGTTGGACGCGCGGGTTCTCCGGGAATGTCGCGGACGCCGTTGTTCTCGCCGCGTTGAACGAGCGCGCCGCCGGTCGCACGTACAACGTCGGCGAAATCGATGGGCCGAGGGACGCAGAGTGGCTGCGGATGCTCGGCGATGCTGTCCGATACCGCGGCCGCATCGAGCGCGCCGATGATGTCCCGGGCACGATGCCCGTCAACTTCGCGTACGACCTCTTTACCGACACCACTGCCATCCGCAGCGAGCTCGGATACCACGAACGCGTTTCGCGGAACGTTGCGCTCGCACAGACCGTCGCCTGGGAGCGCGCGGCCACGACCAAAGGAGGCTTGCGATGAGCATGATGAAGGAATTCAAGGAATTTGCGATCAAGGGAAATGTCCTCGACCTCGCCGTGGCCGTCGTCATCGGCGCGGCGTTCGGAAAGATCGTCAGCTCCGCTGTTGACGATCTGATCATGCCGATTATCGGAGCCGTGGTCGGCAAGCACGACTTCTCGAACTACTTCGTCACGCTGTCGCCCGGTCACTACGACACGCTCGCGCAGGCGAAGGCGGCGGGAGCGGCGACTTTGAATTACGGCCTGTTCGGGAACGCGGTCGTCAATTTCGTGATCATCGCGCTCGCCGTGTTCCTCCTCGTCAAACAGATCATGAGGATGACGCGCAAACCGGCCGAGGTGACGACGCCGAATCTGCGCGACTGCCCGCAGTGCCTGTCGCCCGTGCCGATCAACGCGAAACGTTGCAAGTTCTGCACGCAGCTGCTGTAGCGGGAACGAAAAGGCAGACGCCGGAACGTGCGCCGGAGGCGTACTCGACTCCGGCTGGAAGTTCCTCGCGGTCTCCGCGGTTGCGGGTTCTGTGCTCAGAGCCGGCGAACAGTTCGACGAGATCCGCGTTTACGAAGGCATCGCCGAACGGACCGGAACGACCGTCGATCGCGCGACCATTCGCGGCAGCAGCAATCTGTGCCGGAGCGTGTCCGAGCTCGGCCGGTTGGCGCGGCGGTTGGGCGACGGGTACTTCTATCTGCCGGTCTCGATGTGGCCCGAAGGCGTCACGCAACTGCGTCTGTCGGAGACGTGGACGACGATGTCCTGATAAGAA
>DASWBH010000069.1:0-10410 GCA_036390755.1 Thermoanaerobaculia bacterium
CGCGGCAGACGCGCGAGATTTCTTCGCTGCGCAGCACAAGCCGTGGCTGCTCCTTCTCAACGCGAAGATGACGTTTCCGGAGAAGCGCGGATTCCGATTGATCTATGCAACGCAGAGCCGCGTCTTCTGGCCCGACGACGAAAACTATTGGCTCTACGAGCCGCTGCGCTAGCGTAGTGCGCTAGAAGTCGACGAACGTTCCGCCGCCCTCGCGCTGCACCTTCTCGTAGATGAACGCGGCGGCGGCGAGGTCCTCGATCGCGAGGCCGAGCGACTTGAAGAGCGTGATTTCGTCTCGCGAGGTGCGCCCCTTCGCTGCTCCTGTCAGCAGCTCGCCGATCTCGCCTCGAATGTGATCGTCGGCGATCGCGCCTTCGCGCAGCGCCAAAAGGTAGTCGCCCGATTCGTTGATCGTCGACTCGCGCCGGTCGACAAAGAGCGACGCTGCCGCCATCGCGGCGGAGTCGAGCTCGCGCGCGGTCGCGACGCTCGATCCGACCGCGTTGATGTGCGTGCCGGGCGCGATCCATTCACGACGCAGCACCGGCTCCTTCGAGCTCGTCGCCGTCACGATGATGTCAGCATCCTTCACCGCTTCTTCGACCGATCCGACGACTTCGGCATCGAGCTGCTCGGCGCGCGAGCGGCTGCGGCTGAACACGCGCACACGCTGGACGTTGCGCACTAGCGGAATCGCTTCGAGGTGGCTGCGCGCCTGCACGCCGGCGCCGAGGATCGCGAGCGTCTTCGCGTCGGGCCGGGCCAGGAGCTTCGTCGCCACGGCGCTCACCGCCGCGGTGCGAATCGCAGTGATCGCGGACGCATTGATGACCGCGAGCAACTGGCCGGTCTCGCCGCTGTGCAGCAACACCGCGCCCAGATGGGTGTCGAGTCCGCGGGCCGGGTTGCCGGGATAGACGCAGACCTCTTTCAGTCCATAGAACGGCGTGCCTTCACCGCGGTAGGCCGGCATGAGTCCGAGGAAACCGGAGGCGCCGGGAGCGCGGATGACGGAGCGGAGGGGCTGATGAACGTTGCCGCGCGCGAGCGACGCCAGCGCCTGCTCCATGGCCTCGATGCACTCCTTCATCGTGAGAAGCGCCTCGACTTCCGCTTCGCTGACGACGAGCACGCGCACCGGGCTACTCATCGCGATGAACCGTCGACGGCGAAAACGCCGGAAGGCAGACTGCCATGTACTCCGCGCCCTCGCTCGACGGCGTGGAGTACTGCACCCACTCGCCGCGCTGCGCGATGACCGCCTGACCGGCGTGGACGTCGATCGTGCCGTCGCGCGTGGCGACGCGCAGCGTGCCGCGCAGGACGACCGTGTATTCGTCGAACTCCGGCGTCTGGCCGGGCTCGATCCATCCGCCGGGAGAGTGCATCCGCGCCACGCTGACGCCGTCGGTCTTCGAGTTCACGCGGCCGACGTACTCCTCGATGATCTTCGGCTTGTTGCCCGCAGCGCGGACGATGGAGGGCTTGGCGATGTGAGTCGGCATGGACACGGAAGTATGAAGGATGAAGGATGAAGGATGAAGGATGAAGGTGGCGGTGGGATTCATCCTTCATCCTTCATCCCTCATCCTTGTTTCCGCAGCCACTGAGCGAGCACCGCGAGGACGTACGCCCTCTCGTCCTCGGTCAAGTCGTGCCCCTTCGCAATCTCGTGCGTCTTCTCCAGGCATCCGCGGCAGCACGTGGCGGTCGCATGTTGCGCGACAAAGACCGGGTGATTGCGCCACGGAGTCTGGCGGCCGTCGTTGCGCGGCTCGGCCGGCGCGAGCCGCTCGTCGATGATCTTCCGGGCCTGGTCGATGACGCGATCGATGCCCCAGGTCTCGAGATACGCGAGCTCGCGCCCCTGCAGATGGAAGCGCTGGCGGAACTTCGATGCTGCAAGTCGGTGAAATGCTCGCTCGATATCGATCATCTGGCACTCTTTTTGAGGCGCCGTGCGGCCATGAACGTCCTGCTTGCCACAATTGCGCTGACCGCGGCCACGCTGATCCCCCTCAACGATCTCGGCAATCGCGAATACGGCTTTGGCTGGTTCGGCGGTCTCTGGGATGTACACAACACCGGCGACGTCACCATTCCGGCCGACCACGCCGCAGCCGGACTGAATCAGGCTTCGCTGATTGTGCCGCGCGACTCCGCCGGCAATCCTGACCCGAACGGCAAAATCGTCTTCCTGTCGGTCGGCTATGGCAACACGGCGAAGACCTTCGATCAGTTCACCCAGATGGTCGCAGCCGATACGAACGTCAACCATGAGTCGCTGGTCGTCCTGAACGGCGCCGGCGATCACCTCGACTCGACGAAGTGGGAGCAGCCGTTCCAGCAGGTCTACGGCGACCTCGTCAACAAGGTGCTCGTTCCGGCCGGGGTGACCGAAGCGCAGGTGCAGGCCGTATGGATCCAGCAGATCAACGAGAACCCGTTCACGCCTCTGCCGATCCAGTACGCCGACTCCTATCTCGTCAAAGCCTCGGTCGCGAACACGCTCCGCGCGCTCAAGCAGCACTATCCGAACCTGGCGGTCGCGTATCTCTCCGATCCCGAGTACGGCGGCTACGACACCTCGCACACGCTCGGCGAGCCTTTCGCCTACGAAGATGGCTTCGTTCCCCGCTGGGTCGTCCTCGGACAGATCGAATTCATCCACAAAGGCGAGATGTGGGACCCGCGGATCGGCGATCTCAGCTACACGGAGGGAAAAGCTCCGTGGGCGACGTGGGGACCGTACATGTGGGCCGAGGGGACGATTCCGCGCTCGGACGGACTGACGTGGCAGCGCAGCGACTTCGAGAGCGACGGGTTCACGCTGTCGGACGCAGGCTCGAAGAAATCGGCGGGACTGCTGATGAACTTCATGCTGCACGAGCCGACCGCCTCGCACTGGTTCACGGTGACGACGACAACTCCGGCTCCGGCGCGGCATCGCTCGGTCCGGCACTGAAGGCGCCGCGCTAAACTGCGCGCGAGTTGAACAAGCAACGGCTCGCGACGGCGCCGCTGACGGTTCCCGCGCTGATCGGGTTCGCGGCCGCGGTTCTCATCGCGCCGCTGCTGGTCGTCCTCAAGCCGCTGTTCCCGGTTCCCGGTCACGGGATCGGCCTCGTCTCCGTCATGCGATATCCGAAGGGATGGGACTACGCGGTCGTGGCGATTCTCTTTTTCGTCGCCGCCGCGGTAACGCTCATCGCCGCTTATTCATCGGGCCCTCACCCGCGCTTCGCGCTGCCCTCTCCCGCGCGCGGGAGAGGGCGGATCGGCGTCGTTTGCGTGCTGATGCTCATCGTCACGGCGGCGATCCTCCCCGCGCGCGACAACCCTTACGAGTTCGCCGACCCCTACCACGAAGGCGAGAATCTCTCGCCCGCATCGGTGATGCTCGCCGGTGGCCGCCCGTATCGCGATGTCTGGTTCATGCACGCAGTCGCCGCGGACGGCGGGCTCGATCTCCTCGTCCTCGGCGATCCGCCGTCGATCGTTCGCACGCGCCGCATGCGGGCGATCCTCAGCACAGCGACAGTCGCGTTTCTCGTCCCGATCGCGGCGGAGCTCTCGTCGACGTGGACGGGCGCGATCTGCGCCACGATCCTCTCGCTCTGCTCGATCGCGGCAGGACAGCTGCCGTCGACGCCGCATTTCCGATTGCTGCCGCTGCTTCTTGCGATCTGGCTCGCGCTGATCGCGATTCGCACGCGGCGGGGCGCGTACGGAATCGCCGCGTGCGCGATCGCGTCAGCGGGCCTGGTCTGGAGTCTTGACGTCGGTCTCTTCGCCGTGGCCGGACTGGCCGGCTGGCTGATCGTCGCGCGACCATTCGATCGCAAGACGCTCGCGGCGTGTGCGGCTGCAATCGTGTTCACTGCACCGCTGCTCCTGCTGGCGTTGCGGGCAGACATCAGCCGCTTTTTTCGCGACTCATTCCTCCGCCTTCCCGAATGCTTCGACGCGATCTACTCACTGCCTGCGCCGCCGTTCGCGATGACGTGGCCGTCGGTCCGCTACTACGTTCCGCCGATCGTCTACGGAGTCGTGTTCGCGCTCGCGATTCTCTACGGTGCGCGCGGCGAGCGTCAGCGTGCGAACGCGCTCCTGCTGCTCGCGATCACCGCGTTCTTCGAATTCCGCACGGCGGCCGGCCGTCACTCCTGGGGCCACCTCCGCTTCTCGCTTCCGCTGCTCGGCATCATGGTCGTCTGCTTCGCGATCGAGCCGCTGATCCGCTCGCGACGCGCCTCTCGCATCGCAGTCGGCGTCGCCATCGCGATCGCCGCGATCCCGTACTTCGAAGTGATCGCGAACGCGAAGGCGCTCGGCAACTACTACTCGACATATCGCGAGCGGCTGCGCCCGAAGCCGGACACCGTCCCGTTCCCGCTGCCACGCGCGCACGACCTCTTCACGTACCGGCAGGAGGCGGCGGAGCTCGGCGCGCTGTACCACTTCTCGCAGTCGATGCCGCCCGGCCCGATCTTCGATTACTCGGGCGAGAAGTACCTCTACTACATGCTCGCCCGTCCGGCATCGACGCGATGCCACGACATCCCATACCTCTCCGATCCGGCCCTCGGCCGCGAGGCGATGCACCAGCTCGAGCGCCGCCCGCCGGTGTTCGTCGTGGTCGCCGGCCATCCGACGCTCGCGAACATCGACGGCATCTCGAACGCGCAGCGCACGCCGCAGATCGCGCAGTGGATCGACGCGCACTACCCGCGGCGGATCAAAGTCGGCCGTTACACGGTCGGGTTACCATCAGCTCCATGAGCTTCAGCCGCACGTACCTCGACGAGACGCAGGAAGTCGTCCGGCGCATCGACGCCGAAGCAGTCGACCGCCTCGCCGAAGCCCTCGGCCGCGTTCGCGACGCCGGCGGCCGGCTCTTCATCCTCGGAGTGGGCGGGTCGGCGGGTCACGCCAGTCACGCGGTGAACGACTTCCGCAAGATCTGCGGATTCGAGGCGTACACGCCGACCGACAACGTGTCCGAGCTGACGGCGCGCATCAACGACGACGGCTGGGAAGGCTGCCTCGTCGAATGGCTGAAGGGCTCGCGGATGCGCGGCAACGATGCGATCCTCATCTTCTCCGTCGGTGGCGGCAACGTCGAGAAGAACGTCTCGGTGAATCTCGTGCGCGCGATCGACGAGGCGCGCCGCGTCGGCGCGAAAGTGTTCGGGATCGTCGGCAAAGACGGCGGCTACACGAAGAAATCAGCCGACGAATGCGTCGTCATTCCGATCGTCTCGAATGAACGCATCACGCCGCACACCGAAGGGTTCGCCGCGGTGGTGTGGCACCTGCTCGTCAGTCACCCGGCGCTCAAGGTGACGCAGACGAAGTGGGAATCGGTGCGCTGACGAGCAGACCGAGATCAGGTACGTGAGTTCTTCGCGGCCCCTCTGAATCGAGCGTGACGTTGTTCGGCGGCTCGCGGAACCAGCGGTTCTCCGTGCCCCGAAGAAGGAAGATGCCGATCGGCTCGGAGAGAAGCGAGATGACATTCACCGTGTCGCCTTTGCGCAGCCGCAGGCGTCCACGGAGCGGAGCAGCAGGAGCGCGGTTCACGTACCAGATCAGATCGGCGACCGCACTCGGCGCGTCGGCGCGCAGCTCGCTGCGATCGGGAATGCGATACGCGAGCGGGTGGTAGAACCACTGATGCGTCGCCAGCGCCGGCGATGCGATGAGCCGATAGTCGCCCGTCGCAGGCGCCACCCATTGCGCGACGCTGTGCTCGGGATCGAGTCGCACGCTCAACCCGGGTAACCAGAGATTGCGCCACAGCGGCACATAGTGGTGGATGACGTAGATGGCGAGCTGCGGATTCTGCGCGAGCCAGACGGCCGCGTTGCGATCGCTGATCACCGCGGCCGGCGGATCGGCGATCCACTCGCTGATCCGATACGGCGACGCGTAGCCGTGCGACACGAGCTCGCGAATCAGATCCGGCAGGAACCAGAACTGATACGCCGGCTTCCGCCGCAGCGCCCACCCGACTCCGTCGAACACTTTCGAGAGCGGCGGCGTGTGGCCGTCCGCCTCGCGCATGATCAGGTCCTGATAGGCGAAGTCCTGCTCCTTGCCGCGAAAGATCGTGAGGACGAAGCTGATGAGCATCGCCGCGATCGTGAACGCCGCGATCGCGCGCATCGGCGCCCACCTCTCCACCTCTGCCGCGACGAACGGCAGCATCAGCATCACGACGATCTCGAGGTGGTAGTTGTAGACGAACTTCATTTTCCAGATGAACGCCATGTTCGCGAGCTGCAGAACGGCGAGGACGAACATCTGGTCGGGCTCGCGGAAACGAGCGAGGCCGCGCGCGAGGCCGATGAGGCCGAGGACGACGATGGCTGCGCCGGCGATGTCGATGCCGGTCCACTCGAAGGCCTTGCCGGCACCGTAGATGCGAATGCCGAACGGCACGATCATCCGGTGCACGAACGCGAACGGGATGTTCTGCGCCCACCGATCGCCGAGGATGTTCTCGACCCAGACGTGCTGGTAAAGCGGTCGAAGTGCACCGCGAAGCGCGATGTAGCCCACGCCGGCCGCGAGCATCGCCAGCACGCCGGCCACGACAGTGAAGACGCGCGGCTTGAACCGCCACCGACGCTCCCGCGTATCGACGATGCCGTAAAGAAGAACAGTTAACGCGAGCAGCGGGCCGAGGCGGAGGTTCGCGTAGCCGGCCAGGCAGAGGAGCAGGCCGGCGAGGAAGGGACGCAGTCCGCCTTCGCCCCGCGGAGCGGGGAGAAGGTGCGGCGTAGCCGCGGATGAGGGGCCCTCACCCGGCGCGTCGCGCCACCCTCTCCCGCCAGCGGGAGAGGGCGAAAGCGCCACAAGCGCCGCCAGATACACCGCGCATCCGAGGACATCCACGCGAAACTCGACGGCGGGCAGCATCAGCAGCGAGCTGCACGTCGCCAGCGCCATCGCCGTCCAGCGGCCGATCGGGCCCAGTCCCGAGCGGCGCATCCACACGTTGGCCAGCCAGAACGTCGCGATCCACAGCGGCACCTGGACGATGCGCATCCAGACGATCGCTGCCGCGCCCGGGCTGCTGGTCAGCGCAGAAAACGGCGCGAACAGGTACCACTGCAGCGGCGTGTGATGCTCCCAGAAATCGCGATACGGCACGAGACCCTGGCGCACCCAGTCGGTTGCGCGAAAGAACTCGATCTCGTCCCAGTTCAGCGGCTGAAGTCCGAGGACGGGCAGCAGACGCACCGCCGCGGCGAGCGCGGTGACGATGACGAGCAGTCGCTTCACGAAAGCGGTCCGTTTCGAAATTGCTCGACGATCTCGCCGATCGAGCGCCTCACAGCCTCCCGGCTGGTCAGCTTCGGACGCCATCCCAGCTTCGCCATCCGCCGCGTGTCGAGCTTCACCTGAGCGACGTCGCCTTTCCAGCCGCGCGGTCCGCCGGTGTACTTCACCTCGATCGAGTCGCGCTCGATGCCCATCGCGTGAATCGTCCACTCGGCGATCTCGGTGACCGACGTCTGGTCGTCGACGGCGAGGTTGAAGCAGTTCACCTGTTCGCGCGCGTTGCGGTAGCCGAACTCGATTCCGTCGATGCAGTCGGTGACGTGAACGTACGGCTTCGACTGCGTGCCGTCGCCGAGGACCACGAGCTCGCGCGGGTTGTCGCGGAGGCGCAGGACGAAGTCGTGGATCACGCCGTGCGTCGGATTCGGCCCGACGATGTTGCCGAAGCGGAACATCCAGCAGCGCATCTCGTAGTTGTGCCCGAACGCCGTGATGAGAGTCTCGCAGGCGACCTTGCTCGCGGCATAGAGCGAGATCGGGAAAATCGGCCCGTAATCTTCCGGCGTCGGCATCACCGCCGGCTCGCCGTACACCGCTCCGCTCGACGAGAAGATGATCTGCACCGCGCCGGTGCGCCGCATCGATTCGAGCACGTTGTACGTCGCGAGCGTGCCGCCTTTGAGGTCGAAGTCCGTGTACTTCGTTCCGTAGCTGATGTCGCTGTTGGCAGCGAGGTGCCAGATCAGATCGGGCTTCGCGCGTTCCATCACGGCGACGACCTGTTCGAGATCGAGCAGGTCGAAATCGTGAAAATGAAAGCGCTCGTGTTTGACGACGTAAGCGCGCTTGCCGAGGAAAAAGTTGTCGATGCCCCAGACTTCATCTCCGCGCGCGAGCAGGCGCGGGATGAGGTTCGAGGCGATGAATCCCGCGGCGCCGGTGACGAGAACCCTCACGCCCCCAGCTCCCTCCTCGTCCTGGCCAGCTCCGCGGGCGTTCCGATGTCGAAGAACTCCCGGTCGACCACTTCGGCCTCGAGCTCCCGGCGCACCGCCAGCTTCGAATACACCTCGGCTTCGAACGAGCACGGGCGATCCGGCGGCAGCAGGTCGAGCACTTCGCGCCGCAGAACGGAAAAGCCGGCATCGACGTACGGCAGATCCTTCGCGCTCTTGTCGAAGCGCGTGACGACGCCGTTCGCCGCGTCGGTGTTGCCCTCATCGATGCGCGGGTACACCGCGAGGCAGTTGTCGGGATGCTCGTCCACGAAGCGATCGTAGTCGAAGCGGCGCAGGACGTCGCCGTACGTGAGGATGAATCGATCGGAAATCAGATGGCTCGCCTCGCGAAGGGCGCCGCCGGTACCGAGGAGCTCCTTCTCGCGGCTGTATTCGATGCGCACGCCGAAGCCGTCGCCGTGACGGAAGTGCGCCTCGATGACATCGCCGTGGTGGCCGACGAGCAGGACGAACTCTCTCAGGCCGCGCGACGCGAACGAGTCGATCACGAGCTCGAGAAAAGGGCGGCCGGCAACCGTGATCATCGGCTTCGGCAGCCCGCGCGCGAGCGCGCCCAGGCGCGAGCCGAGGCCGCCCGCGAGGATCACGACTTTCATTCGCCCGCGCGCACGCGCCGCGCGCGCCAGAGCCTCTTGAACGTCCACACCGTGCTCGCCCATCGGTTCAACGTGGTCGTGCCGACGCGTTCGCGGTAATCGATCGGCACCTCTTCAACGCGAAAGCCCATTCGATACGGAATCACGAGCATGTCGACCGGCAGCGCCGGGCCGCGCGCGTTCCACCGCACGCGTTCGATCATCGACTTGCGATACGCGCGCATGCCGCTGTGCACGTCCGTCGTGCGGAGGCCGTGCAGCACGCGCGCGCCGAGCGCAAACACGCGATTGGCGAGGAAATTCGCGAGCGGCATCGCCTTCGGCCGGCGCTTCACGCGAGTGGTGTTGACGAGATCGGCTCCCGCAGCAACGCGGCGAACGAGCTCCGGGATCATGTCGACGGGATAAGTGTCATCGCAGTCGAGCGTGACGACCACGTCACCGCTGCCTTCGCGCACCGCGCGGTCCATCGCCGGCCCATAACCCTGCGGCGGAAACTGCCTGATCACGCGGCAGCCGAGGCCCTCTGCAATTTCAGCGGTGCGATCGCGGCTGGAGTCGACGACGAGGATTTCCGCATCCGGAGCGGCACGGCGGATATCGTCGACGACCTTCGCGATCGCACCCTCCTCGTTCATCGTGATCATCGCCACCGTCAGCTTCATCAGAGCTCGTTGGCGAGCGCGATCGCGCGCTCGACGCACACGTCGGAGTTGATGTACTCGAACTGCGCAAAGCGGCCCAGGAGACGCACGCCGGCGCGCGCGATCGCTTCGCGCAGCTCCGTCACGTTCTTCCGGTACTCGAGGTCGTACACGGGATATCCGTAGGTGATCCGCACGACGCGCTTGTACGCAACGCTGCCCGGGTCGAGGAAGCCCATCGTCCGCAGACTGGCGCAGACGCGCGACACGATTTCGTCGTCGCTCAGCGTCCACAGGCCATCTCCTTCGTGCGCCGTGATCTCGGCCATGATGCTCGACTTGCCCGGCGGCACCATGTGCTCGCTGAAGTTCTTCGGGAACGAGACGCGGTGGAACGGGATCTCCGGGTCGGGAACGTAGAGCGCCGTGTACGGATAGCCGCGATCTTCGTCGAGTCCTAGGAGCACGTTGATCAGCGAGTTGTACCGAAGGCGAGCGGCCGCGTCGCGAGCCTGCTGCGGCGCCGCGGGCCAGACCTCGAGCAGCTCATGAACCGGAATCGTCGAGACCAGCTCGTGATAGAGCCGCTCCTCGCCACTTTTCGTGCGCACGTGCCAGTGCTCGTCGAGCCACTCGATTTCTGTCACGGGCCAGCTCGTCGTGATCTCGCCTTTCACGCGTTTCGCGAACGCGTGCACGACGGACTCGTAGCCGCCTTCAATCGGATAGTAGAAATGCAACTGATGCAAATACCCCTCGGTCGGAATCCCGATCGCCGACTTGATCACGTCCTCCATCGGCGGCTTCGGAATCCGCGACACGAACTCGAGCCCGATCTTCTGCGGGTCGTAATTCCAGATT
>DASWBH010000070.1:0-11236 GCA_036390755.1 Thermoanaerobaculia bacterium
GTCGTCTCCATCACTTCCACATGTCCGAGCTTCTGCTTCAGGATTCCCGCGGCCATGTTCGTGATGCACGAGATGCCGAGAACCGGGATGTTCATGTGGGACATGGCGATGACCTCGGGCACGGTCGACATGCCCACCGCATCGGCGCCGAGGGTGCGGAACGCGCGGATCTCCGCGGGCGTCTCGTACGTCGGTCCCGACAGCGCGAGGTAGATGCCTTCGCGCAGCGAGATCCCGAGCTCTTTCGCCACTCCCTTCGCGATGTTCCGCAGCGACTCCGGATAGGCCTCGCTCATGTCGGGGAATCTCGGCCCTAACTCGTCGACGTTCGCGCCGCGCAGCGGATTCACGCCCATGAAGTTGATGTGATCGGTGATCAGCATCAGATCGCCCGCTTTGAACGAAGTGTTGACGCCGCCGGCCGCATTCGTCACGACGAGCTTCGTGATGCCGAGCCGCCCGACGACGCGCGACAGCAGCATGACTTCCGGCATCTCGTGGCCTTCGTAGTAGTGCATGCGGCCGCTGAGCACGACCACGGGCACATCGCCGGCGCGTCCGAGGATCATTTTTCCGGAGTGGCCGATGACGGTGGAGGCTTTGCCGCCGGGGATCTCCGCGTACGGAATCTCCGTCTCGACATCGATGGCGTTGACGACGTTGCCGAGACCCGAGCCGAGGACGACGCCGACCCTGGGCTGAAGTCTGGTTCTCGATCTGACGTATGCAACGGCGTCGTCGATTGGCTTGATCATCGCGGCGCAATGTAAATCAGAAAGCAGAAAGCAGAAAGCAGAAATGCTTTATCCTTCCGCCCGCGTGGAACTCGAACGCTTCTCCGCAATCATCGGTTTCGTACTCATCCTCGCCATCGCGTACGCGATGTCGAACAACAAGCGCGCCATCCGCTGGAAGACGGTGATGTGGGGTCTGATCCTTCAGATCCTCACCGCCATCGCGGTCCTGAAGGGCGAACAGATCTCGCGGCTGTTCGGCTTTCCCGGCAGTCAGCTGCTGGCGGCAGGTGTGTTCGTCCTCGTCGCCGTGTTCGTCTACTTCATCGCCGGAACACTTCCGGAGTCGTCGCGCCGCTTTCTCTGGTACGGCTTCGGCGTGTTCGCGGCAGTGGTGTTCCTCGCGTACAACCTGCTGAAGTACCTCTTCGCGAACCTGAAGGAAGTCGTCAACAAGTTCATCGCCTACACGCAGGTCGGATCGACGTTCGTGTTCGGATCCGTCGGCGATCCGAACAACAAGACCGTCGGCTTCGTGTTCGCGACGCAGGTCCTGCCGACCATCATCTTCATCGCCTCGATCTTCGCCGTCATGTACTACCTCGGCATCATGCAGCTCATCGTGAAGTTCTTCGCCAAGCTCATGACGCGATTCATGGGCGCTTCGGGCGCAGAGTCGACGTCCGTTGCGGCGTCGATCTTCATGGGCCAGACCGAGGCGCCGCTGACGATCCGGCCCTTTCTGCCGGAGATGACGATGTCGGAGCTGATGACGGTCATGACGGCCGGCATGGCGCACATCTCCGGCGGCATCATGGCCGCGTACGTTCTCGTCGCGAAGGTGGACGTGATTCACCTGCTCACGGCCGTGATCATGACCGCGCCCGGCGCGATCATGATGGCGAAGATCATCGTGCCCGAAGTCGATCAGCCGAAGACGGGCGGCGACGTCGAGGTGGTCGTGCCCAAGCAGGACGTGAACATCATCGACGCGGCCGGCCGCGGCGCGATCGAAGGCCTGCACCTGTCGTTGAACGTCGCGGCAATGCTCATCGCCTTCATCGCGCTCATCGCGATGGTCAACGGCATCTTCGGCGCCGTGCACGGGTACGTCTGGTGGTTCCCGGCGAGCCTGGACATCGTCCTCGGCTACATCTTCCGGCCGATCGCGTGGGCGATGGGCGTGACGTGGAAGGACAGCCTGACGGTCGGCAATCTTCTCGGTACGCGCATGGTGCTCAACGAATTCGTCGCCTTCGCGAAGCTCGGCGAGCCGGGTGTGGGATCGAGTCTGGCGCAGCGCAGCTTCACGATCACGACCTACGCCCTGTGCGGATTCGCGAACTTCTCGTCGATCGCCATTCAGATCGGCGGCATCGGCTCGCTCGCGCCGTCGCGCCGCGGCGACCTCGCGCGCCTCGGCATGCGGGCGATGTTTGCGGGAACGCTGGCGAACTTTCTGACGGCCACCATTGCGGGGATGCTGCTGTGAAGAAGTCATTCTGAGCCGCGTAGACGGCGAAGAATCTGGGCGGTGGAATCGCGCCCCCGCCCAGATTCTTCGCCGTCTATGCGGCTCAGAATGACGTGCTCCGGTGGCCTCGCAGCTCCGCCATCACCGCCGCCATGTCCGCTGCCAGCGGCGCCTCGAACGAACGTCCCTCAATGGTGATCCGCGCCGCGTGCAACGCCTGCCGCTTCATCGACGCGAGCACTTTCTGCAGACGCTTGTCCGGAATGCCGCGCCACTGCGGGCCGGAGTAGACGGGATCGCCGACGATCGGATGTCCGATGTGCTTGAGATGCACGCGGATCTGGTGCGTGCGCCCGGTGCGCAGCGAGCATCGCAGCAGGGACACGTATCGAAATTGCTCGACGACTTCGTAGTCGGTGATGGCGGCGCGGCCGCCTTTGAGGACGGCCATCCGTTTGCGGTCGCGCGGATCACGCGCGATCGGCGCGTCGATCGTGCCGCGTTCCTTCGCCGGCGTGCCGTAGACGAGCGCGAGGTACTCCTTGCGGACGCGGTCGGTGCCCCATGCGGCGGCGAGCGCGCGATGCGCCCGATCGTTCTTGGCGATGATCATCACCCCGCTCGTGTCCTTGTCGAGACGATGCACGATGCCGGGGCGCAGCTCGCCGCCGATGCCGCTCAGATCGCGCACGTGAAAGAGCAGCGCGTTGACGAGCGTCCGGTCGGCGTGACCCGCGGCCGGATGCACGACGAGCCCTGCAGGTTTGTCGATGACGACGAGGTCAACGTCTTCGTAAAGAATCGAGAGCGGGATCTCCTGCGACTCGACTTCGGTCGGCTCGGGCGGAGGAAAGGCAACGGAAATCGATTGACCTGCGACGACGCGCTGTGACGTTTTCGTCGCCTGTTTCGTATCAACGAGAACGTGCCCCTGCTCGATCAGCCGCGCGAGGTAACTGCGACTCTGTTCAGGGAAGAGCTCGCTCAGCGCTCGATCGAGTCGCGCACCCGCGCTCTCTTCAGGCACAATAACGGCTCGCAGTTCACCGGAAGTTTTTGTCTCAGACATCCCGCGGTTTCTTTTAGAATGCGTCAACGATTCGCCAGATGGTGCAGTCTGCTGTTCAACTAATCACGGAGTAAAGGGGAGACTAATGTTCAAATTGAAGCATGTTGCCGTAAGCGCGGCACTTATCCTTGTGGCCGCCGGTGCAATGGCCAGCAACTTCCGGGCTGCCGATCAGGTCTACATCCCGGTTGCCGGCCACGTAGCCAGCGCGAACGCAACATTCGTCTCGGACGTGTGGCTTTCCAATGTGAGCCTCACCGATGGGGTCACCGTCTCGGTCATTTACGTCCCGCAGGGTCAGGGTGGCATCGCCACCTGTGCGCCTGCCGGCACCACCAATTGCTTCTTCGACAACGTCATCACGCTTCGTCCCGGCGAGCGCAAGGAAATCGTCGACTTCTTTCCGACGGCGCTCGGACAGGCGAGCGCGTTCGGCTCGCTGATCTTCAACGGCTGCCTGCAGAACGCCGACTGCATCGGCACGCAGGACGCCAACGGCAACAGCATCAACTTCCGTGACATCGTGGTCGAGAGCCGCATCTACTCGATCCCGGCCGGTCAGACGAACCCGGTCGGCCAGCCGACGAATGGCCAGGACATGCCCGGCATTCCCTGGTACAACTTCGTCAGCTCGCGCCAGGCCTCGAACGGCCTCGGTGAAGTGTTCATCACAGGTCTGCGCAACACCGGCACGAGCGGACAGACCGGAACGTTCCGCGGGAACATCGGTCTGATGAACGCGTCGCAGTTCTCGACCACCACGATGGTCGTGAAGCTGTTCAACGGCGCGACCGGCCAGCAGATCGGCAGCGACTTCACCACGACGCTCGGTCCTCTCGCCTCGGTGCAGAACAACGTCTCGGCGATGTTCTCGGCATTCGGAACGGGCGCGACGTCGACCAATGCGTTCGTCACGATCTCGCAGACGAACAGTCAGCCGACGAGCGACGCTCCGTCGACCTGCCTGCCTGACGGTTGCCCCGGATTCCTCGCCTACGGCTCGGTCCTCGACAACGCCACGCAGGACGCCACGACTCTCGAAGCCGTTTACGAGAAGTCGCTCAGCGGCACCGCGCTCGACGTGATCTACGGCGCCGGCTCCGGCAAGAGCAATCTCCGCCACTCCGCGAGACACGGCAGCCACTAAGTTTTTTCACACGGAATCTTTTTTCGAAGGCCGCGCGATCACGCGCGGCCTTCCTGTTTGTAAAGAGCTACTTGGCCGGTATGATCTAACCACGACCATGCAGCCGCCCCGCACTCGGCGTGTGCAGCGGATTCACCTCGCGACTCCGGTGGTCGCACGCCTCGGCACCGCACAGGTCGTCCTGGTCGACATCAGCGTCCTCGGGGCCCGCGTCGAGCACCACATGCCGCTCGTCGCCGGCGGCCGGTCCAGGCTGGCGTTCACCTGGGACGACGAAGAAATCATCACCGAGTGCCGCATCGTCCGCTCGCGACTGGAACGGTTCTCCGTCGGCGCGGATGGTTTGACCGTCTACCACTCCGGCCTCGAGTTCGAAGACACGACGGCCGAGATGAAGGCGAAGCTCAAGAAGATGATCGCGCGCTTCATCAGCCGCGCGCTCGAAGAGCAGAAGATGAACGCGCGCGGCGAGATGCCGCAGCACGACGTCGAGAAGATGCCGATCTTCCGCTACGGAGGTCAGCTCACCGCGAACACCAAGGATGTCGCGAAGATCGTCGGCGAGACCGCGCTGCCGACCTCGCGCATCGCCAAGGACACCGGCTACATCTGCTACCACCTCGAGAACAACACATGGCGGCGCAAGCGCACTCATGATCCCGGTCAGCCCATCGAAGGATTCACGATCTCCGCGACCGAGGATCGGGCGCAGGCTGATCTGTTGTGCGAGGCGTACCAGAAGTCGGACAAGGAAGGGCGCCGGATGATCCAGCTCTTCGCACAGCTCTCGATCATGGAAGGCGAGGGGATCACGCCAGGACGGTTCGAGCCGTAGCGTACGTCCTCGGTCCTCGGTCCTCGGTCCTCGGTTTCCCGCCACCCAACCGAGGACCGAGGACCGAGGACCAAGGACGGAATGGCTGGTCGATAAACGTATGTTGTAGCCGCCGGTTGCAGGTGTTATTATCTCGACGGCTTTCGAGCAGCTTACTTTCGAAAGCGGCCGATTCGGCCGCTTTTTTTGTTCTATGAGCAACTTACCGG
Source organism: Thermoanaerobaculia bacterium (assembly GCA_036390755.1). GTDB lineage: Bacteria > Acidobacteriota > Thermoanaerobaculia > Gp7-AA8 > Gp7-AA8 > DASVHS01. The sequence goes on from DASWBH010000070.1 coordinate 5,469, forward strand.
AACGAGTGGAAAGAGAGATCGAAAAAATCGTGACCTCCGAAGGGCTCGAACTCGTGCACATCGAGTACAAGAAGCAGGGCCGCGGCTACCTCCTGCGCGTCGACATGGACAAGGAGGGCGGCGTCACGCTCGAAGATTGCCAGCTCGTCTCGCAGCAGGTCTCCACGTACCTCGATGTCGACGACGTCGTGCCCGCCGAGTACGAGCTTCAGATCTCGTCTCCCGGCCTCGACCGCAAGTTCTACAAAGATTCGGACTACCAGAAATTCACAGGGCGGATGGTGCGCGTGAAGACCGCGAAAGCGATTCGCGGCCTGCACGTGATCGTGGGCAGGTTGAAAGAGTTCGACGGCAGCAGAGTCGTGGTGACCGATCCGGTGATGAAGAAGGATCCGGACTACGAGATCCCGTTGAGCGAGATCAAAGAAACGAGATTAGAGATCGAAATGTGATTCGGGATTAGGGATTCGGGATTCGGGATTCGCGGGCGGGGGACCCGAATCCCGAATCCCGAACCCCGAATCCCGAGGAGCCAAAAAAGATGTTCGACGAGAATCTCAGCAAGAACGTGAAATCCCTCGCGTACGAGAAGTCGATCGACGTGGAGCGGGTGTTCAAGGCCCTGGAGGATGCTCTCTCCACGGCCGCGCGCAAGTACTACAAGACGCGCGAGCCGCTCGAGACGCTCCTCGACCGCACCACCGGCGGTGTGAAGATCCAGGTCGTGAAGGAGATCGTCGAGGACGAGAACCAGATCGAAGATCCTCAGGCGCAGTGGACGCTCGACCAGGCGCACAAGGTCGACCCCGACGCCCAGGTGGGCGGCACGCTCAAGCTCGACTACATCACCAAGGAAGTGGTCGACGTGGTGAAGGATCCGCACACGCAGATCCGCACCTGGGAAGCGCAGAAGATCGACCAGGATGTCGAGCAGGGCGACGAAGTCCACATCCCGCTGACCGGTTCGGCCGCGGAGTTCGGCCGCATCGCCGCGCAGTCGGCCAAGCAGGTCCTCTATCAGAAGGTCCGCGAGGCCGAGCGGGAGAAGGTCTACAACGAATTCAAGGACAAGCTCGGCGAGCTCGAGAACGGGTACGTCAAGCGCTTCGAGCGCGGCGACATGATCATCGACCTCAACGGCAAGACCGAGGGGATCATCCCGCGGTCGCAGCAGTCGAGGGCAGAGCGCTACTCGCAGGGCGATCGCATCAAGGCCGTCATCATCGACGTGCACACGCAGCCTAAGGGACCGCAGGTCGTGCTCTCGCGCACCGATCCGCGGCTGCTCATCAAGCTCTTCGAGATGGAAGTGCCGGAGATCTACGACGGCACTGTCGTCATCAAAGGCGCGGTGCGCGAGCCGGGCGAGCGCGCGAAGATCGCCGTGTCGTCGCGCGAGCGCGACGTCGATCCGGTCGGCGCCTGCGTCGGCATGAAGGGCTCTCGCGTGCAGTCGATCATCCGCGAGCTGCGCGGCGAAAAGATCGACATCATTCCCTGGAACGACGACATCGTCGTGTTCGCGCAGAACTCGCTCGCGCCGGCAAAGATCACGCGCGTCAGCGTCACGAGCGACGAGATGGCCCACCGGCCTCACCTCGACGTCATCGTCGACAACGACCAGCTCTCGCTCGCGATCGGCAAGCGCGGACTCAACGTCCGCCTGGCCGCCGAGCTGATCGGCGCGAAGATCGACATCAAGTCGGAAGAGGAAGTGAAGGGCGAAGTGGCCGACGCGCTTTCGGCGATGCTGCAGGAAGCCATGGCCGAGTCGCGGTCGCAGACCAACGTCCACGACATCGACGAGATGCCGGAAGAGTGGGCGGAGAGGCTCGAAGCGGCCGGCTATGACGATCTCGACTCGGTCGTGAACGCGTCGGTCGAGGACCTCACCGCGATCGACGGCGTCGACGAGGAGATGGCGTCGCAGATCATCGAGGTGGCGCGCCGTCACGAACAGGTGGAATCGACTGAAACGATAGAAGAAGAGACGTACCAGGAAGAAGAAGCCGAAGGAACCGCTGAAGAGCAGCAGGCCGAGGCAGCTTCCGACGAGAAGCAGGAAGAAGAATCCGTGTCATCCTGAGAGGCGAAGACGACGAAGGATCCCGCCCATCACGGGATGCTTCGCTCCGCTCAGCATGACACCCGGGACCCACAGGAGATCGAATGGCGGCAGCGAAAATCAAGGTGAGCGACATCGCGAAGCGGATGGGAAAGTCCGAGAAGGACGTGATCTTTCAGCTTCAGTCGCTCGGCGCCGAGGTGTCGGACGCGAATCAGGTTCTGGAACCTGAAGTGATCCAGGCGCTCATCACCGGGAAGAAGCTTTTGACGCGCACGCGCAGCGTCATCATGCGCGAAGACAAGCCTCAGCCCGAGAAGAAGAAAGAAGCCGTCCGCCCGCCTCGGCCCATCGTCAAGCCGCCCGTCCGCGCGAAGAAGGAAGCTCCGCCGGCCGAGGAACCGATCGCCGCGCCCGCTCCGCCGTCGGTGATCATCCCGGAGTTCATCCAGGCTGCCGAGGACGAAGAGCGCGCCGCCAAGGAAGCGCCGGCAGTCGTCGAATCGAAGCCGGCTGTCGCGCCGGCCGCTCCGCCGATGCCGGCAGCTGCTGCCGGCGAAGCCGGCGCCGCCGCACCGAAAGCAGAGCGGGCGCCGAAGGCCGAGCCCGCGGCGGCCAAGCCGCATGCTCCGGCGCGGCCGGCGGCGCCTGTCGATCGTCGTCCGACCGGCGCGACCGGTCCTCGTGCCCGCACGACAAGCGCTCCGACCGCCCGTCCGAATTACGCCGGCCAGCAGCCGGCGCCGAACTTCCGGCCGGCATCGCCGCGGCCGGCAGCCCCGGGCGCACCGCGTCCCGGAATGGCCGCGCGTCCCGCCGGCGCAACGCGTCCGGGTGAAGGCCGTCCGATGTCCCCGCGTCCGGCTGGTCCGGGCACGGGCATGCGCGCAAGCGGTCCGGGGCTTCGTCCCAGCAGCGGCCGTCCGATGGCGCCTCCGCCTCCGCCGCCTCCCGGCGCCGGTGGTCTCGGCATTCGCGGAAAGAAGCGCCCCGAACAGGGCGAAGAAGGTCGCGAGAAGAAGAAGCCGGCCGGCAAGGGCGTGAAGAAGGAGCGCGTAGTCGAAGTCGATGACTCGCTGTTCACGAAGGGTCCGTTCTCCGGAACGCAGATCATCAACGACGACCTCGGTCCCGACATCGTGATGCCGGAGCCGGTCGAGGGCGAAGAAGAGAAGAAGCACGCGCCGTCGGCTCGCCGCGACACGCGCAAGCAGGCCGCGCCGGTTTCCGGCAAGGTCCTCGAGTTCAAGCGTCCGACCGGCAAGGTCGCGCTCTCCGAGGGCGTGACGGTGAAGGAGCTGGCGGACAAGCTGGGGATCAAGGCCAACGACCTGATGAAGCACCTTCTGATGAAGAAGGGCCTCATGGTCTCCATCAACCAGCCCCTCGGCGCCGAGCTCGCGCTGGAGATCGCGAAGGATCTCGACTTCGAAGCGGAGATGGTCTCGTTCGAAGAGGCCGTCGAGCTGGAAGCGATGGAGAAGTCGACGACCACCGGCACGGTTCCACGCGGGCCGATCATCACGGTCATGGGCCACGTCGACCACGGCAAGACGTCGCTGCTCGACGCAATCCGCGAGACCAACGTCGCGGGGGGTGAAGCGGGCGGCATCACGCAGCACATCGGCGCGTACCAGGTCGAGAAGAAAGGACGGAGGATCGCCTTCCTCGATACGCCGGGTCACGAGGCCTTCACGATGATGCGTGCGCGCGGAGCGAAGGTGACGGACCTCGTCATCCTCGTCGTCGCGGCCGATGACGGCGTCATGCCGCAGACGAAGGAAGCGATCGATCACGCGCGCGCGGCCAAGGTGCCGATGATCGTCGCGATCAACAAGATCGACAAGCAGAATGCGAACGTCGAGCGCGTCCGCCGCGAGCTCGCCGAGAACGGCGTGCAGGTCGAACAGTGGGGCGGCGACGTCGTATCGGTCGAGGTCTCGGCGACGAAGAAGCAGGGCATCGACGATCTGCTCGACATGATTCTCCTCACGGCCGACCTCCTCGACCTCAAGGCGAATCCGGAGCAGGCCGCGAAGGGCGTCGTGCTCGAAGCGCAGAAGGAAGTCGGCCGCGGCATCGTAGGGACTGTCCTCGTGCAGGACGGCACGCTGCGCATCGGCGACAGCTTCTTCTCCGGCCAGACGTGGGGACGCGTCCGCGCGATGACCGACCAGCGCGGCGAGCGCGTCAAGGAAGCGGGACCGGCCACGCCGGTTCAGGTCACCGGCTTCGACGAAGTTCCGAACGCCGGCGATACGCTGCAGGTGCTCGACGACGAGACGCAGACCCGCATCATCGGCCAGATGCGCCAGGAGAAGGCGCGCGAGGCCGCGCAGTCGAAGGGCGGCCGCATGTCGCTCGACCAGCTCTTCCAGCGCATGCAGACCGGCACGGCCAAAGAGCTCAACCTCATCATCAAGGCCGACGTGCAGGGCTCGGTGGAAGTGCTCAACGACACGTTGAAAAAACTCTCGACCGATCAGGTCAAGGTCAACGTCATCCACGCCTCGGTCGGTGCGATCTCGACGAACGACGTCCTGCTGGCGACCGCGTCCGACGCGATCATCGTCGGATTCAACATTCGTCCCGAGCGGAACGCCGCCGACCTCGCCGAGAAGGAAGGCGTCGACATCCGCATGTACACGGTCATCTACAACCTGGTCGACGAGATGAAGGCGGCGATGACCGGTCTGCTCGAGCCGAAGTTCCAGGAAGTCTTCCAGGGACGCGCGGAAGTGCGGAACACGTTCAAGGTGCCGAAAGCGGGCATCGTGGCCGGATGTATGGTCATCGACGGCATCATCCCGCGCACCTCCAGCGTGCGCCTGCTGCGCGACAACCGGGTGATCTTCGAAGGGAAGATCGGCTCGCTGCGGCACTTCAAGAACGACGTGTCGGAAGTGCGTCAGGGCTTCGAGTGCGGCATCGGCATCGAGCGGTTCCAGGACATCAAGGTCGGCGACGTCATCGAGGCCTTCAAGGTCGAGAAGCTGGAGCCGGCGCTCGCGTAGTTGGCAGGTCGCAGGTCGCAGGAGAAACGACCCGCGACCCGCGACCACATGCTCGTTGTCGTTGCAATCTACGAAATCCACATCTCTTACGCGCAGAGCCTGAAGGAGAAGCGCATGGTCGTGAAGAGCCTTCGCGACAAGCTGCGGAATCGCTTCGAGATCTCCGCAGCGGAAGTCGCTTTGCACGACGTTCATCAGCGCGCCCGGATCGGCATCTCCTTCGTCACGGTCGACAACGCCGCGGCGGACGCGCAACTCGATAGAATCATCGGCTTCATCGAGTCGAACACCGACGCGACGCTCGCGGGTTGGACGAGCGAGAAACTCGAGTTCGACGAGATGGCAAGTCTATGAAGAAGACCAGGCGCACCAGCAAGGTCGGCGAAATGCTCCGCGACGCGCTCGTGGAAGTGCTTCGCCACGACCTGAGGACCGCACCGCTCGGCCTCATCTCGATCACCGGCATCGACGTCAGCCCCGACCTGCACTTCGCGCGCGTGTTCGTCAGCGGGTTCAAGGAAGACGAGACGAAGGCGGCGGTCAAGGAGCTGCAGGACTCGCGCGGCCGCATCCGCGGATTTCTCGGCAAACGCATCCACCTGCGCTACACGCCGGAGCTCGATTTCAAGTACGACGAGACGACCATGCGCGCCAGCCGCATCGAGGCGCTGCTCGTCGAGCACGCGCCG
>DASWBH010000071.1:0-5604 GCA_036390755.1 Thermoanaerobaculia bacterium
ACGCTGGCGATGCGCTCGAGGCCCATGCCGGTATCGACGGACGGAGCCGGCAGCGGCGTCAGCGTGCCGGTCGCGTCGCGGTCGTACTGCATGAACACGAGGTTCCAGATCTCCATCGTGTCGTCGCCGGGCCCGTTCACCAGCCCGGCCACGTTCTTCGACATGTCGTCGCCGCGGAAGTAGTGGATCTCCGAGCACGGCCCGCACGGACCGGTGTCGCCCATCGACCAGAAGTTGTCCTTCTTACTGAACCGCAGCACGCGATCCGGCGACGCGCCGGCCTTCACCCACAACTCGGCCGCTTCATCGTCGGCTGGAACGGCATCGTCTCCTTCGAAGACCGTGAACCAGAGGCGACTCACATCGAGACCGTAACCGTCGACAAGAAGCTCCCACGCGTACTTGATCGCATCCGCTTTGAAGTAGTCGCCGAACGAAAAGTTGCCGAGCATCTCGAAGAACGTGTGATGGCGCGCGGTGCGTCCGACGTTCTCCAGATCGTTGTGCTTTCCGCCGGCGCGGACGCACTTCTGCGACGAGCACGCACGCGTGTAGTCGCGCTGCTCGCGGCCGAGGAAGAGGTCCTTGAACTGGTTCATGCCGGCGTTGGTGAAGAGGAGCGTCGGGTCGCCGGCCGGAACGAGCGACGAGCTGGCCACGCGCCGGTGCTTTTTCGATTCGAAATACGCGAGAAACTGCTCGCGGATCTGGCTAGTCGTCTGCAACGGGACTCTCCTTGATGACGCTCTGGACGAGCGCGGAATCGTAACCTTGATTCAACAAGTACGCGGCCAATTTCTTTCGCCCTTCGGCCGTCTCGAGGTACGCCTCGCCGTGCCGCCGGATCAGGATCCGCTTCCGCTTGGCGCAGGCAGCCTGAAGGTCCTCCCGCTCGCGGTCGGGATCTTCGTTCTCGCGCACGACTCGGCGCGCGGTATCGCGATCGACACCCGCGGCCTGCAGCTCGCGCTCGATCCGCTTCGGCCCGATTTTCTTCTGCTGCCGCGTGCGCACGAACGCGCCGGCGAAGCGCTCGTCGTCGAGCCATTTCTCATCGCGCAGACGGGCGACCGTCTCGTCGATCGTGGCGCGGTCGAATCGTTTTGACCTGAGCTTGCGGCGCAGCTCCTCCTCGCTGTTGAACCTGTAGTTCAGGATCCGCAGCGCGGCGAGGTAGCAGTCGTCGGGAGAGATCAACCTGCGCTGTTCGAGAAGTCGAAGGGCGAGTCTTCGTTGAACGGATCGCTCGACTCCGTTCCGCCGGAGAGAGTGAGCTTCGATTCCATCTCTTCGCGCGACATGTCGGCCGTCGACTGAATACCCTGCAGCTTGAGGCGGAACTCGTCCGGATTCGAGGCGCGGCGAAGCGCTTCGTCCAGCGTGATCAGCCCGTTCTTGTAGAGCATGTACAGCGACTGATCGAACGTCTGCATGCCGTACTGCGACGTGCCCTGCGCGATCGCGTCCTTGATCAGCTTCGTCTTGTCCTTGTTCTCAATGCAGTCGCGGATGTACGCGGTCGAGATGAGAATCTCCGCGGCCGGCACGCGGCCGAGACCGTCGGCGCGCGGCAGAAGTCGCAGCGAGACGACGGCTTTGAGGACCGCCGCGAGCTGCAGGCGGATCTGCTTCTGCTGATGTGGCGGGAAGACGGAGATGATGCGGTTGACGGTTTCCGTCGCGTCGAGAGTGTGCAGCGTCGAGAACACGAGATGGCCCGTTTCGGCCGCCGTCAGCGCGGTCTCGATCGTCTCGTAGTCGCGCATCTCGCCGACGAGAATCACGTCAGGATCCTGACGGAGTGCCGAGCGCAGCGCCTGCGAAAATGACTTCGTATCGACTTCGACTTCGCGCTGATTGACGATCGACTTCTTGTCGCGGTGCAGGAACTCGATCGGATCCTCGACCGTCATGATGTGTTCGGTGCGATGCGAGTTGACGTAGTCGATCATGGCGGCGAGCGTCGTCGACTTGCCAGAACCCGTCGTCCCCGTGCACAAAATCAAACCTCGCGTCTCCTCGGCGATCTTTTCGAGAACGGTCGGGAGCATCAGCTCGCGGATCGACAGGATCTTGACCGGAATGACGCGGAGGACCATGCCGACCGTGCCGCGCTGCTGGAAGATGTTGCAGCGGAAGCGGCCGAGGCCCGGCACCGAGTAGGCGATGTCGATCTCGTAGTTGTTCTTGAATTTTTCCTTCTGACGAGAGGACATGATCGAGAACGCCATCGCGATGGTGTCCTCCTGCATCAGACGTTTCAGCTCGACGAGGGGGACCAGTTCGCCGTCCACCCGGATGACCGGGTGCGAGCCGACCTTGATGTGAAGGTCGGAGGCCCTGCGCTCGGCGGCAATTTTCAGCAAGTCATTGATGTGCAAGGGACACCTCGTGCAATTGGGTTATTCTACGACGAAGATGACGGGAACCGCTAACCGGTAACCGCCGCCTGCACTTCCGGTTACCTGTTACCGGTTACCTGTTACCTGATGCGCCAGGACTTACCGCTCCCTTATCTCCTCACCACCCCGACCAACCGTCCCGAGTCGGCGGAGATGCCGCTCGTGGTGATCATGCACGGGCGAGGCGCAGACGCAAATGACCTGGCTGACATCGCGCCGATGATTGATGGTCCGACGGGCTACCGATTCGTGTTCCCGAACGCGCCGAACCCGTGGGAAGCGGCGCCGGGCTTGACGTTCGGCTTCACCTGGTTCGACGGGCTTCCCCCCGATCCCGTCTCCCTCGGAAAATCGCGACGGCTGGTGCTCGAGTTCCTCGACGCGGCGATCAAGCGGTTTCCCACACCCTCCGGCAAGGTCGTGCTCGGCGGTTTCTCGCAGGGAGCGCTGATGGCTCTCGATGCCGGGCTGCGCGCGGCCCAACCGGTCGCCGGAATCGTCGCGATGAGCGGCGCGCTATACGAGCAGGACCTGCCTGAGCTCGCCGCGCGAAAAGCGCAGCGCATCCTGATCGTCCACGGCACCAACGACGAAATGATCAACGTGAACATGGCTCGCCGCGCTCGCCGCGTTCTCGAGCAGAACGGCCTCTCGCCCGACTACCACGAGTTCGGAATGGGCCATCAGGTCACGATGGAATCGCTTGCGGTCGTAAGCGAGTTCATCCGCAGTTGTCTGGAATAGCAATGGCGTACCGATTGCTGTTGTCCAGTACCGGATGACTCCAAATAACCGAGCGTTTGCCCTCGCTGCGTTGCTGCTCTCCCTCGCGGTCCCTCGCGTCGGTGCCACGCTGTCGAAAGCGGCCACCTTCGACGAAAAAGTCGACCGCGCAGCCGCGATCGTCCTCGGGCATGCGGTGAAGAAAGAGTCGCACTGGGACGCCGACCATCGCTTCATCCTCACCTACACGACGTTCCGGATCGAGAAGTCATTCAAGGGTCTGTCCGGCCAGCAGGAGATCACGGTCGTGACGCCAGGCGGCGAAGTCGGCGGCGTTCATCAGGAGACTGTCGGCATTCCGGCGTTCGTCGAAGGACGTGACGCCGTCGTGTTCATCCGCAACAGCAGCGCCGGACCGACGGTGCTCTATTTCGATCAGGGCGCGTACGACGTCGAGAAGGACGGAAACGAGCGAGTGGTGCGGCCCGTGACCACCGGCGCGGTCCAGATCGACACGCAGCGCGGCATCGCCGTCCCTTCAGAAGAGCCGCGAACGCTGCTGCAGTTCGAACGCGCCGTGCGCGATTCCGAAGGACGGATTCAAGCGAACCGGATGGAGTTGATCAAGCGCCAGCAGCAGGCGCAGGCTCCGTCAGCAACGTCTGTCCTCATCAGGTACAAGTACTTCCTCCTTCTCGCGCTCGTCGGAGCCGCGCTCGCTACGTGGCAGTTGCTCCGCCGCTGACGCGCGGCGCGCGAACTGCGCCGAAGCCCACTCCAGCGCCTCAGAGGCGTTGACCGCATCGCGAAACGAGAGGCGCTTCGTGCTGCCGTTCCGCAACGCGACTTCGATCGCATCGGCCGTCCGCCTCCACGATCCGACATCGCGCCAGGCGACACGACGGCGCCAGAAAGCCCTGACGCGCATCTGGAAACCGTCCTCGTTCGCCTGCATCGCTCGCAGTGCGGCGATGCGCGCGTCGAAGATCGCGAACGCGAACAGCACGATCGGCGCGAAGAACGACAGGATGTAGAACGAGAGGTGGTGGCGCTCCTCGAGCTTCGCAAACGCTTCGACGAGCATCATCGTCGCGCCGGCGAGCTCGACCCACGCGACTCCGCCACGCGACGCGTGGTGCCGCACGCGCTCGAGGATGACGGAGATGATCAGCACCGCGCCCGCAGCGATCTCGAGATACGGAAGCACGCTGTGGCTGCCCGCGCGCAGATGATCCGACGCGGCAAAGATCAACATACCGGCGCCGAAAAAATGCTGGACGGTCTGCACGCGCTTCTGACGCGCGGCGCGCTTCGAGATCAGAGGGAAACTCTCGGTCGTCAAGCTGGGGAGTTTACCCGGCACCGCTCTTGAGTGCGTGCTTCGTCGATGGCGGATCCGCAGGTCGCCCAGGCAGCGCTCGATCGGGCGAGCGGAGAGAAAAACCTTCTCCTCCTCTACCAACCGATTCACGACGCGCGGACGCGCAAGATCTATGCAGCCGAAGCGCTGCTGCGTCAGCGGCGGCAGAGCGGCGAGATCCGCGAAGCCTCGATCATCACCGAAACGGCGGAAGAAGGCCCGGAGCTGTTCGCGCTCGATTCATCGGTCGTTCGAACCGCGTACAAAGATGCGGCGCACTGGCAGTCGCACGGCGCTCCGGATGTCCGCGTCAACGTGAACCTCTCGCCGCGCGAATTTCAGGAACGCAACGTCATCCAGCGCCTCACCGGTCTGATCACCGGCTGCGGCATCGATACGCACAAGATCAACCTCGAGATCACCGAGACGGCCTACATCGACAAGCCGGAAGAGACGATGGACGTGCTCGAGGCGATCAGGAACCTCGGTGTGTCGCTGTGGCTCGACGACTTCGGCACCGGCCACTCGTCGATCACGCACCTGCAGCACTTTCCGGTCGACGGTCTGAAGATCCCCGGCTCATTCGTGAAAGGCATCCTCGACGAGCCGCGCTGCCGCTCGATCACCCGCGCGCTCATCGCGCTCGCGCACGAGTTAGGGATGAAGGTGATCGCGGAAGAAATCGAGAAAGAGGAACAGCTGGAGTTTCTGCTCGCGTGTGAGTGCGAGTACATACAGGGGTTCTTGTTTTCGAAGCCGATGACGTTGGAGGATTTCGAAAAGTTGCTGGGCGTTCGCTAAGCAATCTTCCTGGCCTTGAACTTCTCCTCTTCCGGCGCGTACTCGTCGCGGCGGCGGTCGAGGTCCTTCATCACGGTCTTCTTGAACATGTCGGCGCCGCCGCGCGCCATCATTTCGGCGACGTATTCGGAGGCTTCGATGTTCTCGATGCGCATTCGCACGGTCTGGAACAGGCGGACCATGCGGTGACCGGGAATCTGCACGTGATGCAGGCCGCCGCTGTACGCGAGCAGCATGCGGCCTTCTTTGACTGCGAGAAGGATGTCGGCGATGCCGCCGCGGACCGTCATCGGATTCCCGTTCGCGTCGAGACCGTTC
>DASWBH010000072.1:0-10130 GCA_036390755.1 Thermoanaerobaculia bacterium
GAGACCGCCCATGTCGAACGCATCGCTGACGATGAGGCCGTCGAAGTGCATTTCCTTGCGCAGAAGATCGGTGACGATCGCGTGCGACACCGTGGCCGGCTCGCTGCCGTCGCGCTCAATCTCCTGATCCGTGCTGCCGTAAGGGTTCTCCGCCGCCGCAGCCGCGTGATCGCGAACCGCAACGGGTGTCGGATCGAGCGCAGGAACGGAGAGGTGCCCGATCATCACCGCGGCGACTCCGGCATCGATGGCCGCGCGGAACGGGACGAGCTCCACCTCTTCGAGCCGCTGCCGCGTCACGTCGAGCACCGGAAGCGATCGATGCGAGTCGACGTGCGTGTCACCGTGTCCCGGAAAATGCTTGGCCGTCGCGAGCACGTGCTCCGACTGCACGCCGCGCACGAATGCGGCGACGTACCGCGCCACCTCGTGCGGGTCCTCGCCGAAACTCCGCGTGTTGATGACCGGGTTGTCGGGATCGACGTTCACGTCGGCGACCGGAGCGAGGATGTGATTGATCCCGATCGCCCTCCCCTCCCTCGCCGTCACTCTCCCCAGCTCCTCGGCATATTTCGGATCGCCGGTCGCGCCGACGGCCATCGCCGACGGCCAGAACGTCGTGTCGTTGAATCGCATCCCGATGCCGGCCTCGAGATCGGCGCTGACGAGCAGCGGGATTTTCGCCTCGCGCTGCAGCCGCTCGGTCAGCCACGCGGTCTCGTAGACATCGGAGAGGAACCAGATGATCCCGCCGACGTGGTTCTCGCGCACCTGCCGCACGAGCTCGCGATACATCGCCGAGTGCTCGTTCGTGAACACGCCGTGAGCCCCATAGACGAAGAGCTGGCCTACCTTTTCATCGAACGTCATGCTTTGAATTCGTGGGGTAGATGCGCACCTCAGCATCAGAGCAGAGAGCAGAAAGCAGAAAGCAGAGATGATCCTCGGTTTCATATTTCTGCTTTCTGCTCTCTGCTTTCTGCTTTGGTCATAGCGAAAACCGAACCGATGCCGAGGGTCGTGAGACTCCCCACAACGGCGTACCACGGCCACGCGAGCGGCGTTCCGAGCCACACCGCGGCCACGGCGGCGATTCCGGCAAGCATGCCCGCGAGCGCCGCGGTCGGTCCGCCGCGGCCGGTCGCGGACAGAAGAAAGACGCCGAGGATCGGGCCGTTGATGAGGGAGGCGACGGAGAGCGCGGTATCGACGGCGGCCCGCGCCGTTCCGCTGAGCGCGAGCGCGACGCTGATCTGCGCCAGTCCCGCCAGCACCGTCAGCAGGCGCGAGACGCGCAGGTAATGATGGTCGTCCCGGCCGCGAACCAGCGGCTGGTAGATGTCGGCGAGCGCGGTCGCGGCAATCGAATTCACCGATGGCGACGTCGCTGCCGCGAGGACCGCCGCGACCAGCAGCCCCGAGATCCCGGTCGGCACGTGATGAATGATGAAGTCAGGGAACACCTGATCGGAAGTCCGGAACGGCGCCGCGGCCGGGCCGGCCGCATATCCGGGGAGCTGGTACGGCCGGTAGTACGCGAACAGCAGCGCGCCGAGAAAGAGGAATCCGACGAACTGCACGAAGATCACCGCGCCCGACACGAGCAGCGCGATCGACGCTTTGCGCGAGCTCGTCGTGCAGAGGTAGCGCTGCACCATGTATTGATCCGTGCCGTGCGTGCTCATGTTGAGAAAGCAGCCGCCGATCACGCCGGCCCAGAAGACGTACGGCCGCGTCGGATCGAACGCGAAGTCGAACATCCGGAATTTGTTGAACTCGTGGCCGGCCGACAGCGCCCCGCCGAAGCCGCCGGGAATCGCGCGGATCAGAATCGACGCCGCCACGATCGCTCCGATGATGTACACGCCCACGTGCAGCACCTCGGTCCATACGACCGCTTCCATCCCCCCGACTGCCGTGAACACCAGCATGACCACGCCGATCAGCACGATCGACAGCGACGCCGCCGCGGCGCTGCTGATGTTCGGAAAGAAGCTGTGCCAGACGATCGCCACGACGACGGACGTGAGGACGAGCCGCACGGCGTCGGCGATCGTCCGCATCACGATGAACAGAATCGCGGCCAGACTCTTCACACCCGTGCCGAATCGCGCGCGCAGCAGCTCGTAGATCGTGAGGAGGCTCCGACGGAAGTACGCCGGGATGAACAGCACGCAGATGACGATCCGGCCGAGCATGTAGCCGATCACGAGTTGCAGGAATGTGAAGTTGCCGCCGCGAGCGTAGGCGACGCCCGGAATCGAGACGAACGTGATCGCGGATGTTTCAGTCGCCACGATCGATCCGGAGATCGCCCACCACGGAAGATGCCGTCCTGCAAGGAAATAGTGGCGGGTCGTCTTCTGATGGCGGCGGCACCAGAAGCCGATGGCGATGATGGATCCGAGGTACGCCGCGATGATGAGGAGATCGAGCGGACGCAAGCGGCGGGGATTATGCACTGCTTCGCAACACGATTATGCCGCTGCACGTGATCGAGACCGGCTATGGCGTGCCGATCCTCTGGATCCACGGCTTTCCTCTTTGCTCGGAAGTGTTTGCGAACCAGCTGTCGATCGACGGCGCGCGTCACATCGTTCCCGACCTGCCCGGCCTCTGCCGGTCGGACCCGCCGAAGGACCACATGACCATCCCCGACTACGCCCGCGCCGTCCTCGGCGTCCTCGACGAGCGGCGCGTCGACAAAGCGGTGTTCGCCGGGCTGTCGATGGGCGGCTACATCGCGCTCGCCGCCGCACGCATGGCGCCGCAGCGGATGCTCGGGCTCATTCTGATCGACACACGCGAGACGCCGGACTCTAAGGAAGCGAGTCAGGGCCGCTACATGACGATCAGCAAAGTGAAGCTGAACGGCGTCGGCGTCGTGGTCGACGACATGCTGCCGAAGATGTTGACGGGCAATGCTCCGCGATCGATGGTCGCCGGCGTGAAGAGGATCATGTCGGCGAGCACGGCCGAGGGCGTGATCGCCGCGCTGGCAGCGATGGCGGAGCGGCAGGACTCATCCGATCTGCTGCCGGAGATCAAGGTTCCGGCGCTCGTGATCGTCGGCGAGAAGGACACCATCGCGCCGCTGGCCGACGCGGAGCGCATGGCGCGCGCCCTGCCGAACGCGAAGCTCGTCAAGATCCGCGGCGCCGCTCACCTGACCAACGTCGAGTGCCCGGCGGAGTTCAACGCGGCGGTGACAGAGTTCTTGGCCTCGGTGTCATTCTGAGCGCCGCAGAGCGCGAAGAATCTGGGCGGCGGAATCGCGCCCCCGCCCAGATTCCTCGCCGTCTTCGCGGCTCGGAATGACGGCGCCGTCACTTGATCATCGCGTTCACGTCGAACGACGCCGTCGCGGCCGGATCCTTCTTCGCCGTCACGCTCAGCGTCTCGTGCAGCGCGCCCGCTTTCGCCTTCGCGCCGTCCACCGTCACCGTAATCGACTCTTTCGCGTGCGGAGCGACGGTGCCGGCGTAGTCGTAATAGAGGCACCGACATGACGATCGCGCGACCTCGATCGCCAGCGCCTGATCGCCGTTGTTCGTCACCTGGAACTGCCGCACCGCGCGGGTGCCTTTGCGAATGACGCCGTAATCGTGGATCGGCGGTGTGACCGTCAGCTTCGTGGCGGCGACGACCGGCTTCGGCGCGGGCGTCACCGGCGCGCCCGCGGTTTCCGTGACGGGCGCGGTGTCGGTGCGCTCGCGAATCGTCGTCCCGGCCGGACGCTCGCCGCTCGCGCGCCAGAGCAGCCAGCCGATCAGCGCGAGCACGACGACGCCGACGGCGATGATCAGCGCGACGCGCGGCACGCCCGACGTCGCCGGGGCCGGCTCGGTCGCGTCGGGAGTGATCATCCCAGGCGGGGTCATCAATGGACGGTTCCCGGGCCGCGTCTCTGCGTTCGTCCGCCCTTCCATCTCTCCGAGTTTGCCGAGGGCCTGGTCGATCTCGCGGATGAGGCGCTGGTACTCGGCGGCGAGCTGCTCGCTCGGCGCATCCGCGGCCAGGCTGGCCAGGCTCTCGCGGTGGCGGTTGTACTGCTGCCGCAGGATGTCGATCTCGCGCGAGCGGTCGCGCCTCACACTGACGGTACCGAAGTCATTCGACATGGATGGAACTCTTTGCAAAGTAGTTGCTAGTTGCTGGTTGCTGGTCGCCGGAATGGTGCGTCATATCATGGAACGCCGGAAGCAGCCCGCGGCCAGCAACTAGCAACCAGCAACCAGTCATGAAGATCTACATCGGCCAGATCAACCCGACGGTGGGCGCTCTCTCGTCGAACGCCGATCTCATCCATCGCGCGTACCGCGACGGCGTGAGCGCCGGGGCCGACGTGGTCATGGTCCCCGAGCTGGCCGTCACCGGCTATCCGCCGCTCGACCTGCTCGACCGCGAGATCTTCATCAACGCCGCGCTCGAGGTCCGCGACGCCCTCGCGCGCGAGACCGGGAAGACGGCGCTGATCTTCGGCTCGATCACGCGAAACCAGAGCTGGTGCGGCAAGCCGCTGCACAACACCGCCATCCTCGCGCAGAACGGGCGCATTCTCCTCGAGCAGCACAAGTCCCTTCTGCCGACGTACGACGTCTTCGACGAGCTGCGCTACTTCGAGCCGGCGCGCCACGTCAGCGCGGTCGATCTGAACGGCACGTGCGTCGGCATCAGCATCTGCGAAGACTTCTGGTTCGACGACCAGATCCTCGGATCGAAGCTTTACTGCGACAACCCCGTCGATCAGCTGGCGCGGCAGGGCGCGAAGCTGTTCCTCAACATCTCCGCCTCGCCGTTCAATGCCGGCAAGCGGATGTCGCGTTACGAGCTCTTCTCGCGCATCGCGCAGCGCTACGACGCCCCGCTCGTCTACGTGAACCAGGTGGGCGGCAACGACGAGCTGCTCTTCGACGGATCATCGATCGTCATCAACGCGGCCGGCGAGACGGTGTTCTGCGCGCCGGCGTTCGAGGATCACGCCTCACTCGTCCGCCTCGACGGTCCGCCGTGCGAGTCTGTTCTCGCCCTCCCCGACGACGAGGAAATCGGCCGCGGCCTCATCCTCGGACTCCGCGACTACATCCGCAAATGCGGGTTCAAGGATGTCGTGGTCGGACTGTCCGGCGGAATCGATTCCGCGGTGACGGCAGCAATCGCCGTCGAGGCGCTCGGCCCGAAGCACGTCACGGGCATCGCCATGCCATCGCAGTTCTCATCGCAAGGCTCGATCGACGACGCCCGCGACCTCGCCGGGAACCTCGGAATCGCGTTTCATGTCGTGCCGATCGCCGGCATCTACCAGCCGTACGAGAGCGCGATCGACAAGCTGTTCGGCGACCATCAATTCGACGGGACGAATGAGAACGTGCAAGCGCGCATCCGCGGCAACATCCTGATGGCGTGGTCGAACCGCACCGGCGCGATGGTGGTGTCGACGGGCAACAAGTCGGAGCTCGCCGTCGGCTACTGCACTCTCTACGGCGACATGGCCGGCGGCCTCGCCCTCCTCGGCGACGTGTACAAGACGATGGTGTACCGCGTCGCGAAGTGGCTCAACCGCGACGGCGAAGTCATTCCGCAATCGTCGATCACGAAACCGCCTTCGGCCGAGCTGCGGCCGAACCAGACCGACCAGGACACGCTGCCGCCGTACGAAGTCCTCGACGCGATCCTGAAGCTGTACATCGAGGAGTGGAAGGAAGTCGACGAGATCGTCGCGGCCGGGTACGAGCAGCGGCTCGTCGAGCGGATCCTGAAGCTCGTCGACACGAACGAATTCAAGCGGCGGCAGGCAGCGCCGACGATCCGCGTCTCATCGAAAGCATTCGGCAGCGGACGGCAGATGCCGATCGCGCAGCGCTGGCGCCGCGAGCCCGCGCGCTGGGTGCGATGAAGGGACGCGTCCTCGGTCCTCGGTCCTCGGTCCTCGGTTGGCTCGCGGCGCTCGCGATGGTCGGCGCCTGCCATCAGCACGTCGACCGCACCCGCTGGCTACAAATGTCCTCCTCCGAAAAAACCGTCTACGTCCGCTCGCTCCTCGGGGGCGAGAAAGCGAAGGCGGCGAAGGGTGGCGCCGGCCCCACCTACAGCGGCAGAGCGGAGGAGTACGTCGCGCGGATCGATGAGGCTTATGCGCACGGAGACGGGCGCGATCCTGCAGCGATCTTCGCGGGCATGGCGGATCGACGATGAACGTCGTCCCGCATCCACCGCTCGAGGAGTTCTACGGCGACGCGTCGCGGCGCGAGTCGTTTGTGCGCACTCTTTTCGACGAGACCGCGCCGTGGTACGACCGCGCCGGCGCGTTCATGTCGTTCGGATCGGGCGGCCGCTATCGCCGCGAGGCGCTCGAGCGCGCGGGATTGCGGCCGGGGATGAAGATGCTGGACATCGCGACCGGCACGGGCGTCGTTGCGCGCGCCGGCGCCGCGGTGACGAATGACGGTCACGCGATCGTCGGACTCGATCCGAGCTTCGGCATGCTCGCCGCCGGGCGCGCCAAGGCGAAGTTCACGAACGTGCAGGCGCGCAGCGAAGCGCTGCCGTTTGACGATCGCTCGTTCGACCTGATCACGATCGGCTTCGCGCTGCGTCACTTCGCCGATCTCGACGTCGTCTTCGCCGAGGCGTTTCGTGTGCTTCGCCCCGGCGGACGCGTGCTGATCCTCGAGATCACCGCGCCCGAGTCCCGCCTGGCCCGCTCCCTCCTCGGCGCATACCTCGGCGGCTTCGTGCCGGCCGTGGTCGGACTGCTGTCGTGGAGCGCGCGCACCGCACGGCTGATGCGCTACTACTGGGTGACCACGCGCGAGTGCGTGCGGCCCGAGGTGATTCTCGATGCGCTGCGCCGGGCAGGGTTCGACGACGTCAAGCGCCACGTCGAGATGAGCGTCTTCAGCGAGTACTCGGGGCAGGCATTAGACACGCGACTGCACGACATAGGCTGACTCAGCCCTTGACGTCAGTTCAATGCACCGGTCGCACCGATCGCCAGGATCAGCGCCACACGGATCGGACCGAGGAATGGAATCGAGCGCAGAATCTTCCACCCCGGCTGCCGGCGGGCCTCGACGATCATTGCCGCTTTGGCCTTCGGCCGCAGCTCGAGCAGGACATCGAGCTGAGCGAGCAGAGACGCCGCACGCACGCGTGCGCCGCCCCCGAGTTGTTTGAGCCACTCTGCTCGGTGAGAGGCGCGGTAAACCGAGACTCCTGGGGTGAGGATGCCGCGGGCGCGGAACAGCGCCTTGATGCGCAGCATCACGCGTGTGGAGTCCTCGACCAGGTTGCTGTAGTTTCGGACCAGCTCCTTGAGCGTGTGCACGCTCTTCGCGTCGTGAAACACGGATCGAAGTGAGCCGAGGCGAAGCTGCTCGGAGAGTCGATCGGCGTCGATGCGATCGCTCTTGTTGCCGTGTCCTTCTCGACCGCGGGTGTTGCAGACGACGACGCGCTCGGCGTGTGGGGCAATCAGATCGTGCAGCCACTGGGCTTGCGTGCCTTCCTCGAAGGCGACATGCACGCGCGGGCAGGCGCTGCCGACCAGCGCCAGGATCGCCTTTGCATTCGTGCCTACGGTGGCGCGCATGATGATGTGGCCCTCTGCGTCGCGGAGACTCGCGACCACTGTTGCTTGGTGAACGTCTAACGCGAGATACTCAATCGCCTGATGTCTCATGGCAGCCGCTCCTTTCGTACCTTTGGTCTTTGTCGATTCCAAGGTAGCAGGGGGGAGCGGACTTTTAATATGCGTTAGGCAGCGGCTTACATGGCCAGATATTGGTGGCAATGCATCTCGTGCGGCGACCGCCCCGCTTGGTTGACGGTCTGTCATTCACGCAGCATAGCCGCCTTCATCTGGGATGAGTTGGCGCCAAGCGGCTGGGATCAGCGCCTTCTGCGCCGCAAGTGCAAATGCAAACGCCGCTCACTACGCATCACGTACCGGTTTCAACGCGGAAGTCCGGAAAGGATCAGTATCAAACACATCGTTGGGCTGGCCCCGGATGGCGACTATCTCCCTATGCTCTGGGACACCTTTAGACACTCCAGTCCTCGGACGCATTGGATCGACTTCAAGTACCAAAGAGGCCGCAGCCCTTGGGGCCTCACCAAACGACTGGTCCTGGAGAAGGCAAGACTGGCAAGCCTGCTGCGAGCGTATGAACAGGCGACTGGTACGGTAATCATCCCGTTGCCTAACTTTAGTTCGAGCGGACGCGCAAAAAGCGCGCGCCGCTCAACATGACGTTAGACAGACCACGCGTACCGAAGATAACACCTGAGGCGGTCAATCGCGGGACATGGATCCCCATCGGCGGTACTCTTGCGCAATGCGACCCCTTCGGTACTCCATCAACGTCACATTGGACGGGTGCTGCGATCATCGTGCAATGGTCGCGGACGAAGACTTGCATCGTCACGCGGCCGCGAACCTCGACCGCGCGGATGCCCTCCTCTTTGGCCGGGTGACCTACGAAATGATGGAGGCAGCGTGGCGGCCGCCGGCGCGGACGGGAGCGAGGCCTGATTGGATGGAACCCTTCGCTCGCACGATCGACGCGGCAAAGAAGTACGTCGTGTCGAACACCCTCGACCGGGTCGATTGGAACGCGGAGCTCGTGCGCGGCGACCTAAGGGAGGCCGTTCAGCAGCTCAAGCGGGAGTCGGGTAAGGGACTGTTCGTGGGAGGCGTGAAGCTTCCGCTGGCGTTGGCAGAGCTGGGCTTGATCGATGAGTACGAGTTTGTGGTGCAGCCCAGGCTTGCGGGCCATGGGCCCACGTTGTTCGCGGGGCTATCGAAGCTTGTTGACTTGAAGCTCGTGGGCCGGCTGGAGTTCGGCTCGGGGGCGGTGGCGATGCGATATGAGCCGAGAAGGTAGGCATCGGGCTGAGTAACTCAACCTCCGCCGTGGACGCGAACGCGCCAAAGACCGATCTGCCAGCGAGTCCTCGCACTCGCGAGGTTCCGCTCCGTCTTCGGTTCACGACACCCATCCCAATCAACGTGGTTGCGCGGCTCTTGTTCCTCATTTCACTTGCCATGACCGCTTGCGCTCAGCCGGAGCCACACAGTGTTCCTCCAATTCTTCTGTTCAATGGAACCGGAACGTCTGCCAATGATGTCGCGGCGGTCGAGACAATCCTGAAGAATGGCCATCTCAGATATTCCACCGTGAATTCTCTGCAGTTGAACGGCATGAGCGAGGCACAGCTCATGGCCTATCGTCTGATGATCGTTCCCGGCGGAAACTTCCTCGCCATTGGCAACAGCCTGACCCCGAGCACAACCTCGAACATTCACAATGCCGTGCAAGGTGGCTTGAACTACCTGGGAATCTGTGCAGGAGCATTTCTTGCCGGACATGCCTCGTACAACAGTCTGAATCTGACGTCGGGCGTGCGGTTCGGCTTTTACGCGGACGAGAATCGAGGTATCCGCAAGGCCGCTGTGGTGATTGCCGGTGTCGGCACACCGGCGCTCGAACACTACTGGGAGGATGGCCCGCAACTTACCGGGTGGGGTGCCGTTGTAGGCAAGTACCCCGACGGGACTCCCGCTATCGTCGAAGGAACGTCCGGTAAGGGATGGGTGATCCTCTCGGGCGTTCATCCTGAAGCACCGGCGCATTGGCGACGCGGAATGACCTTCAGCACGCCAGCAAGCGTCGACAATGCGTACGCCGGAAAGCTCATTGACGCGGCACTAAACCGAACATGGCTCCCGCATTTCTGAATTGCGCGATTCCGCGCGCTCGAAGCGTTTCGCTGTCTTACGCACTGAAGCGGATCTGACAGGAGTAGTGGAGAGCGCAGACAGACGCACAGCTCACTCGAAGCGCGGCAGCCACAGTCCAGGATGGCGGTCATGCTCGCGTCCGATGTTCTATTCCATCGCTGCATAGGCCAGCGTCCAGAAATCGCTGAACACCTTCGGCGGCACGGGCGAATCCATCATGCGCTGCGTGAACAGAATGCCGATCATGCGATTTGCGGGATCGTTGTAAGCCGTTGTGCCGAGGCCGCCGGTCCAGCCGTAGCGGCCGGGCGTGTGGAAGATGTCCCGGCGCGCGATGTCCACCGCCATGCCGAATCCCCAGCTGCTATGCGCGCCGAAAAAGACTCGC
>DASWBH010000073.1:0-8272 GCA_036390755.1 Thermoanaerobaculia bacterium
CGCGATGGTCGAGAACCAGACGAGCATGATCGGACCGAATACGGCGCCGACTCCGCGCGTCCCGCGGCGCTGAAAGATGAACAGGATGACCAGAATGACGATGGTGATCGGGATGACGTACGGCTTGAAGAACGGCGTGGCGATCTCCAGGCCTTCGACCGCGCTGAGCACCGAGATCGCCGGCGTGATCATGCCGTCGCCGTAGAGCAACGCCGCGCCGAACACGCCGAGCGTGAGCAGAATCCCCTTGACGAGCGCCGTGCGGGTGCGGTCCAGACCGACGAGTCCCATCAGCGCGAGGATGCCGCCCTCGCCGCGATTGTCGAAGCGGAGAACGTAGACGTGGTACTTCACCGTGACCACGATGACGAGCGACCAGAAGATCAGGGAGAGAATGCCGTAGACGTTGGCCTGCGTCAGCGGAACGGGATGCGAGCCGTAAAAGCACTCGCGCATCGCGTACAGCGGGCTGGTGCCGATGTCGCCGTAGACGATTCCGAGGGCCAGGAGCGCGAGCGCGCCGAGCCGGCGGCCGCTTGGCTCCTCCCGATGATGTTCGATGGACACCGCTTCGACTGCCACGTGCCTCTTCCCGGCGCGCGTTTCGCCAGCGCGACCGCCGAGTCTACGGTGCGGAACGCGAGCGCACGCATTAAGAATGTCTAAAGGCAATGAAGCGATTCATTACACTCGCGATATCCATCGTCAGCGTCAACGATCTCGACACACCGGTGAACGCTGCGGCGACGTTCGGCGCGATGGTCAGCTTCGATCGCGGGCGAGGCCGCAAGCTCGACATCGTCGTGCAGCCGCGTTCACGCGACGCTCTTCACGTCGACAGTCAACATCAGCTGTGACAGCTCGGGAACATGTGCCGGCTCCGCGCGAGGGTCGAACTTCGCGCAGTTTGCGGCGTGTCATTCCGAGCCGCGCAGACGGCGAGGAATCCGGGCGGTGGTGCGCAAGCCTCCGCCCAGATTCCTCGCGCTCTGCGGCGCTCGGAATGACATCAGTCTTGCAGGCGACTTCGGCAATGCGACCCCGAGTCCTTTTCCTCGCCATCGCTCTCGTCACCACGACCATTTCCGCGCAGCAGCTCGCACTCAAACAGGTCGCCAGCGGCCTCGACCTGCCGGTCTCGATCGCGCACACGAACGACACGCGCCTCTTCATCGTCAGCCAGCACGGCACGATCGTGATCTTCGACGGCACGCGCATTTTGCCGTCGCCGTTCCTCGATGTTCGGTCTCTCATCAGCTGCTGCAGCGAACGCGGCCTCCTCGGCCTGGCGTTTCACCCGCGCTATCGCGACAACGGGCAGTTCTTCATTTACTACACGGA
This sequence comes from Thermoanaerobaculia bacterium, assembly GCA_036390755.1. Taxonomy (GTDB): domain Bacteria; phylum Acidobacteriota; class Thermoanaerobaculia; order Gp7-AA8; family Gp7-AA8; genus DASVHS01. The sequence continues at coordinate 1,342 of DASWBH010000073.1, forward strand.
TCCGGCGGGCGATATCCACATCGCGCGGTACAACGTCAGTCCGCTCGATCCGAATCGAGCAGATCCGACTTCAGGACAGATACTGCTGACGATCGTTCATCAGAAATTTCCGAACCACAACGGCGGGCAATTACAGTTCGGCCCGGATGGGTACCTCTACGCCGGCGTCGGCGACGGCGGCTCGGGTGGTGATCCCGACCAAAATGGCCAGAACCTGAACGTTCTTCTCGCCAAGCTGTTGCGGATCGACGTTGACAATGGTTCGCCGTACGGTGTCCCTACGTCGAATCCGTTTTCCCCCGGCTTCAGCGCACGTCCGGAGATCTGGGCGTACGGCCTGCGCAATCCGTGGCGCTTCTCGTTCGACCGCGCCACCGGCGACCTCTGGATCGCCGACGTGGGCCAGAACGCGTTCGAGGAAGTCGATCTGCAGCCGGCCGGCGACATCGGCGGCGAAAACTACGGCTGGAGAATCACTGAGGGCCGGCACTGCTTCAATCCGAATCCGTGCGACACGAACGGCATCACGATGCCGATCATTGAATACGACCATAGCAACGGCGCGTGCTCGGTCACCGGCGGCTATCGCTACCGCGGTACGCAGTCGGTGCGCCTGCAGGGCACGTATCTGTACGCCGACTTCTGCACCGGCAACATCTTCGGGGCGACGCCGCTCGGCACGAGCTGGACCTCGCGGCAGTTGCTTGCGGCGAAGTTCAAGAACCTCAGCACATTCGGCGAGGATGCGTCGGGCGAGTTGTATGTCGTGAACTACCTCGGCGGAGTGCTCTACCAGATCGTCGACACGCAGCCGCCGCCGAAGCGGCGGGCGGTGGCTCACTGACGAGGCGTTTCGATCGATTCGTCGCCGCGCTCGCATGCGCGCGCGTCTCCGACCGCGCGTGCAACCAGTACTCGTCGATCGACGGTGACCGCCGCGGCAACGCGGTTCGCCGCCGCAATCTGAAGCGCTACCTCGAAGAAATCGACGCGATCGGTCCCGACACGCTGCTCGTCGGCGAAGCGCCGAGCTACCGCGGCGGCCGCCTGACGGGCATCCCGTTCGTCAGCGAGCGCGTCATGCTCGACGGCGTGTCCATCCTCTCCCCGCCCCGCCACATCCTCGGACGCGAGCGCGGATATCGCAAAGCGACTGCTGCCGACGAGATTTCGACCGAGGCCAGCGCGACGATGGTGTGGTCGACGATCCGGGAGATCGATCCGCTGCCGATGCTCTGGAACGCGTTTCCGTTCCATCCCTTCGATCGCGGCAATCCGCGCACGAATCGGATGCCGACCTCCGCCGAGCTCGTCATCGGCCAGGACTTTTTGCGCGCGCTCATCCGGCTGTTCGAATTCCGGTGCATCGTCGCGATCGGCAATCAAGCCTCTGCGTCGCTCGCGCGGCTCGAGATCGCGCACGAAAAAGTGCGGCACCCATCGCAGGGCGGAAAGCAGAAGTTCGTCGGCGGAATGGCGCGTCTATCCAGTCGCTAGTTGCAACGGACAACTACCCTCCGATGTGCGACATCTCGACCCTCTTCAGGTCCGTTGTCGCTTCCGACCGGATCTCCGAGTACCGATCCTGCCGCATGCGCCACGCGCCGCCGATCGCTGCGAGGATGTCGTCATCCGACGAGCCGCCGCGGAGCAGCGCACGTAAGTCGCGCCCCTTTCCCGCGAACAGACACGTATACAGCTCGCCTTCGGCGGAGAGGCGGGCGCGCGTGCAGCTGCCGCAGAACGGCTGCGTGACCGACGTGATGATGCCGATCTCGCCCGCGCCATCCGCGTAACGCCAGCGCTGCGCGACTTCCCCGAAGTAGTTCGGCTCGATCGCCACGAGCGGCCACTCGCGGTCGATGCGCTCCCTGATCTCGGCGCCGCTGACGACATCGTCGATGCGCCAGCCGTTCGTGTTGCCCACATCCATGTACTCGATGAACCGCACGATCATGCCCGTGCCGCGGAAGCGCCGCGCGATGTCTACGAACGTGTCGTGATTGTTCCCGCGGATCACGACGCAATCGATCTTCACCGGACTGAGTCCGGCGGCATCTGCAGCGTCGAGCGCCTCGAGCACGCGCGAGACCGGCACGCCCGCGTCGTTCATCTTCCGGAACTCGCGATCGTCGAGCGAATCGAGGCTGACGCTGATGCGCCGCAGGCCGGCGGCCTTCAGCGCGCGCGCTTTCTCGCGCGTCAACAGCGAACCGTTCGTCGTCAGAGTCAGATCGTCGATGCCCTCGACGTTCGCCAGCATCTCGATGAGCCGCTCGATGTTGCGGCGGATGAGCGGCTCGCCGCCGGTGAGGCGGATCTTCTGCACGCCCAGCTTCGCGAACGAGCGTGCCAGGCGGGCGATCTCTTCGAAGGTCAGCAGCTGCGAGCGCTCGGCGAAAACGAAGTCGCGGCCGAACACTTCGCGCGGCATGCAGTACACGCAGCGGAAATTGCAGCGGTCGGTAATCGACACGCGCAAATCGTGAAGGGGCCTTCCGAGGAGGTCGACCGTGGACATTTGGAAGCAAGAAACTACTGCGGAGGGTACAAAAACTCCAGCACTTTGCGGGCGCGGCCGGCCCAGGCGCGCTCGCTGTGATCGCCGCGGCGCTCCTCGTGATACTGCAAGTTCTCCTCGGTCCAGCCCCTGGCGCGCAACCGGTCGCGAAGCGCTTTTGCACCCGAAATCGCCTCCGCTCCCTCCCGTCCGCCGGCGTCGAGCCACACCCACGGCCGGCGCTCGCTGCGAAACTCGTCGATCTCGCGCAGGATGACTTGATCGTGCCACCACACTGACGGCGACAGCGCAGCCACACGGCCGAACGCCTCGGGATGCGCGAGGGCCACGTGCATCGAGACCAGCCCGCCCAGCGACGATCCGCCGATGCCTGTGGTTTCGCCATCGGTCATGGTGCGATAGCGCGAGTCGATCAGCGGCTTCAGCTCTTCCAGCAGCATGCGGGCGTAATCATCGGCGCGTCCGCCGCCGTTCTTGATCGGATCGTGCGTCGGTGCGTACTCGTCGATCCGAGCTGTCCCGGCGTTGTCGACTCCGACGATGATCATCGGCGACGCGGTTCGCTCCCCGATCGCGTCGTCGGCGGCCTCGCGCAATCGCCATGAGTGACCGGCAAACGAGCGCTCAGCCTCGAACAGGTTCTGACCATCCTGCATGTAGAGCACGGGATAGCGGCGGTCGCCGCGCTCGTCATAGCCGGCCGGCACGTAAATGGTGATGTCGCGCGTGTTCTCGAGAATCTTCGACTCGAATCCGGCAATGCGATCGAGCCGTCCGGCCCGCACGGCCGTACGCCGGTTGACGAAGCGTACCGCCCGACGGAAGGTCGAGCGGAGAGTCTCACGCATGTCGAGCATTTGCGTTTCGGGTTCGGGAACGGTCACGCGCTGATCTGGCGATACGCGCTGCGGAAGTACAGCAGCGGAGCGCCTTCGCGCGCGTGTACTGCGATAACCGCGCCGACGAAGATGGAGTGGTCGCCGCCGGCGAGTTGATTGTCGACGCGGCATTCGATCGTGCAGAGCGCGCCGTCGATCAGCGGAACGCCCGTTTCGCCGCGCTGCGTCGCGATGCCTTCGAACTTGTCGTCGAGCTTCGTCGCGAACCGATTCGAGACGTCGCCCTGCTCGGCGGCCAGGATGCTGATGCCGAACTTCTGCGCGGCGGCGATGACGTCGTGCGACTTCACCCCCCGTTCGATGCAGACGAGCACGAGCGGCGGGTGCAGCGACAGGGACGCGAACGACGCCACGGTCAGGCCGTACGGCTTGCCCTCGTGCTCCGTCGTCACGACGGTGACGCCGCTCGCGAAGTGCGACATCGCCATCTTGAACTGCGCGTCATCGACGGGCATGGCGCGCGAGTATATGAAAACAGACGTCATTCTGAGCCGCGAAGACGGCGAAGAATCCGGGAGGTGGAACGCGCCGCCACCCAGATTCCTCGCTCACGCTCGGAATGACAGAATCGCCTTCGCCGCCGCTCGCGCGCTCGACAGCGCTGCGTCGGCCATCGAGCCTTCCGCCGATACCCAGTCGCCGGCGAGATAAAGGCCGCGTACTGCCGTCACCGGTTCCGGCCGCACTGCCGCCGGCGTCACGAGCGCGTTCGACACGGTGAGCGACGGCAGGAAGCGGCGATGCACCACGAGCTCGCGCCAGCCGGGCTGTACCTCATCGAGCACGCCTTCGAGCTCCTGCTGGTCGGCGAGACCGTCCGCATTCAACGGGATCACCTCCTCGTCGTACTCGTCGTCGTACGAGAACGCGTCCTGCTGATACTTCGCGACGTGGACCAGCGCGCCGCCGCGCGGCGTGAGCTGCGCGTGCGTCGAGTGAACGCCGAAGTAGACGGGCCGGTCGACGCCCAACGCGAACGTGCGCTTCGGATTCGGCAGCTTCGTGAGCGCGACGTCGAGGCACGCCGCCGTGATCGGCTTCAGATCGCGCCAGCCGCGCGCGAACTCCGAGTCGCCGAGCAGCTCGCGCGCAACCTGCGGACCGACCGCCACGACGACGGTATCGGCCGCGAGCGGCGTGCCCCACGTGTCGTCATCGTCGAGACCGCCGATGCGCACCCCGCGAACCGCGGTGTCGTGATCGATGCCGACCACGCGCGCGCTGGTCACGAAGTTCACACCCGCACTCACGGCATTGCTGTGCAGCGAGTCGACGATCCTCTGCCATCCTTCGTCGACGTACACGAAGCCGCGCATGACGAGTTTCAGTTGCTGCAGCGCGGCCGATGCACTCTGCTGGACGTCGGGCGAATACGTCGCGAAGCGGAACAACGCCTCGATGACTTCGCGGAGCCGATCGTCTTTCACATTCGCATCGAGCCAGTCGCGCACGGTGATCGAGCCGGCCGCTGACGGATCCATTGCGCGGATGCGCATGAGCAGCGAAACCGCTTCGAATTTGGCGCGCGCGCTGAGGAGCGACGTGAGCAATATCGACATCAACGACACCGGCAGCTTGTGCTGCTCGCTGCCGACGAGCGCAGTCGCGTGCGTGCCGGAGCGTCCGCCGAGGATCGGGATCCCGAGCTCGCGGTAAACCGTGCTCCCCGCGCCTTTGCGGTAAATCGCGTGCGGTCCGAGGTTGAAGCGAAAGCCGCGACGCAGGAACGTCACGGCGCGACCGCCGAGATTGCGGCGCTTCTCGAAAATCGTGACGTTGCGGCCGCCGCGGGCGAGATAAATTGCCGCGGCCAGGCCGGCGATACCGCCGCCGACCACGATCACGTTCTGCTTCACGGTGCCGGCAATGCTATCGCACAAGGATGTTTGCGTTCGCAACGGTGCGTAGTTAGAATCCACCCGCATTCCGTCGCAGTGTCGATCCAATTTCTCGAGAAGGTGCGTGATGAAAAAAACCGTCCTGGGTGTGCTTCTGCTGCTGTGCGCAACGGTCGGATTCGCGGCCGATCGGCCGGCTGCGCCGGAGATCACGGCTCCCGTCAACGGCGATGATTGGCTGAAGCTGAGCAGCACCGAGAAGCTCTACTGGGCGATCGGTTACTCCCAGGGATATCAGGATGCTCTGGCGAAGATCGATGTCACTTCCGGACCGGGTTCGCCGTGCGCGAGCGTCGCCGCTCGCACCGAGCGCCAGACTTCGACGGCGGGAAAAGTCAGCGCCTTCGAGCTCGTCAGCGGCCTCGAACGCTTCTACTCCGACCCGGCGAACACCGCCATTCCGGTCGGCGCGGCGATCCGCATCTACCTGTTGCAGGCCAGCGGCAAAGATCAGACGACCATCCAGGAACTGATCGACACCGCACGCCTCCTCGGCGCACAGACCCGCCGAACGACCGCGCAGCGCTAGGGAACCTCGCGCGCGTCTTCCGGCTGCTCCGGAACACGCGTACACTGCCGGCATCGGCTACAGGTTGGAGGGTCCCCGATGCGTAACGCCAGCTTCGTTGCTCGCGTCGTTGCAATCGTTGCGGTCTTCAGCGTCTCTGCAGTCGGCCAGCAACCCGCGTCCTCCGTTCAACTCTACCCGGCCGTCAGCATCGATCTGCCCGTCGAGCCGGTGCATCTGCAGAGCCGGATCGCGCTGTCCGATGCGGCGCAGCGGAACGACTTCCCGGCGTTCGACGCGCTCTTCAGCGCATCGAAGACAAGCGATGCAGCAGCGTTTGCAGAGCTGCACGACTTCTGGAAGTGGTCGCTGACCGATCCCGTCGGCGCGTTCTACGGCGACGAGACACGTGCGAGACTCGCCGCCGAGTACCCCGACTACAACGCGTTCATCGACGACTACCGCATCATCGACTCGCACGGAAACTCGTTCTATCCATCAGCCGAGACGCGCACGTTCCTGCTCCGGCATGCATTGAGCGGCCACACGGCAGCAAAGGCGAAGCCGGTACTCAGCGTCGTTCGGCCGACTCCGGCGGCCAGGAAACACGCGATCCGCGTTGCCGAAGCCGGCGGCGTCACGGCGAAACCGCTTTCCGCGCCGAAAGTCGTCGCCGCCGCCGCACCAGCTCCATCCCGTCACATCGAAGTGCGACACGTCGAACGAGCGGCTGTGATCAAGCCGGCGCGCGTGGTTCCGGGCAAACCGGCTGACGGCCGCCTCGCGCGCGGCATCGCGCTGATCATCGCCGGACTCATCGGCGTCGGAATGTTGACGATGATGCTGCGCACGCCTCAGGAGGAGCGGCCCGCACCTGCAGAGGAGGCGAATCCGTTCGAGCCCCTGCGGCTGATTCCGCTGGACAACGATCCGAAAAAGGACGAGGGCTCCCGAAGCTCGGTGGCCTGACGCAACTCGCGCCGCTGCGAGCCGTAGAATCGGGTCGTGGCCCGGTTCCGCGACTGGTTTGACCTCGGCAAGAGCACCATTTCCTCGCTGACCACCGACGACGTACAACACATGTACGCGCTCGAGTGGCCGGAGA
>DASWBH010000074.1:0-10535 GCA_036390755.1 Thermoanaerobaculia bacterium
GCAATCGCGGCGATGTTCGGCATTGCCGGCGTCGTGGCGGTTCTCGTCGGCGTGCTGTCGATCGGCCAGGGATTCAAGAAGACGATGGAGTCGACCGGAGCGCCCGACACGGCAATCGTCATGCGCTCCGGCGCCGACAGCGAAATGATGAGCATCCTCGGACGCGACGAGGCGCGGATCGTCAACGACGCGCCGGGCGTCGCGCGAGCACACAATCGCGCGCTCGTGTCGCCGGAGCTGTTCGTCGTCGTCAATCTGCCGAAGCGGTCGACGAACACCGACGCGAACGTGCCCATGCGCGGCATCGAGACGACGGCGTTCGACGTTCACCCGGAGGTTCGGGTCACGCGCGGCCGGATGTTCTCGTGGGGAAAGAACGAGGTCATCGTCGGCAAAGGCGCGTACAACGAGTTCGTCGGCCTCGACGTCGGATCCGATCTGCACTTCGGACAGAGCGCCTGGAGAGTCGTCGGCATTTTCTCGGCGGCCGGAGGGCTGCCGGAGTCGGAGATCTGGGCGGACGCGTCGGTCGTCGGTCCCGCGTATCACCGGGGACCGTCTTACCAGGTGCTGAAGGTGAAGCTCGCATCGCCCGGGACGTATCAGCAGTTCAAGGACGCGCTGACGTCCGATCCGCGGCTCAGCGTGAAAGTGCAGCGCGAGACCGAGTACTACGCCGCGCAGTCGCGCATGATCGTGCTGCTGGTCACGGGACTCGGCAGCATCATCTCGGGACTCATGGCGATCGGCGCGGTCTTCGGCGCGCTCAACACGATGTACACCGCAGTCGCCGCCCGCGCGCGTGAGATCGCCACGCTCGAAGCGCTCGGCTTCGGCGCCTCGCCCGTGGTCATCTCGATTCTCGTCGAGTCGCTGCTGCTATCGCTGATCGGCGGAACGGCCGGCGCGCTGCTGGCCTGGCTCGCGTTCGACGGCTATCGCGCGGCGACGCTCAACTGGCAGACGTTCAGCCAGGTGACGTTCGCCTTCGACGTGAACGCGCCGCTGCTCATCAGCGGAGTTCTCTACGCGCTGTTGATCGGATTCATCGGCGGTCTGTTCCCGGCGATCCGCGCTGCGCGGCTGCCCCTGGCGACCGCCTTGCGTGCGGCGTAGGCGCATCTGGAGTGCTACCCTTAATTCAATCGTGATCCACTTCTATCACGTCACGAAGAAGTTCGACCGCTACTCCACGGCCCTTCATGACGTGACCTTCCACATCGAGAAGGGCGAGTTCGTCTTCCTCACCGGGCCGAGCGGCGCGGGCAAGTCGACGCTGCTGAAGCTGATCCTGCGCATGATCGGGCCGACCGAGGGGCAGATCGTGGTCAACGGGAGAAACCTGGCGGCGATGAAGAAGAAACATCTCCCCTTCTTTCGCCGAGAGATCGGGATGGTGTTCCAGGACTTCAAGCTCATCGAGCGGATGACCGTCTTCGAGAACCTGTCGTTCATCCTCACTGTCCTGAACGTCTCGCCGAAGGAGCACAAACGCAGGGCGTACGCGGCGCTCCGCGCGGTCAATCTGCATCAGAAGCTGAACTCCTATCCGCTGCAGCTTTCCGGCGGCGAGCAGCAGCGCGTCGCGATTGCACGTGCGCTCATCAACGATCCGCTCGTCCTGATCGGCGACGAGCCGACGGGAAATCTCGATCCCGACCTGTCGCAGGAAGTCGTGCAGATTTTCGCGGAGGCGAATCTGCGAGGGTCGACGGTGTTGCTGGCGACACACGACCGCGAGCTGATCCGGAGCAGCGGCCGGCGCGTCATCGCGCTCGATCACGGCCGCGTCACCGACGAGAAGATCGCCGCGCCGGAACGGCCGCAGCGGCCGGACTCTCTGTTCGGCATCGCGTCGTCCTGAGCAATGGCTCGCGAGTTCAGGCATCTCGACGAGCCGGAAGTCCCCTCGACCACCAGCGCGTATTTCTTCCGCGAGGCGATCCGGCGCATCTGGTCGTCGAAGCGGACGAGCTTCGTCGCCATCTCCATGATCGCGATGTCGCTGCTCATCCTCGGCGCATTCCTGCTGGTCGCAGAGAATCTGCAGCAGGCGGTGCTCCGGTGGCAGGGAACGTCGCGCGTCAACATCTACTTCGATCCCGACTCCACGCCGGCGCAGATTGCAGCCGTCGAGCACTACCTGACCGCGCACGCCGATCTGCGGAAGCACCGGTTCGTGTCGCGCGAACAGGCGCTGAAGCGATTCAAGGACGACTTCGCGAACGTCTCCGAGCTCGTCACGCAGCTCGACGAGAATCCGTTCCCGCCGTCGTTCGAAATCGACGTCACGCCGCAGACGATTCAGTCGCGCACCTTCGAACACGAGATGGCGCAGTTGCGGGCGATGCCGGCGATCGAGCAGGTGCAGTTCGACTGGGAATGGCTGGCCAAACTGCGGCGGATGGTCGGGATCATCAACCTGGCCGGGATCGTCGCCGGCGGGATCCTGGCGATCGCGGCGGCGTTCACGATCGCGAACGTCATCCGGCTGACGATGATGATGTATCGCGAGGAGATCGACATCATGCGGCTCGTCGGCGCGACCGAGCGCATCATCCGCGGTCCGTTTCTGTTCGAAGGGATCCTGCAGGGCCTCCTCGGCGCGCTGCTCGCGGTGGGGCTGCTCTTCGCCGCGTTCTCGGCAGCGCGGCAAACGCTTGCGCCGGCCAACTCGCTGCTGTTCGGATTCCTCTTCACGACGTTCCTGCCGTGGCAGAAGGTGACGGCGTTGATCGCCGGCGGCGTGCTGGCCGGGTGGATCGGGTCGTGGCTGTCGGTGCGCGAACGGATGGATACGTGATCCTCCTTCGCCCCGCGAGCGGGGAGAAGGTGCCGCGAAGCGGCGGATGAGGGGCCCTCACCCAGCGCTTCGCGCCACCCTCTCCCGCACGCGGGAGAGGGCATAATTCGCGCGGCATGAAGCTCGTTGAGTGCGTTCCGAACATTTCCGAAGGGCGGCGGCCTGAGGTCTACAACGCGGTGGCGAACGCGGCGGCGAGCGTGCCGGGCGTCACGCTGCTGAACGTGGACCCGGGCGCGGACACGAACCGCACGGTCATCACCTTCGTCGGCGATCCCGAAGCGGTGCTCGAAGGCGCGTTCCGCGTCGTCAAGACAGGCGTCGCGCTGATCGACATGACCACGCATCGCGGCGCGCATCCGCGCCTCGGCGCGGTGGACGTCGTGCCGTTCGTCCCCGTCGCCGGCGTCACCATGGACGACTGCGTCGAGCTCGCCCGCCGCCTCGGCGAACGCGTCGGGAAAGAGCTCTTCATCCCCGTTTTCCTGTACGAGCACGCGTGCACTGCACCGCACCGGCGCAACCTCGCCGACGTCCGCGAAGGCGAGTACGAGGCCTGCGCGCGCAGGCTCACCGATCCGCGCTGGAAACCCGACTACGGTCCCTGCGAGTTCGTGCCGAAGTCGGGGGCGACGATCATCGGCGCGCGGAAGTTCCTCGTCGCCTACAACGTGAATCTCAACACGCTCGACAAGCGCCTGGCCACGCGCGTCGCCTTCGACATCCGCGAGCGCGGCCGCATGAAGCGCGATGAGCAGGGCAACCCGATCCTCGACGCGAAAGGCGAACCGGTGTGGGAGCCGGGACTGCTCAAGAGCGTGAAGGCGGTCGGGTGGGTGATCCCGGAGTTCGGATGTGCACAGGTTTCGGTCAACCTGACCGACCTCGACGTCACGCCGCTGCACGTCGTGTTCGACACGGCCGAGGAGCGCGCGCGCGAGCGCGGGCTCCGCGTGACCGGATCGGAAATCGTCGGCCTCGTGCCGCGACAGGTGCTGATCGATGCGGCGCGGTATTACCTGCGCAGGATGGGACGGCCCACCGGCGTCCCGGAGTCCTCGCTGATCCACACCGCCATCCGCACCCTGGGATTGAACGAGGTCAAGCCGTTCGATCCGCACGAGCGCGTCATCGAGTACCGGATGGCGAAGAACCCGCCGCTCGCTGCGATGAGCGTGCGCGCGTTCGTCGACGAGCTGTCGAGCGACTCCCCTGCTCCCGGCGGAGGTTCGGTCTCGGCCCTCGCCGCGTCGATGGGCGCCGGACTCGCGGCCATGGTGGCGGTGCTGTCGCACACGAAAAAAGGGTTCGAAGCGAAGCACGAGGATCTCGATCGCATCGCCGTGCGCGCGCAGCGACTGAAGGATGAGCTGCTCGCCGCCGCCGACGCCGACACCGCGGCATTCGACGCGCTGCTCGAAGCGATGCGTCTGCCGAAAGACGATCCGGCGCGCGACGCAGCGATCGCCGAGGCCACCGTCGGCGCGACGGAAGTCCCCCTGGGCGTCCTCGAGAAGTGTCCCGAGGTGATCGAGTTGTGCCGCGAGGTGGGACGCATCGGACTGCAGGCGTCGCTCTCGGACGCGGGCGTCGGCGCGCAGGTCGCGCGCGCGGGCGCCGCCGGCGCGTACCAGAACGTGTGCATCAACCTGGCGGGCCTGGGCGATCCGAAACGACGCGGGCAGTTGCTGGCGCGCGCGGATGCTGCGTGGCGACGGGCCCAGGAGCTCCACGTGGCAGCAGAGCGCGAGATTCTCGCTCCGTTGCGGGATTTGGTTAACGGTTAACGGTTAACACTTTTCCGGTTGCCTACTTCTCAAACTCCCACGCCACCTTCTTCAGGGCTCGGTCGGCGCGCTCGATGAGTTGCAGGATGTCCTTCTTCGCGTGCGCGGCGGAGAAGAAGGCCGCTTCGAGCTGCGACGGCGGCAGGTAGACGCCGTCGTCGAGCATGAGGTGGAAGAAGCGCGCGAACTTGTCGCGATTCGATTTGTTCGCCGACTCGAAGTCGGTGACCGGCCCTTCCGTGAAGAAGATCGTCCACATCGAGCCGACGCGATTGAACGTGATCGGCACGCCGTGTTTCTCCGCGGCGGCGCGCACGCCTTCCTCGAACTCGGCGCTGCGCTCTTCGAGGTCCGAGTAGATCGAAGAGTTCTTCAACACTCCGAGCGTCGCCTTCCCGGCCGCGACCGCGACGGGATTTCCCGACAGCGTTCCGGCCTGGTACATCGGCCCGAGGGGCGAGACGAGCTGCATGAGATCTTTCCGTCCGCCGTACGCGCCGATCGGCATGCCTCCGCCGATGATCTTTCCGAGCGTGGTGATGTCCGGCTTCACGTCGTAGATCGATTGAGCGCCGCTGTACGCGACGCGGAATCCGGTCATCACTTCGTCGAGGATCAGCAGCGCTCCGCTGCTGTCGCAGATCTCGCGCAGTCCTTTCAGGAATCCGTCGGCCGGCGGGACGCAGCCCATGTTGCCCGCGACCGGCTCGACGATGATCGCGGCGATGTCGTCGGTCATCGCCTCGCGGACGGCGTCGAGGTTGTTGTACGGAACGCTGATGGTGAGCTCGGTGAGTTGCTTCGGAACGCCGGCCGAATCGGGCGTATTGAACGTGGCCAGGCCTGAACCCGCCTTCACCAGCAGCGAGTCGACGTGGCCGTGGTAGCCGCCGTCGAACTTCATGATCTTCGCGCGCCCGGTTGCCGCGCGCGCCAGCCGCAGCGCGCTCATCGTCGCTTCCGTGCCGGAGTTCACGAGGCGGATCATCTCGATCGACGGCATCGCCTGCACGACCATCTCGGCGAGCTCGACTTCCCCGAACGTCGGCGCGCCGAACGAGAAGCCGCGCGTGGCCGCCTTCTTCACCGCTTCGACGACGTAGCGGTGCCCGTGGCCGAGGATCATGGGACCCCAGGAGCCGACGCAGTCGATGTACTGGAGGTTGTCGGCGTCGAAGATGCGCGAGCCCTGCGCCTGCTCGATGAACGGCGGCGTCCCGCCCACACCGCGAAATGCGCGCACGGGCGAGTTCACGCCGCCGGGGATCACTTCCTGTGCGCGTTGAAAATAGGTCTCGGAGTTCTTGCCCATGGCGGGCGCGGATTATAGGCCGCGGCTAGCAGGTCGCGGGTCGTCAACTGGAGACGAGCGTTACACTCGGCCCGTGCGCGTCCGCTTCAACGAGTTCATCTTCGACTCGGATCGCCGCGAGTTCCTGCGCGGCGACCAGCAAATTCCGCTTCGGCCCAAGGCGCTGGACTTCCTTCAGATCCTGATCGAAAACCGTCCAAAAGCTGTTGGGCAGGACGAGCTGTCCGACCGCGTGTGGCCCACGACGTTCGTCGGACGAGCGAACCTCCACAAACTCGTGCATCACATTCGTCACGCGCTCGGCGACGCCGATCAGGCAATCGTACGAACGGTATACGGCTTCGGATTCGCTTTCGTGGCAGACGCTTTCGACGAGGAGCGGAGCGCGATCGGGACGCAATGGCAACTCGCGATCGCCGACCAGGAATTCGATCTCCTGCAAGGCGAAAACATCATCGGTCGCGACCGCGATGTTGCGGTTCGCATCGAGGCGCCGTCAATTTCGCGCCGTCATGCGCGCATCGTCATCGCCGGCAACCGCGCCACTCTCGAGGACCTGGGCAGCAAGAACGGGACGATCGTTCGAGGAAAACGAACGCGTCGTGCCGAGCTGGACGACGGGGATGCGATTCTCTTTGGCGACGTCGCGGCGAAACTGCACGTACGGCGTCCGGAGCGCAGCACGCGGACCATTCGTTGACGCGGAATCACTTCAGAAGAAGTCTGGAAGACTTGATCGCGCGGCGCAACGCACGTTCCTCGCGTGCGTATCGCCATTCTTCTTCTTACGGTCTGCTGCTCATAGCTCCTTGCCGATTCGTTCGAGTTCCGGCGGACGATGGATCACCCGGATGTTCTGATGGTTCTGTGCGATCTCGCCAACCGCGGTGCGCGCCTTGTGGATCAGCAAGAAGTCGCCGCATTCATCGTTCAGGATGCGAGCGGCGCCATCTCATGTGTGCTTTGGCCGCACACCGCAAATACGCGTTCCGAACATTACGACGGGAGAATTCCCGCAGGGACGGTTGCGCTGGCTCACACGCATCCTCTTTTCGCTGAACATCCGTCGAATGGCGACGTCGCCGAATCGAAGCGGCTGGGTCTGCCGATCTACGTCATCACGCGCTGGAACCTGTATGTCACTGATCCCCATTCGGGCGAGCACGTGGCGCTGATCGCAAGAAAGAATTGGGTTCAAAAGACGCCGCACCAAGAGTGCGCGTTGATGAAATAGCGTATGCTGCGACTCTCCTGTGAAAGTCGCGTCCGGAGTGCGGCTCGGGCCGTACGAGATCCTCGCCCCCATCGGCGCGGGCGGGATGGGTGAGGTCTATCGCGCGCGTGACACGAGACTCGGTCGCACTGTAGCGATCAAGATTCTGCCGGCGGAGTTCGCAAAAGACGCCCAACGGCGCTTGCGGTTCGAGCGCGAAGCAAAAGCGATCTCTGCGCTCAATCATCCGCACATCTGCGCGCTCTATGACGTGGGGCCCGAATATCTCGTCATGGAGCATTGCGAGGGCAAGACTCTGGCGCAGCGAATCGCGCATGGTCCTCTGCCCCTGACCGCGGTGATCGAGTACGGAATTCAAATTGCCGACGCTCTGAACAAGGCACATCGGCAGGGGATCATTCATCGCGATCTCAAGCCGTCGAACGTCGTAATCACCAAATCGGGCGTGAAGCTGCTCGACTTCGGGCTCGCGAAGCAGCACGTCGAGGCTTCGGCCGCCGAAGCGACTCTCGAGCAAATGACGGAGGAGGGGAAGATCCTCGGCACGATTCAGTACATGGCGCCGGAGCTGTTCCATGACAAACCAGCCGACGCGCGCAGCGACATCTTCGCTCTTGGGCTCTTGCTATACGAGATGACCGCCGGCAAAGCTGCCTTCACCGCTCTGACCAAGCCGGCCCTGATCGCCGAGATTCTCGAGCATGAACCGGAACCCATGACACCGTCCGCGCCCCCGGCGCTGGATCGGCTGATCCGCGCATGCCTCAACAAAGATCCGGATGAGCGCGTGCAAACGGCCCATGACGTAAAACTGCAGCTCAAATGGATCGCTGATGGCATTGCGCCACTTTCCGAGCGAACGACTCGATTCGGCTGGAAAACCGTGGGCGCTGTTGTGGCCACTACAACGAGCGCAGTTGTTTTGACGTGGCTCATCGTCCACCCGCGGCTGCCCGCCCAACCTTTGCGACGGTTCGACATTTCGCTGCCTCCGAACGCGACTGCGCAGTGGGCGCCGGCGATTTCAGCGGACGGACGCCGTCTCGTCTACCGCTTGTCGGATACCACGACGCTGTATTTACGCAGTATGGAGACGGGCGAGATCAAACCACTGCCCGGCACTGAAAGCGCGCTGAACCCGTTTTTTTCGCCGGATGGCGACTGGATCGGATACGACGATCTTAATGAAAGCGCACTGAAGAAGATTGCCGTCGCCGGCGGGCCGCCGCTTCTGATCTGCAAGCTGGAATCTCTTATTCGCGGAGCCACGTGGCTGGCGAACGATACGATCGTGTTCTCGTCGCAGCGGTCGCCTTTGCGCAAAGTGGCTGCGAGCGGCGGCGCGCCACAGCCGCTCACACGCGGCATTGTCAACCGGACCGATTACTGGCCCAGCGGCTTACCGGACGGCAAGCACTTCCTCTACACGATCGGCGACATGAGCGGAAACTACGATCAGGCCAGCATCGCTGTTGCTTCGGTGCAGGATGGCCGGTCGCATGTGGTGCTGGTCGGCGGCTCGTGTGGCCGGTACGCTCGCGGTCACCTCATCTATTGGCGATCAGGAAGCTTATTCAGCGTGCCGTTCGACGCGCGGCAGCTCATTGTGACGGGCGCGCCCGTGGCGATCGCGAGCGACGTCGCGAGCTATCCGCATATGGGCCTGGCGTATTTCGATGTCGCCGCCGATGGCACGCTCGTCTATGCGCCTCGCGTGGCCGTGTCGAGTGAACTGGTCTGGGTCGATCGAAACGGCAAGGCCGATCCGGTCTCGACCCTCCGCCGCGATTACGCGACGCCGCGGATTTCGCCCGATGGGCGGCAGGTCGCGGTCGCGGCGTCGAACGACGTGTGGCTTTTCGATCTGAAACGCGAAACGTGGACGCGCCTGACGTCGACGGCGCAAAACCTCGTCCCGACTTGGTCGCGCGACGGGAAGCAAATCTTCTTCGCGTCAAATCGGAGCGGGCCGTTCACCGTGTACGTGATTCCCAGCGATGGAAGCCACCCGGCCCGTCAAGTCATGCGGCCACGTGCGTACGCAAACGGCTGGCAGTCCTGGATGTTTCCCTCGGCGACAGCGCCGAACCAGAACACCCTGCTGGTATTTGACGGCGTCTCCAATGCGTGGCTGATCGATCTGGCGAGACCGGACGATCGGAAGCTATTCCTGACCACACACCGAACAGCGCAACCCGACTCTGTCGATCTCTCGCCCGACGCGCACTGGATTGTCTTCGCCTCTGATGAGACGGGGCGCCCTGAGATCTACCTGAGTGCTTTTCCACAGCTCGGCAGGAAGTGGCTGGTCTCGACGGATGGAGGCACCAAGCCGCGCTTTCGCCGCGATGGCCGGGAGATCTTCTTCCGCAACGGCGACAAAATGGTCGGCGTCGATGTGGCCCTTCGACCCGAGCCGGTCATCGGCAAGCCGCACACTCTTTTCGCAGGCGATTACGACCCCGAGTTCGATGTCACCGCCGATGGTCAGCGCTTCATCCTCGTGCGCAGCGAAAAACGATCCCCGGCGACACAGCTCGATGTCATCACCGGACTGGTCGACTCACTCGATCATCAGTAGGCGTTTTCGTGACGCAGCCCGTGCAGCAGCGTGAGGAACAGGATCTTCAGATCGAGCATCAGCGACCAGTTCTCGATGTAGTACAGGTCGTGCTCGATGCGCATGCGGATCGATGTGTTTCCGCGCCAGCCGTGCACCTGCGCCCATCCGGTCATCCCCGCGCGCACTTTGTGGCGAAGCATGTAGTGCGAATACTCGGCGCGGAACTGCTCGACGAACTGCGGCCGCTCGGGCCGCGGACCGACGACGCTCATGTCGCCCATCAGCACGTTCCAGAGCTGAGGCAGCTCATCGAAGGACCACGCGCGAATGAGCCGGCCGACTTTCGTGCGCCGCGGGTCATCGCGATCGGCCCACACCGCGCCGGTCTCCTTCTCGGCGCCGACGCGCATCGACCGGAACTTCAGGATGTCGAACGGCTTTCCATCGAGACCCATCCGCACCTGCCGGTAAAAAACGGGACCGCTATCCTCGAGCCAGATCGCGAGCGCGATCAGCGCCATCAGCGGCGAGAGGACGATCAGCGCGACCGCCGCAACGATCAGATCGAACCCGCGCTTCACGAATCGCGACCAGCCTTCGAGCGGCGTCTCGGAGAGGTTGATGGTCGGCAGGCCGTCGATGTCCTCGACGCGCGATCGCAGCACCATGAACTGCAGCAGATCGGGAACGACGTGAATCGAGACCACGCTTCGCGTCAGGCGTTCGAGCAGCGCCTGCGATGCGCCGTGCGGCAGGGCGACGAAAACGTGATCGATGCGCTGCTCCTCGATCACCCGCTCGACGTCGTCGATGTGGCCGAGGCATTCGAGAGGCTC
>DASWBH010000075.1:0-5112 GCA_036390755.1 Thermoanaerobaculia bacterium
CATCGCCATGGCACGGCAGGCGCTCGCCGCGCTGCAGTAGCTGTGCGGTGATAGACTCCGAGGCCTCAGATAGCGACGGAGGGCCCGTGCCAGGCAGATTTGCTGTGGTGTTGTTCGCTCTCTTTGTTTTCGTTTTGCCCACCAGTGCCCAGGTTCCGACGGCTGGCGAGCACATCCAGGTCACGCTCGTGGAGGTGCCGGTCAATGTCGTCGACCGCGCCGGCGACGCGGTCAAAGGGCTGACGCTCGCGAACTTCGAACTGCTCGACAATGGCCAGCATCGCGCCATCACGCATTTCGATGCGATCGACCTATCGGCCAATGCGAAGAAACAGAGCGGTCTCGCCGCCGCCGCGGGCAGCCGCAATTTCCTGCTCCTGTTCGATCTGAACAACTCCGCGCCGGGCACGCTCGCGCGGGCACGGGAAGCGGCGCGCAATTTTGTGAACAGTGCCGGAGTGACCGGCGATCACATCGGCGTGGCGGGGTTCAGCGCCGAGACCGGCTTTCATCTGCTGACGTCGTTCACGAGCGACATGAAGCTCGTTTCCGCAGCGGTCGAGGCGGTCGGCGCGCCGAAGATGTTCCAGCCCGCGGATCCGCTTCTTCTCTCGTCGATCGAGCTGCGCGAGCAGGCCAATCTGGCCGAGCAGCGCGGCACTCCGAACGCGCAGCGCCTGGCCGAGGATCTGCGGGATTTCGGCCGCAACATCGAGCGGGCCGCGAACGACATCCAGCGGCAGTACGTGATGCGGACGCTCGACGCATACACGGAGGTGGCGCGGCTCCTCAACCGCGTCCCGGGTCGCAAGCAGGTCATCATCCTGAGCGAAGGTTTCGACGCGAAAATGATTCACGGCCGCGAGCAGCTGTCGTCCGCCGACGCGCGCGACGAACAGACGCTCATCGAGTCGGGATCGTCGTGGCGCGTCGACACCGACAACCGCTTCGGCAACTCGCAGGCTGCCGGCGATCTGCAGAACATGATCGAGGTCTGCCGTCGCTCCGATGTCGTGCTGCACGCCATCGACATCCGCGGCGTGCGCGGGTCGACCGAGCTGCAGGACCATCGTCCGGCGGCGATCTCGAACGAGTCGCTGTTCCTGTTGACGCACGACACCGGCGGGATGGTGTTCAAGAACACGAACAACATCGACGAAGACTTCCGCCGCCTCCTGCGCAGCCAGGAAGTCGTGTACGTCCTCGGATTCGAGGCGCCGTCGAATTCGCCCGGCAAGTTCCACGAGTTGAAGGTGAAGCTGGTGAACGTGCCGTCGGCACACGCGCTCCATCGCGCCGGCTATTTCGAGAACACGGTCGGCGGCAGCGAGATCGAGCGCACGCTCAGCGCGGCCGAGATCATCACGCACCAGATTCCGAGCTCGGACCTCGGAGTGCGCATGCTGGCGACGCCGTTCCCGCGGCGCGACGGCCGTGCCCAGGTGCCTGTGATCGTCGAGGTCAACGGGCCGATGGTCATGCGTGCCGCGCGGGCCAATCACATCCAGAGCGAAGTGTTCATCTACGCGTTCGATGAGAAGAACATCGTGCGCGACTTCGTGCACCAGTCGATGGCGCTCGACGTCAACAAGCTGCGCGATCGTCTGCAGCGTGGCGTGCGCGTGTACGAGACGCTGATGCTGCCGCCCGGGCGCTACTCCGTGCGTGCGCTCGTGCGCGCCGGGAGTCAGCCGCTCTATGGCTACAACGACGCGACGATCGACGTTCCCGCCTTCGACCAGGCGTTCGTGCTCGGCGGATCGGCGATCGACGAGCAGCCGGGCGCGTGGGTTCCGGTGAAGCCGCCGGACCGGCAGGGCGTGCCGCGCGACTACCCGTTCCTCATGGATGGCGCGTCGCTCGTGCCGTGGGCTGCGCCGGTGCTTCGCTCCGGCGTCGCGACGCGGGTCGGCTTGTACGTCGACAACGTGCCGGCCGAGCAGGTGAACGTCATCGCGTCGATCGACGGACAGGAAACGCTGGTGAGGATCGCGTCGCGAACGACCGGTCCCGACGGGACGGCGAAGCTGGTGCTCGACTTCGTCCCGCCCACCCTCCCGCCCGGCGAGCACCAGCTCACGCTGCGGGTGCCCGGCGCCTCGGCGCACGACGCGACGGTGGTCCCGTTTGCCCTTCGGTAGAAAATGGGGTCAGGTCTGTAGTTCCCAGTTTTTTCTACGTAGTGAAGAAAAAACTGGGAACTACAGACCTGACCCCAAGCACTATGGATTTACCCGAGTTCGAGCGCCGGATCGGCTACACGTTCAAGCGGCGCGACTTGCTCACGCGGGCCATCACCCACAAGTCCTACTCGCACGAGGCGCGTCACGAAAACGTGCGCCACAATGAGACGTTTGAATTTCTTGGCGACTCGGTCCTCGGCTTCGTCATCGGCGACATGCTCTTCCGTCACTTCCCCGACCTCGACGAAGGCGCGCTCTCGAAGATGAAGGCGTATCTGGTCAGCGCGACGAGCCTCGCCGAAAAGGCGCGCGCCTTCGGCATGGGCGAGGTCATGCTCCTCGGCATCGGCGAAGAGAAGACAGGCGGTCGAAAAAAGGACTCGCTGCTCGCGAATTTGTTTGAGGCACTGCTCGCCGCGATTTACCTAGACGGCGGCATCGACCCGGCGCGCCAACTCATCGAGCAGTCGTTCAGCAGCGACATCCGCTCGATCGACGAGCAGGACCTGCTCTTCCAGGACTACAAGACCGCGCTGCAGGAGCTCGCGCAGGGCAAAGGTCTGCCGCTGCCTGAGTACAGCGTTGTCGCGGAAGTCGGACCCGATCACGACAAGACGTTCGTCGTCGAGGTGAAAGTCGGCAGCCTCACGACGCGCGGCGAAGGTTCGTCGAAGAAGGAAGCGCAGCAGCAGGCCGCAAAGCAGGCGCTCGGTGAGTATGGCGCCGCGTAAGCGCTGGCCTGCAGTCCTGCTGATCCTGGCAATGCCCGTTCTCGCGCAGGCGCCTGCGGCGAGCAACGCTGACCTCAACCGCATCCGCGCCGAGATCGCGCGCCTCAAACAGCGCCTGGAGGACGTTCATCGCCAGGCGCAGAACGCACAGCACGAGCTCGAAGCGGCTGACCTCGAGCTGGGCATCCACTCGCGCGAGCTCGAGATCGCGACGCAGACGCGGCAACGCGTCGACGCCGAGCGCGCGCAGACCGAAGCGCAGATCGTCGACCTGATCGTCCGCATCGGTCATCAGAAAGAGCATCTGCGCAAGCGCCTCGTCTCGCTGTACCAGCTCGGCGGCCTCACGTACTTCCGGATCCTGATGTCGCTCGATCAGCGCAACGATCCGATGGTGGCGTTCTCCATGCTCAGCTTCCTCGTGACGCACGACTCGCGCATGATCACCCGCTTTCAATCGACGCAGCACGAGCTCGACGTCCGCCGTGGCGAGCTCGCGCAGCGGCAGCAGCAACTCGCGCAGCTGACGCAGGCGATCGAGCAGCGGCGGCGCGAGATCGCCGCCGACTACGCTGAAAAACAGCGCGTCCTCGCCGCCCTGCACGCCCAGGAGAGCGGCTCGGAGCAGCAGCTCGCCGAACTGGAGGAGAAGGCCCGCCGGCTCGAACGCCTCGTCGGCCTGCTATCGAAACGTGGCCCGGCGCAGCCGCCGTCGTCAGACGTCCGCACCTACCGCGGCACGCTCGGCTGGCCGGTCGAGGGGGCCGTCATCGAGCGCTTCGGACGGCAGCGTAACGCGAAGTTTGCAACGTATACGATGAACAACGGCCTCAAAATCTCGGCACCGCAGCGAGCGGAGGTCAAGGCCGTTTTCCAGGGAACAGTTCTCTTCTCGCAGTGGTTCAAGGGTTACGGTAACTTGATCATTCTCGACCACGGAAACCGCGTTTTCTCGCTCTACGGCAATGTCGTCGCGCCGGTGGTCTCGGCCGGCGACCGCGTCACTACTGGACAGACGATTGCAGGTGTCGGCGAGAGCGAAGACGCGGGCGGTGGTTACCTTTACTTCGAGATCCGCCAGGACAACCGCCCGGAGGATCCTCAGAAATGGCTGCGTTGATGACCAAAAAGAAAATCGCATTCCTCGCCATCTCGGCCGCGCTGCTCGTCTTTGTCATCGGCGGCGCGCTGTTCGGCCAGGCCACACAGAAGAACAACATCTATCGCTACCTGAGCATTTTTTCGGAAGTGTTCGATCTGGTGCGCAGCAACTACGTCGAGGCGGTGTCGTCCGATCAGCTGATGGACGGCGCGTTCTCGGGCGTGACCGACGCGATCGATGAATTCAGCTACTACGTCCCGCCGGACAAGATGGCCGCGTACAAGTCCTTCGTCGATACCGAGGACAACGGGATCGGCGTAGTGGTGACGAAGCGGTTCGGGTACGCGTACGTGATCGCGCCGGTGGCCGGTTCGCCGGCGGCGAAAGCGGGACTCGAGCGCGGCGACTTCATCGAGAAAGTCGACGGCCAGCCGACGCAGAAGATGGCGGTGTGGCAGGTGCGCACCGCGCTCCGGGCGAACAAGCCCTTGCAGCTCCAGGTGCTGCGCGGCGGACAGACCAAGCGCGACGAATTCACGATCCAGCAGGCGTCGTTCCATCCGGTCGCGGTGACTACGGAGCGCTTCGGCGGTGTCGCGGTGATCAGGATCCCCTACTTCGAGAACGGGACCGAGGCGCAGTTCCGCAGCGCGCTCGAGGAGGTCCGCAAGAGCGGCACCCGCAAGCTGATCGTCGACGTGCGCGGCAACGCCGGCGGCAACGTCGAGGAAGCGATCAAGTCCGCAGACGATCTGCTCACGAGCGGAATGATCACCTCCCTCGTCGGCCGCCATTACGATCAGAAGCAGTGGCAGGCTGACCGCGCGACCGCGTACGACGGCGATGTCGAAGTGCTCACGGACTCGTCGACGGCGTCGGGCGCGGAGATCTTCGCCTCCGCGATTCACGGCAACAACCGCGGCAAGACTGTCGGCGTGACCACGTACGGCAAGTCGATCGTGCAGAGGTTCATCCCGCTGCAGAGCGGGGGCGGCGTCTACATGACCGTCGCGCACTACACGCTTCCCGATCTGAAGCCGATCAAGGAAGGCGGCGTGCGTCCGGACGTCGTCGTCGATCTGACCTCGCAGGTTCT
>DASWBH010000076.1:0-3769 GCA_036390755.1 Thermoanaerobaculia bacterium
GGCTGATCGGCGCGATCTGCAATGCCACCCGTTACTATCTGCGCACGCGCGCTCGCGCTCGCGCCGTCGGTCTGGGCGATCTGATCGCGGACGAACCCGACCCTTCGTCCATGCGCCTGATCGACGAGCTGCCGGATGCGCTCGTCGCACGCGAGTGCTTCGCGTGCCTGACGGCGCGCTGTCAGCTCGCGCTGCGCTTGCGGTACCTCGAGGGCTACAGCGTTCCAGAGATCGCCGAAGAGCTGCAGACGTCGGCGAAGTATGCACAGAAACTGGTCTCGCGATGTCTTCAGCAGGCGAATGACCGGTACGGGGGAAAGGGAGTGGCTTCTTGAGCGGAACACCTGACGCCCTTCGAGCGGTGGCCGAGCGTCTCGAACGCGAGCGCAGCGATGCCCGACCTCTTGTGGCATCGCTTCGGACAAAGTTGAAGGACTCCTGGGATGAACCGATCCCGCCCGCGTGGCGAACGCTGGGGTTCGTCCAGGAACTTGCGCTCGAAGCCGCGACAACGCTCGAGCAGGACCCGGAGTTGAGCTGTTCGCTCGCACAGTTTGCCGTCGCGACGGTCAGCGGAATCTCGCCCACAGCGTATCCGCCACTGGCGATTGCGTTCGCCGAGGGGCAGGCGTGGAAGGAGCTCGGCACGGCGCACCGGTATCTGAGTCAGTACGACGCCGCTCTGCGCGCCTACGACGCAGCACGCCGAAGCTACGCGTCGTATGGCGCGCTGGCACACGAGCTTGCGATCGTCGACCTGGCGAGAGCGGTGGTGTTCAGCGAAGCGTGCCGGTTCGATGAGGCGCTCGAGCTCATCACCGCGACGGCGCCGGAGTTCGTCGCGTACCACGACCATCGCCGGCTCGTTCAGGGTGCGCTGCTCCGCGCGATGATTTACCACCGGCGCGGCGATTTGATGCGCGCCAGGGCCGGATACGAGGAAGCGCTCAGTCGGGCCGAGCATCACGCCGACGCCCACACCATCGCCTCGATCCACAACAACCTCGGCCAGCTCTGTACCGACATCAACGACCTCGACACGGCCGCACGCGAGCTGACGAAAGCGCGCGAGCTGTTCCTGCGCCTGTCCATGCCGGGCGAAGTCGCGCGAACGGACGGAGCGCTGGGAAGGCTGGCGATGCAGCGTGGCGAGTTCGACGACGCCGTCGAGCTGTTCGGGCGCGTACGGCAACGCTTCTCCGAGCTCGGGATGATCGACGAAGCGAGCGTGTCCGCGCTCGACATCGTCGAGGCGCTGGTGGCGAAGAATCACCGCGACGACGCGCTCCGCCTCACCGAGACCGTGCTCGCGGAGTGCCGTGCAGCCGGTCTGAACGACCGCGGCCTCCTCGCGCTCGGGTATCTCCGCGATCTGCTGCCTCTGCATCCCGAGCCGCAGTTGTCGATCCGGTACGTTCGCGCCTACCTCGAACAGCTCCGCGCCGATCCCGCCCGCGTCTTCCTTCCGCTCCCCGAGTAAATCCCCCTCAAAAAAAAATTTTCGCCGGCAGGGTAGCAATTCGCCCCTGCCGGTCACTCTTTAGCGCAACACCGGGGCGCGCGCCCCTCCACAACAACCGCGACGCGCGAGCGTCGCGAGGAGGGAACTTCTATGCGCCGTGCCACCGCTTTTCTCATTCTCATTCTCGTCGTATTCACCGCAGCACCGACGTATGCCGCGAGCCTCGACGGCGGATTCATGGACCGCGGATTCTTCGGACGGTTCAAGCAGATCGTCGTCCGCGCGCTGCACCACGTCGTCTCCAACGGCGATTACCTCTCGCCCCCGAAACCGTAGTCCGAGGCGGCTAGGGGGGCCGTGCGGCCGCGGTCCGAATCCGCGGTCGCACGTTTAGCGGCGCGTTCCGCGCTTTCGCGTAGAATTCCGCGAAGCGCATGGGGCGCATCCAGTCCGCGGAAAGGGCCGTGCCCACCCACTCAATCTGCTCTCGGCGGTACGAACTTCTTTCGGCCCGATCGTGCGGACTCCGGGCGATGACGAAAGGAGCTTCGTATGTCCGACGCGATCCCTCTGCCGCCGCACCCCAGCCTCGAGCACTACAGGAAACAGGCGAAAAAGCTGTTGAAGGCGTGCCGGTCCGGCGATGCGGTGCCGATTTCACACTGGCAGATCGAGAGCGAACTGCGCGAGCGCATTGAGCGCCGGCTTCGCGACGCGAACATCGAACAGCTCACCGACGCGCAGCTCTTCATCGCGCGCGCTCACGGTTTCGAGAGCTGGCCGAAGTTCGCGGGCCATGTCGAATCGCTCGGCCGCAGGAATTCGCCGGACGCGCTCTTCGAAGCTGCTGTGGACGCGGTCGTCGGCGGCGACATTGCGGCGTTGAGGCGGCTGCTCAGCGATCATCCCGAGCTCGTTCATGCGCGGTCGACACGAGAACATCACTCGACGCTGCTGCACTACGCATCGGCAAACGGAGTCGAAGATTTCCGTCAGAGGACGCCGCCGAATATCGTCGACGTCGCGACGTTGCTTCTCGACGAAGGTGCCGGTG
This sequence comes from Thermoanaerobaculia bacterium, assembly GCA_036390755.1. Classification (GTDB taxonomy): domain Bacteria; phylum Acidobacteriota; class Thermoanaerobaculia; order Gp7-AA8; family Gp7-AA8; genus DASVHS01. The sequence goes on from DASWBH010000076.1 coordinate 2,517, forward strand.
TGAACGCCGAGTCCGATGCCTACGGCGGCAGGTCGACGACGCTGATGCTCGTCGCGACGAGCGTGCATCCCGAGCGCGCCGGCGTACAGATCGCGCTCATGGAACTGCTGCTGGGTCGGGGCGCATTCATCGAACACCGGCCGGCCACGGCAGTGAACGCATGCCTCGCCAATGGACGGGTGGAAGCGGCGGAGTTTCTCGCCGCCCGCGGAGCGCGGCTGGATCTGCCCGGAGCCGCGGGAGCGGGACGACTCGACGTTGTCGAGAGTTTCTTCCGCGACGCGGTTCCGCCGGCCGACGACATGCAGCGCGCATTCCGGTATGCGTGTCAGTTCGATCGCGCGGCCATCGTCGAGTTTCTGCTCGATCGCGGCGCGGATATCTGCGCTGCGGACGCGAACGGCATGACGCCGTTGCATTGGGCGGCTCATGCTGCGGCCGTCGACATCGTCGAGCTTCTGCTCGCGCGCAACGCTCCTCTCGAGGCGACGAACGCGTATGGCGGAACTGTGCTAGGTCAGGCAGTCTGGTCGGCGATTCACGAGTCGCGCGCGCGCCATCGCGTGACGATCGAGCTGCTCGTCGCGGCGGGGGCGCGCGTCAGCGACGACTGGTTCACCGGGCGCGCCTGGATCGACGAGGCCCTGCAGCGAGACGCGCACCCGCCGCGCGGATCAGCGGACGAGCGCGTGCGCGAACTGAAGCAGCGCGCCGAGCAGGCGCGGCGCGAAGGCCGCTTTGATGAGGCGAAGCGCGATTACACGGACGCCGTCGAAATCTGCCGAGGTCTCAGCGACCGACTTCTTCTCGCGCACACCGTCCGTCACCTCGGCGATGTCGAAGTGCAGCTCGGGCGTCCTGATGCCGCCGAGCCGCTCTTCGTCGAAGCTCTGGCGATCTATCGAAGCGAACAGACGACACCGCTCGAGCTCGCAAACGCCATTCGCAGTCTTGCGCTGCTCAAGCACAGCGCGGGAGCGGTCGCTGACGCGACACGTCTCTGGGAAGAAGCTCACGCGCTCTATGTCAGAGCCAACGTACCGCCAGCCGTTGCGGAGACTGCGTCGCGCCTCGCGCAACTCGCACGGAGCGGCCGGCCGCCGACGCGCTGAAGCGCGAAACTCCACGTGTGTTCCACTGCGTCTACCATCTGTGGAGTGAACGAGCGCATCGACCATCCGGCAGTTCACTTGCCGCCGCCGCTCATCTTCGCGGCGTTCTTCTTCGCCGGGTTGCTGATGCAGCGGTGGCTG
>DASWBH010000077.1:0-2881 GCA_036390755.1 Thermoanaerobaculia bacterium
CTGCGCGCCGCCGATGATTCGCGCAACGTGATCATCGACGACGTGATCAGCGGCTCGCGCAGCGACCAGATCGGGTTGGCGCGCGGCGACATCATCGTCGGGGTGAACGGAAACGAAGTGCACTCGACGCGCGAGCTGAACGATCAGCTCATGCGATCGTCCGATCGCTCGTCCATCGTGCTGTCCGTCGCGCGAGGACGATACGTGTACAACCTCACGTTTCCGATGGGGGTCTAGAACAAGGCCATCTGCGGCGGCGGCGCATCCGGCGTCGGAACGCTTCGCTGCATCTCGCTTCGCCTGCGTCCGAGGAGCATGAAGAGATTGCGGCGGATCCACTCCTGCGCTTCGCGGTGATAGCGGAAGTGCCGCTCGTGCGCGTGGAAGCGCCGGTTGTGATTCCCGCCGAGGATGTGGTGCAGGTACTCGTGGTGGATGATCGACTGGATGAAGAACGCGGGAATGTGCGGCGCGTTCAGGAGAGGATGAATGCGGATCTCGCTTGTGTGATGGTTATAGGAGCCGAGGCGGATGCTGCGACGGCGTTTCCGTGAGATCTGATGGCCCCACCTCACCGGCAGTGGCGGGTATTTCAAAAAGTACGTCCGATGCACCTCGGCCGCGAGCGACTGGAGGTAGTGATGCGTGTTCTCCGGAAAGGGCAGCGGAAAATGCATCCGCACTCATTGTGCGGAATCCATTGCGGACAACGCAAGTGTCAGGCGTTGCCGCCGCGGCCGCGGTCCATGACTTTGGCGACGTTGGCCAGCGTGGCCGCGGAGATCATCGACGTCCCGGCCGCGATGAGCTCTTCACTCTTCTTCATTCCGAGCCAGACGCCGACTCCGAGGCCGAGGAGCATCGCCGCGATCGGGAAGGCGCGGATCTGATCGCGCCACTCCTCCGGCAGCAGATTCTCCAGCTCATCGAACAGCGCCCTCGGACCACCTTCAGCCATCGCTGCGCCGATCGATGCGGCGCGCTCACGGAACGGCGAATCGAAGTCGAGTCCGGCCGCGGAGCGTTCGTGGTCATTCCTGCGAGTTGCCATCCGTACTAATCCTCCTCGTCGTCGTCACTGCCCCGGAGCAGGAGGCCGATGACGAATCCGACGCCGATTGACATCAGAAGTGCCTTCCCTGGATTCGACTGGACATAGCTGCGGACCTGGTCGGTAATCGCGCCGAAGTCGACGTCGTCGACCCGCTCGCGCATCTCGTTGTACTTGTCGCCGACGTAATCGCGCGCGCGCCCGAAGCGCGAGCTCTCCGTGTCCGTATCTGATCCGTTTCCGCCAGTCGTCCCGGTCTTTTCGTCCATGGTGACCTCCTTCAGCGGCGCGAGCGTACTCGCCGGCGCCAGTGCCGTCAAAGCGGCCGGTCACATGATTCCAAGACTGCAGCGTTCGTGCCGGTGATTGGGGGTCAGGTCTGTAGTCTCCAGTTTTTTCTACGGCGAGTAGAAAAAACTGAAGACTACAGACCTGACCCCATAAACTCCGCCGCGTGCGCGTTTCGCTCCAGCACGTCGGCCACGACTACGCGGGCGGCGAGACATCGGCGGCTGTCCACGTTCTGGACGATGTCTCGCTGGAGATCGCATCGGGCGACTTCGCCGTGCTCATGGGTGCGTCAGGGAGCGGGAAGTCGACGCTGCTCAACCTGATCGGCGCCGTCGATCGGCCCACTCGCGGCCGCGTGTTCCTCGGCGATGTCGAGACGTCGGCGCTCAGCGAGGCGCAGCTCACGCAGTTGCGGCGCACGAGCATCGGCTTCGTCTTCCAGTTCTTCAATCTGCTTCCGACGCTGAACGTGGCGGAGAATGTCGGCTTTCCGCTTTCGCTCGCCGCCACTCCGAAGAAGGAGCTCGAGGAGCGCACGGCCGCGGCGCTCGAGGACGTCGGCTTGACCGCTCGCGCGAAACACTATCCGAACGAGCTTTCCGGCGGCGAAATGCAACGCGTGGCGATCGCACGCGCGATCATTCACCGGCCGCCGCTCGTTCTCGCCGATGAGCCGACGGGCAACCTCGACTCGAAGAACGGCACGCACATCCTCGATTTGATCCGGGCGGTTCACGAGAAGCACCGGCCGACCATCGTGATGGCCACGCACTCCGACCGCGCGGCATCGTTCGGCGACTACATCGTGCAGATCGTCGACGGCCAGGTGCGGCGATGATCCTCCGCGCGCTCGTGTTGCGTCCGCTGCTGCACGAAAAGCTCCGCACGTCGCTCACGGTCCTGGGCATTGCCGTCGGAGTGGCGGTGATCGTCGCCATCCAGCTCGCGAACCAGAGCGCGCTGCGCGCGTTCCGCGAGTCGGTCGACGCGGTCGCCGGGCGCGCGAATTACCAGATCGTCGCGGACGCGGGAGTACTCGACGAGAACCTGTTGCTGCGCCTCCAGTGGCTTTGGGGGCACAACGGCCGCTTCGCGCCGGTGATCGACGTCGAGGGCATCGTGCAGCGGTCGCAACTCCCGATCCGGCTGCTCGCTGTCGATCTGCTCTCCGATCTGCATTTCCGCGACTACCGCTATGCGACGGTGCTGACGTCGTCGACCGCGACGGCCAGGTCGGCGGCCACCGAGTACCTCGAGCTGTTCCGCTACGACTCGGTCATCCTGCCGGCGCCATTCGCAGCGGAGAACGGATTCCGGATCGGCGATCCGATCGTCCTCGAGTTCGGCGGCCGCGCCGCGCGCATGGTCGTGCGCGGGATTCTCGAGGCGCACGGACCGGCGACTGCGTTCAACGGAAGCATCGCGGTCTGCGATATCTCGGCGGCGCAAGCGAGCTTCGGCATGCGCGGTCAGCTGACGCGGATCGACCTGCTGCTGCCGGACAATCTCGCGCCGGCCGTCAGCAAACAACTTCCGCCG
>DASWBH010000078.1:0-15813 GCA_036390755.1 Thermoanaerobaculia bacterium
AGCGACAGCGGATCCTCGCGCCGGTTCGGCGCGACGAGGATGTCGCATGAATGGACGAGACGCGTCATCTCGCGATCGGCCAGGGCCACGTGAAACTCCTGCACCGCATCGAGCGGCTCTTCGCGCGACGGCGCCCACGGGGAGACTCGGATGAGCTCGAGCGTCTGATGAAACCAGCGCGCGTGCGCTGCGGCTCCGTAGCCTTCGCCGATCCCTTTCTCTTCGAGTTGCGATCCGCCCGCGAGCAGCACGCGCAGCGGTTCGTTTTCACGCGGCCAGCGATCGCGGAAAAACTCGTCGTCGACGATCGGATTCTTCTGCACGACCTCGGATGTCGCGTTCACGACCACCTCGGCGTCTCGCGGAGCATACCCGCTCAGTTCGTCGACGTAGATCCACTCCGCGCGCGAGCTGCGCCACGTGAGCGGCAGCCCCGGCGTCACGATGCGCACCTCGTGACCGCGCGCGATGAGTGCGTCGGTCTGCGCGAGAACGATGTGCGCCGTCGCGCTGATGGCCGTGTCTTCGAGCAGATAGGCGATCTTCATCGCTTCAGGCACTCGAGAAAGAGATTGAGTCCGAAGTCGCGCAGGTCGAGGAATCGAAGTTCCGGCACGATCGACCAGTTGTAGCGGGCGCGGCGAACGTCGAAGCCGGTGTCGCGGAGCAGCGTCGTCAGCTGCTCCTCGTCGTAGATGAATCGATGCTCGCCGTTCATGCGCATGTGCATGTTGAGCGCGGAGCATGGCCCGCGCGCGTCGAGATACGTGCCGCACCAGCGGAGATGCCGCGGATCCCGGCGGATGTAAACCTCGTCGATCAGCGCGCGCAGGTCGGGAGTGAGCAGTCGCATGACGCCGCCCGCGCGGAGTACGCGATGACACTCGCGCAGCACGGCGCGGCCGTCGCTCTCGTCGAGATGCTCGAGAAAATCTTCGGAGTGCAGCAGGTCGACCGATGCCGTGCGCAGCGGAAAATCGCGGCGCAGGTCGGCCACCACGTCGAGTGGTTTGGTTGCGTCGAAGTCGATGTTGATCCAGCCGGCGATCCAGTGATCACCCGATCCGAGGTGAACGCGGCGAGGGAACTGCTCGCCGGAGCTCGCGATCGCCATCTGCTGCGTTCGCGCGGCTTCCAGTGCGCGGAAGTACTCCGCGATCACGGCCTCGTTCGGCTGCCCGGCGTCGTAGTACGCATTCTGAAGCGCACGCAGGCTCCGCTGCTGACGCAAGAACAAATACCACTCGCGCACGCTCATCGATGATTTCGCGCGATCACGTAGTAGCCGGTCGGCTGCAGATCGTCGCGCGAGAACGGGATCGACGCCGCCTCGAGCCGCGCGAGGAGCTCGCTGTGGCCGGTCGTCGCAAGCAGTGTCTGCGGCTCGATCGACTCGACGGACCAGCCGGCGATCGCCAGCATGTCTTCGATCGTCCTGCGCGTGAAGAAACGGAGATGCCCGACGCACGTGAGTCCCATGTAGACGTAATCGAAACGGCCCTGCAGCAGATCGCCGATGATCGACGCGTTCGCAATGTTCGGCAGACTGAGAAGCAGGCGACCGTCGGGCTTCGAGATCCGCCGCAGCTCGGCCAGAAAGGACCACGGCTCGGTGAGATGTTCGACGATGTCGCCGCCGATGATCCAGTCGAACTCCTCGTGAATGAGCGAGACGATTTCGAGGACGTCGCCCTGGTAAACGTCGTCGAGCCGCTTGCGCGCGATCGCGGCCGCCCGTCGATCGAGCTCGATGCCGACGACGCGGCACTTCTGCCGCTTCTTCAGCGCTTCGCCGAGAGCGCCCTCGCCGCAGCCGAACTCGAGCACCGATTTCGCGTCGAGAGTGATGCGCTCGAGAAGATCGTCGCGGCGCTGGCCGCGCAGCGATGCCCATCGATGAATGAAATCGCCTCGCGAGATCGTGACCTGCTTGCCGGCGAGCACGCGCCCGAGCGGTTCCTTGATGTCGGCGAGACTTGCCGTCGCGCAGAGGTACGCGCCCGGATCGGCGCCGTCCCAGACGACCTGCTCGGTCGCGGGCTGCTGCTCGCGCATCCCTGAAGCTTCGTTCTCGAGCTCGCGCAGCGTGATGTACGGCGCGATCCCGGCCGCTTGTCGCGCGTGCTCAGGTTCATTCGTGGAAGGAACGACGGCAAAGCTTCCGGTCGTCGAAAGCAGCCGGCCGAGGCGCTCGACGAGATCGGGCGCAGGTAAGACCAACGGATCGGTCGCGACGAAGACGTGCTCCGCCTGGATGTCCAGAACGGCGTGGCGCGCGCTCTCGTCGAAGTCGTAGTGGTGTAGTTCGTCGGCCTGACGGTGCAGCAGCATCTCCGACTGCCAGCTCGCGTAGCGCTCCTCGATGGCCGGGTGATCGTAGCGCGGGAACAGGATCGCGACCGGCATCGGAGCAGCGCATCTTATCGTGCGCGTCGCTGCAGAAAGTAGCGCTCGAGCCTGAGACCGGTGTGGTGTGCGCGGAACTGTTCGACCACGCTGCGGCCGCGAAGCGCAACGAGCCGCCGGAGAGGGTTGTCAGTCACGAGCCGCGCCAGAGCCTCGCCCATCGCGTTCGCGTCCTCCTCAGGCGCGAAGAGCGCGTAGTCGCGCGCGCCGTCGAACGAGAGAAACGACGGGATGGCCGACAGCACTGCCGCGAGACCGGATGCCATTCCTTCCGCCGGCGGCAGTCCGAATCCTTCCTGATGCCGGCTGGATCCGAGGACGATGTCGCAGCTGGCGATGAGGCGAGCCATGTCGGGCGTCGACAGGCCGACGTGAAACTCGGCCGCCAGCTCCGTCGGCTCGTCTTCGACGGCAGGCCACTGCGAAACACGGACGAGATCGAATGCCGCGCCCGAAGCGCGCGCGCGCCGGACCGCGTCGTATCCGATGTCGATGCCTTTGAAGTCCGCCTGCATCGGGCCGGCGAGCAGGACGCGAGGACGCGACTGGCGAAAGGCCGGCTCGCGAAAAAACACGTCATCGACGATCTGGCCAATGTACGTCGCGTCGTCGAAAAACTCGCGACAGATCTGCACGAGGTGCGGCGAGACGGTGATCTTCGGCAGCGGCAAACGGTACGCGGTGTCGATCTGCGCCTTGAGCGACTGGTACGCGGTGAACGCGCCTTCGTAGCCCTGGCACAGATGAATGCCGCGCCGCCCGGCGATTTCCTGAACTGCGGAGAGCGTCGACCAGAACGTTCCGATCACGAAGTCGAACGCCGTCGGGTCGATCTCGTCGAGCGACGAGACGAACTGCCAGCGCGCTTTCGAGTCGCGCCACGTCAACGCCTCTCCCTTTGTGATCAGCGTCGCTTCGTGTCCGCGATCGACGAGCGCATCCGCTTGCGCGACGGCAACGCGCGTTCCGCCGGCGAGGCCGGTGTCTTCGAGCACGTAAGCGATGCGGAGCGGCGGGACGCGCGTCATCGGCAGAACCGCAGGAGCCGGTACACGTACCCGCCGGTTGCGTACTGCTCGCGATAGCGCGCGCCGCTGGCGATCAGCTCATCGATCTGGTCGGAGGTGAGTCCGAGGTCGGAGATGAGCGCGCCGCGATAGCGCGGCAGTCGCTCGATGAAGTAGTCGACCGTCGGCGCCGCCTTCGACGATAAATCGATGTGGTCGAGCAGCGTGAACCCGGCCCCGGATGCGGCGCGAAGAAAACCGTCGAGACGGTGAAGCGTGCCACCGCTCCGCGTCGCGAACTCGTCGATGACGATGACTTCTTCGGTGATCTTCGCCGCTTTCGCGAAGAGGACCGTCGCGTCGATGTACTGCGACGACTCCTGGAAGACGACGACGCGCACCGGCCGCGGCGGAAAATCTTCGAAGGCGATCTGCTCGATGCGCACGGCGTCGCCGTATCGTTCGCGCACCATCGCGATCTGTTTCTCGTCGGGCGTGATTCCGACGACGTCGTAGCCGAGCCGCGTCAGCCGCGCCAGCGTCGTGCCGAGGCCTGCGCCGACCTCGAGGACGCGGGCGGGCGGCGGGGGGAGGGAGTTCACGAGCAGCTCGGTCGAGTGCTCCTGCGCGTCGCGAATCGGCTCGTCTGGCCGTTCGAACAAGCCGTAGTGCAGATGCGAAACGCCGCCTTCCTCCTGCGTCAGGACATGCATGAACACGTTCAGCGGATAGGGGAAATCGCGATACGGAAGCGCGTCCGGGGGCACGGCGCGCATTCTAATGATGCGCGGATCACTCGCAAGGTGCGAGGTAGTCGGCGCCCATGATCGCCGTCGCGGACGCGATGAAGACGACGCGCTGGCCCTCCGGAGTCGACGCGAGAGCGGCGACATTGTCCGGCGTGAACTGACTGGCATGAATCGTTGCATCGTCGACGAGGTAATGCCAGGTCGCGCGCGCGTCGACGGCGATCGACTGCTTCATTGCGTTCTCGAACTCGAAGCCGGAGCCGGCCGGAATCGCACGTGTTTCCACGACGAATACCGCCGGTGCCACGCCGCCGAGCCGGCGCGCCGCCTCGATGACCATGGCGCCGATGGCGCGATGCGCGGGATGGCACGTGCTGCCGTGGTTCGGATCGAACGTGACAATGACGGTCGGCTGCGCTGAAGCGATGAAGCCGGCGATCGCGGCAATCGTCGCCTCAGCGCTCCACGTCGCGGCGACGTCGCTCATCACGTCGGGAAGTCTCCATTGCGTGATCGCCGCGCGGAACGCCGCCGCCGCAGCGCGCATCTCCTGCTCGCGGATCGCGCCGAGGTCCACGCAGCCGCCAGGGAGCGCGCAACCACCGTTCTCGCCGCGCGTCGCCACCAGCAGCGAGCACTGCGATGTTCCCTCGACACAAAGGCGGCCGAGGAGCGGAGCGATGAGCGTCTCGTCGTCGGGGTGCGCGGCGATCCAGAGGATGCTCCGCGCATCGAACGCCTCGCGGCGGACGATCGCCTGCCTCGCCTCGGCGGCGCCGGCCGAAATGAGGCAAACTAACGCAATGCCGAAGATGCGCTCCATCTCACTGATTTACGCAGCATGCGCGCTGATCGTCGTGTCGTGTCAGCGCCAGGAGTCGCAGACCCCGGCCCCGCCGCCGCGCGCCGCTCCGCAGAACCTGTCGAAGGCGAAAGTGAACCAGGTCCTCGACCTCAACGCCGCCGAGTCTCTCGTGCAGTCGCACCTGGGCGGGGCGGTGGGGGCGGACGGCAAGGTCACGGCGGACAAGGACACATTCAAGAGCGGCGAGCCGATGTACGTGACCGTCACGCTGCGCGACGCGCCGAAAGGCGTCGAGCTTGCCACCCGCTGGTACGACGCGAAAAACAAGCAAATCCACGAGGACAAAAAAGAGCTCCTCGGCCAGAACACCGCGACGTTCGCGTGGTCGGGAAAGAAGCTGAAGCCGGGGAAGTACCGCGTCGTGAGCTACTGGGGCGAGAACATCGCCGGCGAGCACGCCTTCACGGTCGTGAAGTGAATGGGGTCAGGTCTGTAGTTTCCAGTTTTTTCTACACCTATTGGTTCTTTCTACACTCCGGAGAAAAAACTGGAAACTACAGACCTGACCCCATTCAGTTTTTCGACGGATCGTTGGCGCGCCGATACGGTGCCAGGAAGCGCAGGCTCTCGACGCGATTCTCAAGCTCGGTTCCGATCATGTCGGCGCGTTTGATGAGATCGTCGACCTCGAGCAGCTTCTGCTTCTCCTCGACTTCAAGGTTCAACGACATGATCAGCGCGTTCGTCAGGGCGTCGAGGCCGACGGTCTCGATCTCCGGCACGGCCATCTGATCGGGCAGGTACTTCAGGTACTGCCGCGCCAGATCGGCGAGCCATTCGCGCTGCGCGTACGCCTCATCGGCCGTGCGCAGCGCCTCCGGTTGCGCGACGACGCGCGCGACGCGGTACGGCTCGCGGCCGACTTCGTCGACGATCCGGAACCGCACGTCGCCGTGGACGAGGATGTTGAACCGTCCGTCGTCGAGCGGCACCGCCTGCTCGATCGAGCCGACCGTGCCCCACTGATGGACAGCCGGCGCTCCGAAGTAGTCCTTCTCCCAACCCGGTCGCAGCAGCACGATGCCGAAGCGTTTGTCTGCCTGCAGCGCGTCCTTGATCATCTGCCGGTAGCGCGGCTCAAACACATGCAGCGGCAGTCGAGTGCTCGGGAAAAACACGAGGTTGGGCAAGGGGAATATCGGAAGGACGAACTCCCCTGCCGGGTAGACGTCCATGCCGTTCACTGTATCAGAACCACTTCGACGCGAGCCTCTCGACGGCCGCGACTGTGGCTCTCGTATGCGCCAGCAGGAACTCGCCCGCGCGAGGCGAGCGGACGGCGCCGAGCGTGGCGTCGAGGAGGGATGGCCGCGAGAGAATCATCGCCACGCGCCGGCTCCAACGGATGCGCGACGCGAAGAACGCGGAGTGGTCGGCGCGATAGGCGTCTTCATCGCGTTTGCCTTCGAGCATCCGCATCACGTGCGGAGCAGCGATCAGCGCCGACTGCACGGCCATGGCCATCCCGTTTCCGGTGAGCGGATCGACGATGCCGGACGCATCACCGATCATGATCACGCCGCGCTCCACCGGTGATCGCGCGCGGAAGATGACCGGATCGGACGAGAGAAACCCGTCCTGCGCGGGCTGATGTCGCGCATACATCGCGTCGAGCGCCGGCTCTTCGGAGCGGATCGTGTCGACGAACGCGTCCCATCGACCCTTGTGGCCGGCGAGCCGCGACGCGTGCACGAGGCCGCAGATATTCGTAATGCCGTTCTCGACCGGCGAGACGCCGAGATAGCCGCCGCGAAACGAGTAGAGCTCGATGACGTTCTGTGGCGACGAGCCGCGCTCGACGTAATGGCGCTTGAATCCGAAATTGCGATGGGAGCGGTCGCGGACGAAGCCGCGGCCGAGCTGCGTGTCGAAACGCCCCCAGCGGCCCCAGGCGCCCACGATGAGCTTCCCGTGAATGCCACACGGAACGTCAAGCGATGTGGCGGTGCACCCGGCGAACGGCCGCGCTCCCGCCGCCACTGCCGTCCGGAACAGCAAGTGGTCCAGCATTCGCCGGCTGACTCCACGCGCGGCGGCGGGAAAGTCGAATTCGTACGTTCTTCGGCGCGAGACCACGCGACAGTGCGCGATCGAGGGCGTCTCGAGCCTGATGCCGAGTCCCTCGAGCACCGGCAGCGCGTCGTAGGAGAGGAACTCGCCGCAGAGCTTGTCGCGCGGGAACTCGTCGCGATCGATCAGGGCGACGTCGATGCCGCGCCGCGCGAGCAGAGCGGCCAGCGTGGATCCCGCCGGTCCCGCTCCGACGATCGCGACGTCGACCTTCATTTCTCGAGGATGATGCCGAAGCGGAACGGGAAGTACTTCAGGACTTGCGATTTCGGCGAGCCCACGCGCGCAGCAACGCTGCGCGCTTCGTCGACCGTGTAGCCGCGCCGGATCGAGCCCGGCGCATCCGACCGCGTGATCCTGCCGACGAGTCGCAGCGCGGCGAGGAAGAGGGTGAACGCCAGCGGAAGATAGTGCCGCCGCGTATCCGTCATGGCAACTCCCCGCCGCGCGACGCGAAGCGCCTCGCGGAGGATCTCCGCATTCGTCGCCGGATCGAAATGATGGAAGAAGTGCGATGACGTGATCACATCGATCGAGCCGCTCCGGAACGGAAGGAACTGCGCGTCGCCCACGACTCTTCGCGATCTCGACTGCTCGCGCAGATAAAGCAAGTGATCGATCTTGAAGTCGAGCGCGATCCGAAGGACGTCGCCGGGAACGCTGTCGACGAGATCGGCCGTCCCGGCGCCAAGGTCCAGCACCGAGCGCACGTTGCCGAAACGGCGCAGCATCCGGCGATACGTCGTCAGACCGCCGGCATACCGGTTGAATCGCCGGAGATCGCGCAGCGAGCGCTCCATGTCGGCGCGCGGCGCATCGTCCTCGTCGAGAAGCTCCGGCTCGTCGAGGCGTTTTGGCGTCAGCAGCGACACGATCAGTATCGCTTCAGGACCAGTGCCGAGTTCTTCGACCCGAACGCGATCGTGTTGCACACGGCCGCATTCACATGCGTCCGGCGGCCGAGGTCGGGAACGTAGTCGAGATCGCACTCGGGGTCGGGCTGATCGAGATTGATCGTCGGCGGCAGCACGTCATCGCGCATGGCCATGAGCGTCGCCGCGACTCCCGCCGCGCCGCACGCGCCCTGAGGATGCCCGATCATCGACTTCGTCGCAGAGCCGGCGAGCTTCCACGCGTGCTTTCCGAACGCCAGCTTCACCGCGCGCGTCTCGACGCGGTCGTTCAGGTCCGTCGACGTGCCGTGGTAGTTGAGGTACTCGACCTCGCTCGCGTCGATCCCGGCGTCTTTCATCGCCAGTTTCATCGCGCGCGCAGGCTCCTCGCCGGAGTCGTCCATGCGCACGCGGTGGTACGCGTCGCACGTCGATCCGTAACCGGCGACTTCGGCGTAGATCTTTGCGCCGCGCGCGCGAGCGGTCGATTCGCGCTCCGCAACAAACATCCACGCGCCCTCGCCGAGGACGAAGCCGTCGCGGTTGCGCGTGAACGGGCGCGAAGCGAGCTCGGGGCAGTGATTGAACGCGCTGGCCACGATCCGCATGATGCAGAAGCCGGTCATGATCCCTTCGGTGATGGCCGCGTCAGCGCCGCCGGTGATCACGTAATCGCAGACTCCGAGTTTGAGATTGCGGTACGCGTAGCCGATCGCGTCGGTCGACGAGGTGCAGCCCGTCGAGATCAGATGCGAGAAGCCGTGGAAGTCGTAGGCCATCGAGATCTCGGACGCGAGCGTGCCGATGGTGCCGGACGGAATCGCGTACACCGAAGCCTGCTTGACCGCGCCCCTGTACCAGAGCTCGTACATGCGCTCGCTGAACTCGATCGCGCCGCCGCCCGATCCGAGCATCACGCCGATCGACTGCCGCGTCTCCAGGTCGAGCTGCGCAGGATCGATCTTCGCGTCGCGCAGCGCTTCATCGGTCGCGGCGACGGCGAGAGGCACGACGCGGCCGACGTGCTTCATGTTCTTCGAATCGATCCACACCGCCGGATCGAAATCGACCTCGGCTGCGACCCGGGAGGGGAGCTCGCTGGCGTCGAAGTGGCTGATGGTGCGCACGCCGCTCTTGCCGCTCGCGAGAGCTGTGAAGTAGTTATCCCGACCGACGCCGTTCGGGCTCATGACGCCGATGCCGGTAATGACGATCTTTTCGTTATTCATCGGGTGCGATCACGCGGAACAGGTAATGCAAGCCAAACATTGCATTGCTATCTACCTTTCGATACAGCGAATTCCTAACCATCGGTGACTTTTCGTCGCGTTTGTTCGTGATACCCTTTCTTCCACCCAAAATGCCCTTGCTGACCATCCGTCTCCTCGGAGACTTCAGCGCGCTCGACCATCGCGGAAACACGTTATCGATCGGCAACGCGCGGCTGAACGCGCTGATCGCGTATCTCGCGCTGCACCTCGAAGAGGGTGGCACGGTCTCGGAAGTCGGCGATCTCATGTTCGGTGACGCTTCAGCCACGATCCAGGTTGCCGATCTCGTCGGCGAGCTGCGATATGCAATGCGCTACTTCCCGGCGGAACTGATTTTCGTCTCGCGCGAGTCGCTTCGGTTTAACTCCGAGGCGGTCAGCGTGGACGCCGTGGAGTTCGAGGCGCTCGCGACGAGTGCGGCCATCAATCACACGCGCGAAGCGGCGGAACTCTACACCGGTAATCTCCTCGAGAACTACAGCAGCGGCATCGAGAAGTTCGACGAATGGTTGCGCGAGCAGCGCCTGCGCTACTGGCGCGCGGCCGTCGGAGTGTTCGGCCGGCTGCTCGCCGCGCAGATCAACGCCGGCTGGTGGGAGCGCGCGGTCGAGACGGCCGGACGCCTGCTGACGCTCGATCCGTCGCAGGAAGTCGTGCACCGGACACTGATGCGCCTGCAGCTCGAACAGGGCCGCCCCGATGCGGCGCTGCGGCGTTACCAGGAGTGCGCCGACATTCTTCATCGGCAGTTCGGACGCACGCCGAGCGCGGAGACCGAGCGCGTGCGCGCCGAGATCCGTGAGGCGCTGGAGCGTTCGCCTGCGCCACGCGAGCTGCTCCGGAACCCGCTGGCTGTCCCGGTCCTCATCCTTCTGGTCGAAGACGACATGGTGTCCTCGGCGCTCGTCGAGGGATTTCTAATCGAGGCCGGTTACGAGGTCGTCTGCGTCGCCGACGGCGCGGACGCGTTGATCGAGATCGGCCGCCGCAAATTCGATCTGATCATCCTCGACGTGAACATCCCGACGCTCGACGGTCTCCGGCTGTTCGAGATCATGATCCAGAAGGGCATCGAGACGCCGGCCGTGTTCATCACCGGCGTTGCGGGGCCTGAAGCCGAGGCGCGCAGTCTGGAGATGGGCGCGGCGGACTTTCTGCGGAAGCCGCTGCGGAAAGAGATTCTTCTTCCGCGGATCCGCACGATCCTGCAGCATCAGCACCGCACTGCCACACCGCGGCGGCGCAACGGCGACTGACCGCATCCCATGCCGGACATCGTTCTGCTCCGCATCGTGCTCGTGCTCCTCGCTTTTTCCGGCGTTGCGGTTGCGCTGCATGTCATCCGCGTCATGCGAACGCGGCGCCGCCACATGCGCGACACGATGCAGATGCTCCGCGAAGCGAATGCCAAGCTTCGCGAACAATCGGCGGAACTTGTCGAAGCTCAATCGCACGCAGAAGAGGCGAGCGCTGCGAAAAGCGAGTTCCTCGCGCACATGTCGCACGAGATGCGCACGCCGCTGCACGGCGTCATCGGCATGCTGCAGCTCGCCATCGACGACGAGAACTCGCCGCGCCGCGCGCGCCAGCTGGACATGGCCCGACGCTCGGCCGAGTCGCTGCTCGCGACGATCGAAGACATTCTCGACTTCTCGAAGATCGAGGCGCGCAGGATCGAGCTCGAGCCGGTCTACTTCTCGATCCGCGACCTCGTAAACGAGACGGTGAAGCCGCTCGGCGTCACCGCGGCGACGAAAGGCCTGGTGCTGTCGGCCGGCGTCGCCCCGAACGTGCCCGATTCCGTATGGGGCGATCCGGTCCGCATCCGCCAGATCATCGTCAACCTGATCGGCAACGCCATCAAGTTCACGGACTCCGGTGAGGTCTCTCTTCGCGTCTCGGCTGCCGGCGACCGCGTGCTCTTCGAAGTGCGCGACACCGGCATCGGCATTCCGGAAGGACAGCGCGAGACGATCTTCCAGCCATTCGCCCAGGGCGGCGATTCCCGCACCCGGGCAGGCACAGGCCTCGGACTGGCGATCGTGGCGCGGCTCGTCGACGCGATGGACGGTCACCTCGACCTGCAGAGCGAAACCGGCGCAGGTACGACGATCTCGATCGGCCTGCCGCTCGCGTCCGACAGTTTTGCCTCCGGCACGCGGCGCCCGCGGCGCGATCTGGCCGGGCGATCGGCGCTGCTCGTCGAGCCGAACGCCACGTCGCGCGCGTTCATCACCGAGATGCTCGCGAGCGCCGGACTGGAGGTCATCGCGTGCGCGTCGGTCGCGGAGATCGTGCCGCGTCGTTACGCGTGTGCGATCTCGGCCGATGAGTCGATTGCGATCGAGCCCGCGATCATCATCACTTCGCCGCTCTCGTCAGTCTCCGACGAGCGGATTCGCGTGACGCGCCCGGTCGCCGAGCGCGAGCTCCTCGAAGCCATCGGCACCGCCCTCGGGCTCAACGCAAAGCGGACGACTGCGCCGCTCATGCGCCAGCGCGTGAACGCCGCCGGGCTGCACGTGCTCGTCGCCGAAGACGAGATCGTGAGCCAGGAGTTCGCGGCCGAGGCGTTGCGGCGCCTGATGCATCACGTGACGCTCGTTTCCGATGGCGCGGAAGCGCTCGAGCGGCTCGCTCACGAGAACTTCGATCTCGTTTTCATGGACGTGCAGATGCCGCGCATCGACGGACTGGAAGCGACGCGCCGGTTCCGCGAAACGGAAAAGGGGCGCCGCACGCCCGTCATTGCGCTGACAGCGCACTCGCGGCGCGACGATCGCGCGCGCTGCCTCGAAGCGGGCATGGACGCCGTGCTCACGAAGCCGATCGACCTCAGGAAACTCGAGGAAATGGTTCGCTCGTTCACGGCCGCCGAGCCGATCGTGAACGCCGTCGGCGGAAACGTGAAGCTGCTCGAACGAGTGCGTACTGCCTTCGCGAAACAGACGCCGGCGCTGCTGCTTCAGATCCGCGACGCGATCGACAAGAAGGACAGCGGCGCCCTTTATCAGGGTGCGCACAAGATCAAAGGTGCTGTGAGCAACTTCGAAGGCGATCCGTCGTTCGACCTGTCGGTGCTGCTGGAGACCGCGGCGCGCGAGAGCGACTTCGGTCGCGCGGCCACGCTGCTGCGGCGCCTCGAGCCCGCGGTGAACGCGCTCGAACAGCGGATCAGCGCAGCGGTGAGCTACTCCTCGGCCAACGCGACGCCGTCCTCGACGCTCTTGAGGTGATACGAGAGCGACTCGAGGTTGATCCGCAGATCGACCGACTTTACTTTCACGCCGCTGCGCAGACGGATCTGCACTGCTGCGAAATTCAGTACGGCCGACACGCCCGCATCAGCCAATTCGTCGTAGACGCGCTGCGCGTTCTCGGCGTTGACGGCGATGATGCCGATCTCCACGGCTTCGGCGCGCACGATGTCAGCCATCTTCGCGGCGTTGATGACCGTGATCCCGCTGCGCGACATGCGCCCGACGCGCTCCGGATCAGTATCGAACATCGCCACGATGTGGAAGCCGTTGCTGTTGAACCCGCGATAGTCGGCCAGCGCCATGCCGAGGTTCCCGGCGCCGACGATGATGATGTTGCGCGTCCTGTCGATGCCGAGCGTCCGGATCAGCTGCTCTTTCAGTTGGGAGACGTTGTAGCCGACGCCGCGCGTTCCGAACTCGCCGAAGTAGGCGAGGTCCTTCCGGATCTGCGCCGAGTTGAGGTGAAAGCGCGAGGCCAGCTCGTGCGACGAGACGGTGCGCTGATTGATCGATTCGAGATACGTGAGACAGCGCAGATAAACGGACAGGCGGCCGGTCGTCAGTTCCGAAATCGCCTCGCGGTCCGGGGCCGCCTTGTCGCTCATGCGCTATCGGTGCAACTGCAACATCTCTCTCGCCGCAGTTCCGGCCATGTTGAACAGAGGCGTCGGAAAGAGTCCCACGAGCAGGATTCCGATCATCGAGATGGCCAACGCTCCTGTCGCAAACACTCCCGCTACCGGCGTCGCGTACCCTGCGGCAGGCTCCTTCATGTAGAGGTAATACACGACGCGCAGGTAGTAATACACCGAAAAGATGCTCGTGACGATACCCACGAGCGCGACCGTGAGATGTCCTGATTCAATCGCAGTCTTGAAGATGTAGAACTTCGAGATGAAGCCGGCCGTCGGCGGAAGTCCGGACAGCGAAAACATGCAGATCGTCAGGGCCAGACCGTAGAACGGGCGGCGGAATCCGAGGCCGGCGATGTCGTCGAGCGTCTGCGGATCGTTCTGGTTCTTCGCCAGCATCGAGACCACGCCGAAGGCGCCGATGTTCATCAGAGCGTAGACGACGGTGTAGACAGCGATCGCGGCGACGGCGTCTTCCTGCAGCGTAAGCAATGCGATCGTCATGTAGCCGACGTGCGCGATTCCGGAGTAGGCGAGCATGCGCTTGAGATCGCGCTGCACGATCGCCACGGCGTTGCCGACGATCATCGACAGGATCGACAGCGCCGCGACCATCCGCATCCACGAGTTGTGCTGCAGCATCGGCGTCATCGCCAGGAAGATGCGGATGAGCGCGATGAGCGTCGCGGCTTTCGGCGCGACTGAGAGCCAGCCCGCCACCGGCGTGGGCGCGCCCTGGTAGACATCGGGAGCCCACGGGTGGAACGGCGCAAGCGCCAGCTTGAACCCGAAGCCGGACATCAGCAGCACGAAGGCGATGGCGAGCAGCGGGTTCTTGCCGTCAGCCGTTGCGAAATAGTCGGCCATGAGCGGGATGCGCGTCGACTGCGTCGCGCCGTAGAACAGCGCGGTTCCGTAGAGGATGAAGCCCGTCGCGAACGCGCCCATGAGGAAGTACTTGAGACTGGCTTCGTTCGAGATGGGAAGCCGCCGCTGATAGCCGACGAGCACGAAGATGCAGATCGAGAGGATCTCGAGGCCGAGGATGATGATGAGGAGGTCGAGCCCTTTGGCCATCATCATCATTCCGACCGTGCCCCAAAGAAGGAGCGCGTAGAACTCGCCGCCTTCGATCCCTTCGCGCTCGAGGTAGTCGTGAGCGAACAGCGCCGCGAGCGTCGCCGCGAGCAGGAACGTGAGGTCGAAGACGAGCGTGATGCCGCTGACCTGATACGTGCCGCCGAAGAACGTGCCGCCGTGCAGCAGCGTCTCGGACCACATCGTGACGATCAGAATGATGAGCGCTAGCCACGCCGTGGCGCTGCGCGCGCGCGGCACGAAAGCGTCGAACAGGATCAGCAGCATGCCGCCGGCGGAGAGGATGATCTCGGGAAGAATCGCGTTGACCCAGCCCGGCTCGAGGATCGGGTGGAGGTTCACGGACGAGCTCCTCCATGAGGGCTCGTCGCTCGGGCGATGAACGGCCCCTCATCCGCCCTTCGGGCACCTTCTCCCCGCGCGCGGGGAGAAGGCAGACCACGGGCGACCATCGTCCTTCCCTCTTCGCTCTTCACGCTCGCCAGCAGCTGCTGCACGGACGGTCCCATCTTTCTGAGGAAGGTGTTCGGATAGAGCCCGATCCACACCATCAGCACGATGAGCGGCACCAGCGCGGCGATCTCGTTCCACGCGATCTCCGGCACGTGCCGGTTTTCCTCGACCGTGATCGGGCCGAAGAACACGCGCTGCACGAGCCAGAGCAGATAGATCGCCGCGAGGATTACGCCGGTCGTAGCGATGACGGTCGCGCGCGGATTCGTCTGGAACGAGCCGGCGAGAATGAGGAACTCGCCGACGAATCCGTTCAGGCCGGGCAGGCCGACTGACGACAGCACTGCGATGACGAACAGCGTCGCGTACACCGGCATCGTCTTGGCGAGACCGCCGTAGTCGGCGAGCATTCGCGTGTGCCGCCGCTCGTAAATCACGCCGACGAGAAGGAACAGCGCGCCGGTCGAGAGACCGTGGTTGACCATCTGCAGGATCGATCCTTCGACCGAGGTCTGGTTCATCGCGAAGATGCCCAGGACACAGAAGCCGAGGTGCGAGACCGAGGAGTAGGCGACGAGCTTCTTCATGTCGGGCTGCACCCACGCCACGAGCGCGCCGTAGATGATGCCGATGACCGCCAGCGCGATCAGCAGCGGCGCGTAGCGTGCGCTCGCCTCGGGGAAATACGGCAGCACGAAGCGCAGGAAGCCGTACGTGCCCATCTTCAGCATCACGCCGGCCAGGATGATGGAGCCGCCGGTCGGCGCTTCGACGTGCGCATCCGGCAGCCACGTGTGCAGCGGGAAGAGCGGGACCTTGATCGCGAACGCGAGCGAGAACGCGAAGAACAGCAGCGTCTGCGCGAACGGCGTCACGCCGACGCCGTAGAGATCCTTCACGTAGAAGCTCGTCACGCCGGTGATGTGATAGTGCTGGAAGCCGATGTAGATGATGCCGAAGAGCATCAGCAGCGAGCCGGCGATCGTGAACAGGAAGAACTTGATCGCGGCGTAGATGCGGTTCGCGCCGCCCCACACGCCGATCACGAGGTACATCGGCAGCAGCGTCAGCTCGAAGAAGACGTAGAAGAGGATCAGATCGGTCGCCAG
>DASWBH010000079.1:0-1988 GCA_036390755.1 Thermoanaerobaculia bacterium
AGCCCGACCCCCGACAGGGCCACGGACCTCGTCGCGATTTCGCGGCCCGGACGCATCGCATAGCGCCGCTGGGCTTCGGCGTAGATGGCGGCAAAGTCGATGCGCGGGATCACGATACGAGCATCGCGCTCCCGGATGACCGTTCGCCGGCCATTGACGGCGAGGCGCGCGCGCAGCTCGCGATCGCGGCGAAGGAGGGCGATGCGGCTGATGAATTCCGATGCCGGATCGGGCCACGCACAAACGAAGCCGTTCTCGCCATCGACGATCAGCTCCGGCACGTGGCCGACGTCCGTCGTGATGATCGGCACGCCGCAGCCCATCGCCTCGATGATCGTGCATGGTCCCCCCTCTTCCCGGGAGGTCGAGATGAGCACATCCATCAGCGGATATACCTCGGCCGTCTCCTCCGTCGTAGCCAGTTGCTGCCGCACCACGCGGACGCCCCACGACTCGATGGTTCGCGACAAATCGTTCCAACCGCTGCCGACCAGGACGACGACGAGGTCGTCGTGCCAGCGCTGCGCGCAACCCTCGAGGACGGCCGTCAGGATGTCGAGCCCTTTGCGGCCGAAGGCATCGGCGGCCGCCTTGCCGGAGTAGCCGACGACGAAGTCAGACGAGCCGATGCCGTGCTCGATCCTCTTTGCTGAAACATTCTCGACGGGACGGAAGACGTCCGGATCGATCGTGTACGGGATGAGATGCACCGGCATGCCGGTCATCCCGGTCAGGCGGCGCAACCAGCGCCGCGAGCTGGTGGTCAGCAGATCGGCATGACGAAGCCGGCGCTTCATCGGCTCGATCTCCGGCTCGGTCAAATGGTGGATCATCACCACCTGCGGCGCGCGGGCAGCGCTTGGATAGGCCGCGAATGCCAGAGGATCGAGCCAGTGGAGCATTCCATCGCTCTCACCGGCGCGCCGAACCAGATAGGGCGAAACGATCTCCGAGCAAACGAAGCGGTGCTCGGCACCTCGTCCATAATCCACGAACGTCCTGGCGATCCGCTCCAGGATGTGCCCGGGAGAGTCTGCGACGAGCAGCGCCTTCACGATGCCGGCTTCTCCAGAAACGCGCGAAAGAAGTTGTGCCTCTCGAAGCGCGAGCGCGATGCCGTGTAGCGAAGCAACCGTTTGACGAGGTACTTCGCCAGCAGGCCCCAGGGGGTGGCGGCGTCGATCGCACCGACGTTCATCGTGTAGCGCCAGGTAATCCGCCGATGATCGGGCGCCGACCGCAGCGCCTGTACCTCGGCCGGCAGCTCGAGCGGATCGTTGCCCACGAAGCGGAAACCGGCCGCGAGAGCCATGCCGGCGAACTCGCCGATCGAGGCGATGCTGCCCGACTCCTCCATCACCTTGCCTTCATGAAGCCGGTACGCGTCGACCTCGCTGTAGGTTCCGTAGTCGAACGTGAGGTACAGAAGTCCGCCCGGCCGGAGCAGTTCGAACATTCGACGCATCACCAGCGGCCGCCTTGCGGTCGGTACATGCTCGAGGACCGAGATGAACGTGACAAGGTCGCACCGGCCGGCCAGCTCGCCCAGGTCAGTGGTCACATCGGCGACCACGGCCTGCAGCGGCAGGTTGCGAACGGCAGCCACGTGGTTGCAGAACGCCACGAGCAGCGGCTGCAGGTCGGCCGCTTTTCCGCGGAAGCCGTTCTCGGCGAGGAGAAACGACAGCGCCGATCCGGCACCGCCGATGTCGACAAAACACTCGCAGCGCCGTCCGCGATCGAGCTCCAGAAAGAGCGACGAGTACTCCCACAATCGGTAAGGGTTGCATGTGAGAATCTGATCGTTCCCCTCGGCAAGATTGCTATAGGCGAGGCTGCCGTTCAACACCGGCAGAGCTGCTTCTCGGTATTGACGCACCAGGTCGCGGATGGCTCGCGGCCAGCGGCCGTGCTCCTGTTCGCCAAGGTCCGACGAAAGCATGGGGCGGTTCAGTAACTCATGAATGCCGGTCATTCCTCGAGGCGCC
>DASWBH010000080.1:0-2228 GCA_036390755.1 Thermoanaerobaculia bacterium
TCGAAGACGATCGCGCGCGAGCTGGTCGTGCCCTGGTCGAGGGCGAGGATCGGATTCACGAGCTACACCTGATTCGAAATGCGCCGCCAGGCCTCCACAGCCTCGGCGCCGAGACTGGCGATGTTCTCCTCGACCTCGCGCACGAGCTGTTGCCGATCGCCGACGGCGAGAAGGACGGCCACGTCCTGCAGGTCCAGAACGCCGCCGGCTGAGAGCTTGAGCAGAATGAGGTCGCTCGTGCGCGGGACGGGAACATGCAGGCCGCCGACGTCGAGATGCTCAGCGCGGCTGATCACGGCTGCTTCCCACTTCCACTTCGCCACCACGATATCGACCTCATCGCCGGCAACGAGCCGGATGTGCACCACGCCGGCGAGCGGATCGTCGAAGTCACCCGTGCGCGGGTCGACGGCTGCACCTTCGTCCTCGAGACTCTTCCAGAACTCCCGCCGCAACACGCGGCGATCGGTGGTGAGGAAATCGACGTCGACGGTCATGCGCGGGAAGCCCCGCGCGCCGACAGCGTGTCCGCCGATCAGCGCGTAAGGCGCACCGCTCGACTCGAGCACGCGGACGACACGTTCAACGCTCTTCATCCGCACAGCGCGAGCGCCGCCGCCCGACACGCCGGGAGCGGCGGATGGCCTGGAGGGCGGACTCACGATCGAGACCGTTCGCGGACATGAATGCAGCCAGTCCGTCCTGGCCGAGCTTCTCGCTGAGAGCCACCCGCTCGGCCGGCGTCATGCGGGCGAAGCGATCCAACTGTTCGCGTCGCAGATCATCCGCCACACTGTCCATCGCTGCCGAGTATAACGTCCGCTCGACTGCTCACGCGCTGCACGACCTCTGGAAGAACACCGCGGCGTCCGCCTTCGTCAGTTTGCCTTCGGCCACGCCGATGACGAGATCGTAGAGCGCATCGGGACTCGCGCCGATCCTGACCTCATTCAGACTGAGGAACGCCAGACTGCAAGCGAGCGCGGTGCGCTTGTTGCCATCGATGAACGGGTGATTGCGACCGATGTGGAACAGGTAAGCGGCGGCCATTTCGAAGAGCGTGCTGTGAAGATAGGCATCCGCAAACGTCGCTTCAACAGTACCGAGCGCTGATTGAAGCAGTCCCATGTCACGGACTCCGAAGGCTCCGCCGTAGCGGCGGATGCGATCCTCGTGGATCGCCAGGACCTCTTCGAGGGTCAGAAAGATGGGTTCCACTACTCGGCGAGGCGCTTGAAGACGCCCGAGTATCGCCGATCCATCTCCTCGAGCGCTTTCTTCAATTTCCGCTGGCGAGCGCGGTCGCGGACCGGCGTCACCACGAGCACGTCGCCGTTCGTCGCGATCTCGAGCGGAGTGTTCTCGTCGATGCCGAGCTGCTGCAGCAGCGGCTTGTCGAGAACGAGCGCGAGGCTGTTGCCGGTCTTCGTGAGCCG
The DNA here is from genome assembly GCA_036390755.1 of Thermoanaerobaculia bacterium. Classification (GTDB taxonomy): domain Bacteria; phylum Acidobacteriota; class Thermoanaerobaculia; order Gp7-AA8; family Gp7-AA8; genus DASVHS01. The sequence continues at coordinate 1,437 of DASWBH010000080.1, forward strand.
TTTGACCATCGTATGTACAGAATAGCACTGCCGTACGTACGGGTCGACGCAGCGGGTGGCCGCGCCCGCGTCCACGTCCTCCGGACCCCCGAACCCCGAACCGCGCGGCGGCACCTAAACCGCATCCCCACTTCTCAGCACTTCAGAGAACATCAGCATCTGCTCCGCTTTTGCGGAGCCGCCGCGCCAGCGGCTTGTCTGATTCGCGTCCTCTGCCCCACCGAAGTCCAACGGAAGGAAACACATGAAAAGACTCTCTCTAATGGTTCTCGCACTGGCCCTGGCCTCCGCCCCGCTTCTTGCCAAAGACACGAGTGAAACCGCCATCCGCCACTCCGATCAGGTCTTCAGCGCCGCATGGAACAGTCATGACGCCAAAGCCATGGCCGCGACCTGGATGCAGGACGGCGATCTGATCAACCCGTCCGGCCGCGTTGCCAAGGGCCGCGCCGGAATCGAAACGCTGCTCGGTGAGGAGCACGCCACCGCGTTCAAGCATTCGACCTACACCTCGGGTCCGATCACGATCCACTTCCTCCGCCCCGATGTCGCCGTGGCCGAATGCTTCACGGAGATCACCGGAGTGGTGAATCCCGACGGCAGCAGCGCGCCGTCGATGAACGTGTACATCATGCGTATCGTGCAGAACAAAGACGGGCAGTGGCTGACCGTCAGCGCGCGGCCGGTCATCTATCCGACCGCGGCTGTTCGGTAAGCGAGTCTTCAAGTAATGGTTTTGAATACGGCGGCTTCGCCTGAAGCCGCCGTATATGTTCATCTACGGTACGGGGG
>DASWBH010000081.1:0-6222 GCA_036390755.1 Thermoanaerobaculia bacterium
AAACGTCAGCACGTGGCCCAGCGAGATGATGCGGCACGGGGGAATCTCGGCGCCGGGCGGAAACGCGCCGAACGCGACGAGCCGGACGACGTAGCCGCTCGGCAGCGTCGCCACGCCGGTCGCGAGCAGCGACTGGATCACACGATCGTCTTCTTCGTCCGTATTGCCGAAGCGGCCGATCACCGCGTTGAGCACGGACGGATCGCGCACGCCGGTGTTGATTCCGACTTTGCCTTCCTTCACCTCGCCGATGATCATGTCGATCGTCTCGGGCGCGACGCCGAGTCCGTCGTCGAGCTCGGAGACGTCGAGGCCCTGCGGCATCTGCCGGCTTTGCAACGACGGCACGCCGCTCGGGAAGCGAAACGCGAGGATGTCGATGTCTGTGATGGTGCGGAATCCGTTGCGCCCCGCGCCGGCGACGATCGGGTACTCCGCCGACGTGAAGTAACCGTTGAGCTGCAGGTACGCCTGAACGAGCGAGACAGCGTGATCCATGCGACGTGAATCATACAGATGTCATCCTGAGCGCCGAAGCGCGCGAAGGATCTGGGCGGCGGAATGGCGCCACCTCCCAGATTCTTCGCCGTCTGCGCGGCTCAGAATGACTTCGTTTCGATCGTCAGCCGGTCCCGTCCGATCGTGGTTGTTCCCGGCTCATCGAACCACGCGCGCGCGGTGGCGTCATCGAGCAAGTATGCGCGCAGAAACAGGATCGTCAGCGCGACGATCGTGTCGTGGTGCGGATCGGTCTTGTTCGAGAACGTATCGTGATTCACGTCTCCGATCGTGGCCAGGTACTGGTGCAGCGCAGTCGTCTGTTCGAACGGTACGCGCCGATCGCGCTGTCGCGTGCGGAAGATCAGACTGGAGTCGCACGTGCCGGTGATGTTCAGCGCGGGGACGCGCACATCGGTGTACGACAGCCCCTCGATTTTCGGCATCGACATCGGCACGATCACCTTCACGCGCCCGTCGCGAAACGATTCGCCTTGCAGGCCGGTGACGCCGGCGAGCGCGAAGGCGGTGAAGGCGCCGGCGGAGTGTCCGGCGACGGCGATGCGGCTCATGTCGGCATCCGTCCGCGTGCGGAGACGGTCGATCACGAAGCTGACGTCGTACGGGCGGTTGACCCAGTTCCCGGCTTTCTTCGTCGCCCGATACAGGTTCCAGTAGCCGGTCTTCAGCACGGCCTTGTCGGTTCCGGCGTGCGTGACGTGAACGGCGAGGAAACCGTTCGCCGCGAGTGCGCGCCCGATGTACGCATACGAGTCGCGATCCTCGCCGATCCCGTGCGAGAAGATCACGACCGGCTTCGGCCCGCTGACGTCTGCCGGCGCGTAGATCTTCACCGGCACGTCGCGCGAGCGTCGTTCATCGCGCCAGATGGCGGAGGACTCTTCGACCGCGTGCGAGCCGGCGATCGCCGGGAGCGTGGTCACACGCTTCGGCGGCATCTCCGGAAGTCGCGTGCAGCAGGCCGACGCGACGAGCGCCGCAAAAAGAGCGACAGAAATCTTCTTCATCAGGGTTCGATCCTCTACACTGCATTCACTGCATGGCCGACGAGAATGGTTCTTCCCGCAAACCGCTTTACGACTGTCTGAAGTGTCCTGCGTATTGCTGCAGCTACGATCACATCGTGGTCGAGAAGCGCGACCTCAATCGCCTGGCGCGCCATTTCGGAGTCGACGTCGAAACGGCCGAGAAGCGATTTACGAAGCTCGGCGATGGCGAGCAGGTGTTGCGCCATCAGAAGGATGAGATCTTCGGCAGCGTCTGCATGTTCCTCGATATGAAGACGCGCCGCTGCACGATCTACGAGGCCCGTCCGGCGGTCTGCCACGAATACCCGGACCGTCCGCGCTGCGGCTACTACGACTTCCTCCGCTGGGAGCGCACCCATCAGGACGATCCGGAGTTCATTCCCGGAAAGCGCTACTGACGGTGAGCGGCGTCACGTTTGCAACAGCGTTCGCGACCATAATTTCGCCGCTTTGAAATCCGTTGAGCGGCGAAGAGCGTTCGAATGCACGTGAAGAGCGTGATCGCCGGCGTACTCCTGGCGATCGCCTCGACCGCCGGAGCCCAGGGCCCAGCGGCCCAGACGTTCAACGAGACCGTCTCGGTCGGCTACGTGATCGTGCCGTTCACCGTCCTCGGCCGTAACGGCGCACCCATCACGAACCTGAAATCGCGCGATGTCCGGCTGTATGTCGACGGACTGCCCGTGCGCTCCAACATGTTCGAGGAGTCGCTGGACGCGCCGGTCTCGTGGACGATTCTCCTCGACCTGTCCGGCTCCATGGCGCTCGCCGGAAAGATGGACGCGGCCCGCGCGGCCGTCTCGACGCTGCTGAATCATCGAAAGAAGGGCGACGACTTTTCGCTCTTCACGTTCGCCGAATCCGAGGCGCACGAGGCTGTGCCATTCACCGACGACACGGATGCGATCCGGCGGGCGATGTTCAATGTGAATCCCTGGGGGAAAACCGCGTTCTTCGACGCGCTGGCGACGATGCCGGAGTACAGCCGGCTCGGCAGGAATCCGACGCGCGCGATCATTCTCCTCTCGGACGGCATCGATAACGCATCGCGCCACACGCGCGCGAGCCTGGCCGGGATCTTCGAGGGAAGCTCGATCCCGATCTATCCGCTCGGTCTGCGCGATCCGGCGGAGCTCAAGCCGCATCAAGTCGTGCCATATGAGGAGCTTTCCGATCTCGACCTCCTCGACGCCGTCGCCAACCTCACCGGCGGCAAGCTCTTCCTCGGCCGCAGTGCCGAGCAGCTGACGCGAGCCGTCGACACCATCAATCAAGATCTGCGGGCGCAGTACCTCATCGGGTTTACGCCCACGGGGAAAGGTGAAGTAAAGTACCGCCGCATTGCACTCCAACTCGCCGGAAGGGCGAAGGTTGTCCGGGTCCGTGCGGGTTACCGCGGCACGGAGCCGCCCGTGCTGACCAGTTCCGCGTCGCGCGGGAAAAACGAAAAGAAAGGAAGTCAGCGATGACAGTTCTACGTGCAGTCTCAGTCGCCGCCGTCGCCACTCTCCTGGGCGCGTGTGCGACTAACAAGGCAGTCGATCAGAGGATCGCTCAGTCACAGGGGGAGACCAATAAGAGGATCGAGTCGGTCGCCTCGCAGGTCGAGGATCTCCAGCAGAAGCAGAAGCAGACCGACGTACGGCTCGACCAGCTCAGCCAGGAGTCCCGCGAGGCGCTCAAGCGCGCGCAGGAAGCGGGCGTTCTGGCGAAGGGCAAAGTGGTCTTCGAGCAGGCGTTCTCCGAGGACCGCGTGCGGTTCGGAACCGACAAGTACGAGCTCGACACGTCCGCGCAGACGGCTCTGACCGATTTCGCGAATCGTGTGAAGGCGCTCAACGACCAGTACTTCATCGAGGTTCAGGGGCACACCGACGACACAGGCAGCTCGCGCTACAACGAAGACCTGGGCCAGCGCCGGGCGGATTCGGTGCGGCGTTACCTGTCGCGGCAGTACTCGCTCCCGCTGAACCGGATGTCGACGATCTCGTACGGCGACACGCTTCCGGTTGCGTCGAACAAGACGAAAGCCGGCCGGGCGCAGAACCGCCGCGTCGTCCTCGTCGTCCTCGAGTAACGGATTGGGGGTCAGGTCTGTAGTTCCCAGTTTTTTCTTCGCCGTGTAGAAAAAACTGGGAACTACAGACCTGACCCCTTTTTACTCGAAGGTGGCGACCACGGGGGCGTGGTCGCTCGTCCCCACCTCACGGTATGAAGGGCAGGAGACTGCGCGCGCGGCCAGATCGCGGCTCGCCAGCACGTAGTCGAGCCGCCAGCCGATGTTGCGCTGACGAAGGTTCCGCCACGGCGCCCACCACGTGAAGTAATTCTCGTCTTCCGGGTACAGCTTCCGTCCGATGTCGACCAACCCCTGCGCGATGATCTTCTCGAGCAGCTCGCGCTCGACGGGAAGCTGTCCGATCGCCCGCGGCTTCCGCTCCTTCGGATGTACGTCCATGTCCGTCCGCGCGACGTTCAGGTCGCCGCACAACACGAGACCCAGTCCGCGCGCGTGCACGCCCGCCGCGTAGTCGACGAGCGCGTTCATGAACGCCATCTTGGCGTCGAAATCCTTCCCGCCATTCGGCACGTAGACCGACGCAAAGACCGTGTCGCCGATGTGCGCCTGCACGATCCTCGTCTCGTTGTCGAACTCCGGGTGCGAGATCGCCGGCTGCTCCGAGAATCCGCGCCGCACGTGCAGCGCCACGCCGGAGTAGCCGCCCGCGCCATGCCAGTAGCACGTGTAGCCTTCGATGTTGCAGGACTCCGGCACCTGCGGGATCGACGCCTTGATCTCCTGTAAACAAACGATGTCGGGCTGCTCGGCCGCCACCCACTGCACGAACTGATCGTTCCGCGCACGGATCCCGTTGACGTTCCAGGTCGCGATTTTCACCGCCGCGGATTAAACGAAATTTCAGTTCTGGCGTCCAACATGTATGCGCAAGGTCTATCTGCTTTTGATCCTTCTCGCCGTCCCCGCTTCCGTCTTCGCGCAGTGGCGCGACCCAGGCCGTTACCGACGCCCCATCCGTTACGACAACCGCTTCGAGCTGACCCCGTTCGTCGGCTACACGTGGGGCGGAACGATCTTCTCCGATGTCACAGATTTGTTTAACCAGGACGTTCAGGCCGCGACGAGCGGCAACTACGGCCTCGACTTCGGCATCCCCATCGCGCGCAGCGGCATGAAGCTCGACCTGATGGTCAACCGCCAGGACACGAACCTCACGACCGGCGGAGGCGGTCTCTTCGAGCCCGACAACCGCGTCGCGAACTTCCACGTCACGTACTACCACGGCGGCCTGACGATCCCGTTCGATCAGTCGCGCAACGCCACGCCGTACTTCATCGTCAGCGCTGGCGTCGCAAATCTCGATCCGATCATCCGCGGCGTGTCACCGTCGAATCGCTTCTCCGCGTCGGCCGGAATCGGCGTGAAAGTGCCGGTATCGGACAACATGGGCGTGCGCCTCGAAGGCCGCGGCTACTTCACGTCGCTCGGCGGCAACAACCCCGCCAACTGCTTCCGATGCACCGACACCACCGGCCACGACTTCTACCAGGGCCAGGTGAACCTCGGATTCGTGTTTTCCTTCTAGACCGGGCGAGGAGCTGCTCATTGCCAGCGGAACATTCGGAGGCCGGCGAAATAAGCGACTGACGTCCAGAGTACGAGATTCAAGAGCTGCGGCATCACCTGAGCGAAAGTCATGGCGTCGTTCATGACGCCCCGCAGCGCGTCGTTGAGCGCAGTCAACGGCAGCGCGCGGATGAACGGCTTGGCGGCCTCTGGAAATCGCTCGTAGGAAAAGAACACTCCCGAGCACAGCCACATCGGCATCATCGTCAGGTTCATCAGGCCGCTCACCGCTTCGAGCGTCTTCGCGCGCGACGCCACGAGCAATCCGATCGCCGCGAAGGCCATCCCGCCGAGCAGGCAGATCATCGAGAACAGCAGCATCGAGCCGTGCACGCGAACGCCGAAGACGATCCGCGCGAAGCCGACGACGACAATGATCTCGATGACTAGAAACACGAGACGGGCGAGGAACTGCGCGATGAGGTAGTCGCTCTTCCGCATCGGCGTGGCGATCAGCCGCTTGAGCAGCTTCTTCATCCGCGCGTTTGCGATCGTGAAGCCCATGCCCCACATGCCGGTACCCATCAGGTTCATGCCTAACAGGCCGGGAATCAGAAAATCGATGTAGCGCGCGCCCTGCTCGTGCACGTACTCGTCTTTCGCCGGGACCACGTTGCGGCGTCCCGCGGCCGCCTGCAGCGCGTCGTCCGTTTCGCGGCGCGCCGTGCGCGAATCGGGATTCGTCGGATCGAAGCGATACGTCAGCGAGTTCGTATTGTCGACGACCAGCGAGACCTTGCCGTGACGCAGCGCGTCCTGCGCGACCTTCGGATCCATCACGCGCGGTGAGAGCGCCGCCGATTTGCCGAGCGCCGTGGTTTGAATCGATGCGCTCGGTCCGGCGACGACGGCGATCGGAATCCGATCGGGCGGCTTCTCGCGGAATGCGAAGCCGAGGGCCAGCGCGAGCAGCAGGGGAAAGCCGAAGACCCAGAAGATCGCCTCGGTCTCGCGCACGAACTCCTTGGTGCGCGCACTCGTGAGCTCGACGATCGCCGGCCGCACTTTGTCAGACATCGCGGAGCTCCC
>DASWBH010000082.1:0-6085 GCA_036390755.1 Thermoanaerobaculia bacterium
ACGCGACATAGAACGCGATGCGCAGAACCGTGAACAACGCAACAGCTGTGACAAAGCAGATACCGCTGACTCCGAGCGCGCGCCGCATTGCATAGAATCATCGCATCCATGAGCGCAGATCGCAGATTGCAGATCGCAGGAATCATCTTTCTCGTGACAACAATGACGCTCTCAGCAACCGAGGACGGTCGATTGGACAAGCTGAAGAAAGACGACGTAGTACACGGCTTCCGCGTCGCGGCGATCTATCTCAACGACGCCGATCAGCCGATGGGCGCGCGGTTCGTTCACCGCCGCAGCGGCTTCACGTTCGACCTCCTGCAGATCGAGTCCGTCCCGCAGGCGTACACGTGGGTCAACAGCATCCCCGTCTCCGACCAGGGCGAGCCCCACACCCAGGAACACCTCCTCCTCGGCAAGGGGACGATGGGGCGCGCGTTCGCGAGCCTCGACACGATGTGGCTCTCCGGCTCGACCGCGTTCACGCAGCAGTGGCGGACGAACTATCCGTTCAACACCGCGGCCGGTCCCGATGTGTTCTTCAACATCTACGCGCGCCAGCTCGACGCGCTGCTGCATCCGAACTACACCGACGAAGAGATCCGCCGCGAAGTGCGCAACTTCGGCGTGACCGAGAACCCCGACCACACGCTCCGCCTCGAGGAAAAAGGGAGCGTCTACAACGAGATGACCAGCTCGAGCGGCAACCCGTACCGGGTGCTGTTCCGCTCGGCGACGCACCTCGTGTACGGCAACGATCATCCGCTTTCGTACAACTCCGGCGGCGAGCCGTCCGGCATCCGCACGATGAAGCCGGAGGACATCCGCAACTTCCATCGGAACACGTACTACCTCGCGAACCTGGGGACGATCGCGTCGTTCCCGAAGAGCGTCCCGATCCCGGAGATCCTCACGCGCACGAATGCAATCCTCGACAAGGTCGAGCAACCGGGGACCGGGGACCGCGGGCCGAGGACGGCAAAATCGCCGGAGAACCTGCCGGCGCCGAAAGCAGCGGCCGCGGGCGCAGTCACATTCGCCGAATACCCGCACCGCAACGACCAGCAGCCCAGCCCCGCCGGCGTGTGGTGGGGGGCAGACCGCAAGCTCGACGCGAACGAGGAAGTGCTCGCCAATCTCTTCTTCGACAACATCGCCGGCGATCCGACGACGAATCTCTACAAGCTCTTCATCGACAGCAAGACGCGCAAGCTGGACGTCGGCGCGAAGCAGATCTTCGCCAACGTCGGCGAGGTCGGCGGCAACCCGATTTACATCGTATTGACCGACGTCGCGCCGTCGAATTTCAACGACGAGAAGATGACCGCGATCCGCGACGTCATGACAGGCGAGATCAAGCGCATCGCCGCGCTGCCGGACGGATCGCCCGAGCTGAAGGCGTTCAACGACCGCGTGGCGTCACGCGTGATCGAGCTCCGCCGCGACCTCGCCAAATTCGTGAACACGCCGCCGGGCTTCGGCTTCCGCAACGGCAGCTCGGCATGGGCGGATCACCTGTTCGAGCTGCAGAAGACGCACGCGTTCAAGAGATCGGTGACGCTCAAGCCGCAGATCGCGTTCGTCGAGACGCTCCTCGCATCGCACAAGAACTTCTGGCGCGACTATCTCGCGAAGTGGCACATCACGGACACGGCGCCGTTCGCCGTCGCGGCGCGTCCGTCGCCGGCGCTGCTGCAGCGCGAGGAGACCGAGCGCATCGCCCGCGCCAACGCCGAGGCGGCGCGGCTGACGAAGGCGTACGGATTGGCTGACACGCAAGAGGCGATCAAGCGCTATCGCGCGGAGTACGACTCGGCCACGAATCAGATCGAGGAAGAGGCGAAAGGAATCGCGCGCCCGGAGTTCGTGAAATCGCCGCCGATGACGCTCGACGATCAGCTGCACTACGACGTGCGTACGCTCGTCGGCGGCGTGCCGTTCGTCGTCTCGAAATTCGACAACATGACGAGCGGCATGCTCGCGATCGCGCTCCGCCTCGACGGAATCCCGCGCGAGCAACTCCGATATGTGTCGCTGCTCCCGGCGCTGCTGACCCGCGTCGGCGTCATCGAGAACGGCAAGCCGGTCTCTTACGACGAGATGACCGAGCGGCTGCGCAAGGAGATTCTCTCGCTCGACTCGGTGTTCTCGACCAACCCGCGAACGGGGCGCGTCGAGCTCGTCGTGCGCGCGTCCGGCATCGGCGAAAACGAGATGCGCCGCGCCATTGAATGGATGAACCTCGTGCTGTTCCATCCCGACTGGCGGCCGGAGAACCTCTCGCGCATCCGCGACGTCGTCGATCAGTCGCTCAGCTCACTCCGCAACACCACGCAAGGCGGCGAAGAGTCATGGGTGCAGAGCCCGGCGACGGCGTATCGCATGCAGCGGAACCCGCCGTTCCTCGCGGCCGACTCGTTCCTCACGCGCGAGCACAACGCGCTGCGGCTGACCTGGCTGCTGAAGAAAGCGGCGCCCGACGAAGCGGCGTTCCTCACCGAGCTCGCCGGCGCGGCGAAGACGCTGGACCGCGCGCAGCTGAAGACGATGATCGCCGAGCGATCCAGGACGGCGAAGCCCATCGAGCAGGAAGCGCTGAAGGATCTCGACCTCGAGCTGATCAACATTCCGGAATCGAGCCTTGCCGCCGACTGGGCCTACCTCTGCAATGCGATTCACGACGACCTCGTGACGGACGCGGACGTTCCGCTGAAGCAGTTGGACGCCGTGCGCCGCGCGATTCTGACGACCGGCGGCGCGCGCATGTACATGGTCGGCTCGACCACGCTCGAGAACGCCGTCATCACGCAAGTGAAGCAGTTGGAGGCGGAGCTCAGTGTGGCGCCGGCGACGCCGGCGGCGTCTCCATCCACACCGATCATCGACGCACGGCTACAGCAACGCGACCCATCAGCGACGAAGCCCGTCTACGTCGGCCTTCTCGCTCCGAACATGAAAGGCGGCGTGATCATCACCTCCGTCCCCGGCGTGCATTTCTCCGATGCGAACGATCGCGAGAAGCAGCTCGACTATCTCGCGTCGCGTCTGCACGCCGGCTACGGCGCGCACGGCATCTTCCTCAAGACGATCGGCGCGGGCCTCGCCTATTCGAACGGTCTGCGCGCGAGCGTCGCGTCGGACCGCATGGGCTACTACGCCGAGCGCACGCCCGAGCTGCCGCAGACCGTGCGCTTCGTCGTCACGGAGCTGAAGAACGCGCCGCGCGATCCGTCCCTCGCCGACTACGCGGTCGCACAGGTCTTCAGCGAGTTCCGCTCCGCCGCAACGTACGAGAATCGCGCCGAGGGAATCGCGGCGGACCTGGCGGACAACCAGCCGCCCGAACAGGTGCGCCGCTTCCGCGAATCCATCCTCGCCCTCCGCAAAGAGCCGAACCTCGGCAACATGCTCTTCGACCGGAAGGACGACATCTATGGCCGGTTCATCCCCGGCTACAACGTGAAAGCGGCGGACGTGCCGGACGGCGTCTTCTTCGTGATCGGTCCTGACAAGCAGCTGGATGCGTGGGAGCAATATGTGAAGTCAACTGACGGCGCAGCACTGTATCGGCTGTACGGCAGAGACTTCTGGATGCCGTGAATCGGTTGCGAACTACTTCTCGTCACACGCGCCGAGGTACTTCCCGCTGTACTTCTGGGTCATCTCCATGTCGCTCATCTTCATGTGCGTCTCGCCGATGTACGAGTCGCTGCTGTAGACGATCTTTCCTTCGCCGGTCGTCTTCTGTTTCGGACACTCGATCGTCCACGTCACGGTGTTGCCGTCGAGCTTGTAGTTGCTGATCTTGCAATCGCTGTCCTTCTTCGCGGCCGGCGGCTGCGGATTCTCCGCCTGCTCCTTGGTCACGCAGGTGGTGAAGATCGTCGGCGGCATCTTCATCGGCATGCCCGGCATTTCGGTGGTGATGGTCACCTGCCATTTGCCGGCTTTCATCGGACCGGCGAAACACGGAAGCGCCAGCGCGAACACGACAAACCACAGCGCGAATGTACGCAGTTTCATTTGCTTCTCCTATTAAACGATCTTGGACGCGGCGCGATTATAGATTAGCTCGGCAAGCGAACGTCATTCTGAGCCGCGAAGACGGCGAAGAATCTGGGAGGGGGAATCTGGCCACCGCCCAGATTCTTCGCGCTCTGCGGCGCTCAGAATGACTACGGTCTCGCGTGCTTCGGCTCATAAACGCCGAGCTTTCCACCGCCCGGCAGCATCACTTCCGTCAGTAATCCCCAGCGCTGGTCCTGCACCGGGCCGCAGGTGATGCCATGCGTCTTCATCTCGGCGATGAACGCGTTCACGTCATCGCACATGAGGTAGAACTCGTGGACGTCGTTCTTTTCCGACGGGTGCACGGCCAGCTCCGACGGCGGCAGGCCGAAGATCAGCCATCCTCCGCCGACGTCGACGCTCGTCAGCTCGAGAACGTCGCGGAGAAAGGCCCGGTCCACCTCGGGGTTTCTGCTGTAGATGATGGAGTGCGCCCCGATGATCATGGGTCTCCTCCTCTGGAAGTACAATGCCGCGCGGCTCCGAGCAGTCTAGCGGAAAGGATTCACCGAATTCATGCAGGCCAACGACATCCGTAAGGGCATCGTCATCATGTTCAATGGTGATCTATGCAAGGTCATGGAATTCCGGCATCACACTCCGGGCAACCTCCGGGCCATGGTGCAGGCCAAACTTCGTAATCTTCGTACGGGCAACCAGTTCGAGCACCGCTTCCGCTCGCAGGACCCGATCGAGCCGGCGTACATCACGCAGCACGAAATGGAGTACCTCTACTCCGACGGCCATGCCCATCACTTCATGAACACCGAGAACTACGAACAGGTCGAGATCAGCGAAGAAGACCTCGGCGATGCGGCGGCGTGGCTCACGCCGGGCGTGAAGATCCAGGTGCAGCTCCACGAAAACAGGCCCATCGGCGTCGAGTTGCCGAAGACCGTGCGCGCGAAGATCGCCACGACCGAGCCAATGGTCAAGAGCTCGACCGCATCGGCTTCGTACAAGCCGGCGACGCTCGAGAACGGCCTCGTCGTTCAGGTTCCCCCCTTCGTCGGCGAAGGAGAAGAAATCATCGTCGATCCGGTGGAGAACCGCTACATCGAACGAGCGAAGTAGGTCGCGGGTCGCAGGTCGCGGATCGCAGATCATGGCGGCCGTCAATTTCCTCTGCAGTCGATGTGAGCGCCGCCTGATGCGCGAGGCGGGCGCAGCGTCGCGTCCGTGCGAGCACTGCGGCGTGGAATGCGCTGTCGTCGCGCCGCCTCCGGAGTCAGTCATCGATCGCTGCGCCGCCTGCGGCCACGAAGAGCTGTACGTCCAGAAGGACTTCAACCGCGCGACAGGAATCGCGCTCGTCGTCGCCGGCGCGGCGTTCGTGCCGTGGACATACTGGCCGCTGATCGGGATCACGGTGCTCGACTACGTGATCTGGCGCGTCGTGAAGAACGTGATCGTCTGCTACGCGTGCCAGGCCGTGCACCGCGGGTATCCGGCAAATCCGGCGATCAAGCCGTTCGACCTCGTGACGCACGACCGCCATGTCTACGGCGCGGCACCTCCCGGCGCGGAAGAACGTCACTGACGCGCGTCGATGCGCGCTTCGGTCGCCGCGTCGAACAGATGCAGCTCGTCGAGCTCGACGACAAAATCGACGCTCTCGCCTGAACGTGGTGTGTTGTGCGAGTCGAAGACCGCGACGAGAGGATCGTCGCCCACCCGCGCATGCACGACGGCCTCGTGCCCGATCGGCTCGACGATCTCCACCGTGCCTCGCACGCGCGCCGTCTCTCCCCTGCCGCTCTTCGACGGCTCGAGGAAGTTCTCCGGGCGGATGCCCACGCGCACTTTGCCGGGCCGCACGCGGCGGAAGCGCTGCGGGACAGGCAGCGCGAACGCAGGCGCGCGCAGCTTGCCGTCAGTCAGCTCGGCGTCGAAGAAATTCATCGGCGGCGTGCCGATGAACTGCGCGACGAACACGTTCGCCGGTTTGTCGTAGACCTCGAGCGGCGTCCCGACCTGCTGGATTTTTCCCTCGCGCATGACGGCGATGCGATGGCCC
>DASWBH010000083.1:0-2341 GCA_036390755.1 Thermoanaerobaculia bacterium
GCGATCCGGACGTTCAAGAACGACAACTGCGGCGTCGCGAATCCGTCGAACCCGTGCCGCTGCTCGCGGCGGATCGAAGACGCGCTGCGCACCGGATGGGCAGACGTCGACAACCTGCTCTTCGCGCGAGGCATCGATCCGACTTGACGTCCGCTCGCAATGCGATCGCGCCGGAGCTCGTGGGATGTCGAACGGATCGCGAACACGCCGTACGACCCGACCCGGTATCAGCCGGCTGACCGCGTTCCTCCTTCGCCCCGCGCAGCGGGGAGAAGGTGCCGAAGGCGGATGAGGGGCGACCCTCACCCGGCGCTTCGCGCCACCCTCTCCCGCACGCGGGAGAGGGCAGACACATTCACCACACCTTGCACGCCTTCTGCCGCACCATCGGCGCGTTGTCGCCGCATCGGAACGCTTTCTTGAACTCGGGCATGTTGGAGACGATGCCGTTAATGCGGTACTTGCCGGGCGAGTGCGGATTCGTGATCGCGTTCGCGCGCAGGTTCTCCGGGCGCTGGTTCTCGCAGGCCCACTGCGCGAAGCCGATGAAGAAACGCTGATCGGGCGTGAAGGCCTCGCGATCCTGCGTCTCGTTCGGATCGGCGTCTTTCCACGCGATGTACGCCAGCAGCGTCCCGCCGAGGTCGGCGACGTCTTCGCCGGAGGTGAGCTTGGAGTTGATCTTAATGTCGTCGATGACCGTGTACTGCGCGTACTGATCGGTCACGCACTGCACCCGCTCCTCGAATGCCTTCGCGTCGGCCGGCGTCCACCAGTCTTTCAGATTGCCGTTCGCGTCGAACTGACGCCCCTCGTCGTCGAAGCCGTGCGTCAGCTCGTGGCCGATCGTCGAACCGGTGTTGCCGTAATTCGGCGCGTCGTCGAGCTTCGGATCGAAGAGCGGCGGTTGCAGCACACCCGCCGGGAAGTTGATGTCGTTCATCTGCGGGTTGTAGTACGCGTTCACGGTGGGCGGAGTCATGCCCCACTCGCCGCGGTCGACCGGCTTGCCGATCTTCGTGAGCTCGCGGCGGGACTCGAAGACGGTCGCATTCGTGACGGCTCCGTAGAAGTCGTTTGGTTTGACCTCGACGGACGAATAGTCGCGCCATCGATCCGGATATCCGACCTTGTTCGCGATCGCGCGCAGCTTCTCGAGCGCGCGCTGTTTGGTCGGCTCCGTCATCCAATCGAGGTTCCTGATCTCGTTCTCCATCGCCTTCTCGATGTGCTGCGTCATGTCCACGGTGCGCGCCTTCGTGTCGGCGGCGAAGGTGCGCCGCACGAACTCCTGGCCCAGCGCTTCGCCGAGGTCGCGGTCGACGTAGCGGACGCATTGCTTCCAGCGCGGCGGCATCTCCGCCACTCCTCGCAGCGTCTTCCGGTAGAAATTGAAATCCTCGGTCACCAACTGTTTCGACAGATACGGCGCGCGCGAGTGAACGGCGTGCCAGCGCAGGTACGCCTTCCAGCTCGTCAGCGGAACGGTTCTGATCTCCTTGTCGAGCTCCTTGAAGAACTTGGGCTCCGTGACGTTGAGCGTCGGGATCGTGATCAGGCCGCTCTTGGCGAGGTACGCCTTCCAGTCGAACGACGGGGCGATCTTCGAGAAATCCTCGACCGACATCTTGTGGTACAGGTTGTAGGGGTCGCGCTGCTCGACGCGAGTGAGCGACGCCTTGGCGAGATTCGTTTCGATTTTCATGGCGGTCTGCGCGTCTTTCGCCGCCTGCGTTTTCGACTCGCCGATCAGCTCGAGCATGCGCGTGACGTGCTGCACGTATTTCTGGCGCAGCTCCTTCGACTTCGCGTCTGTCTTCGTGTAGTAGTCGCGATCGGGAAGCCCAATGCCGCCGGCGTGCGCGAAGGCGATGACCTGCGTTGCGTCGCTGAAGTCCTGGTCCGATCCGAACCCGAACATCCAGCCCGCGCTGTAGTTTTTCAGGTGCTCATCGGCGAGAAACGCCGCGAGGTCCTCTTTCGACTTCAGCGCCGCGATCTGATGGAGCAGCGGCCGCAGCGGCTCGGCGCCGAGCTTCTCGATGGCCGCAGTGTCCATGCATGCGGCGAAGTAGTCGCCGATCTTCTGCTGCACGGGCGTGCGGTCGGCGCGCGGCTGCGACACGTCTTCGAGGATGCCCCAGAGGTACTGGAAGTTGTCCTCTTCGAGTTTTCCGTAGACGCTCCACGCCGCCTGGTCAGGCGGGATGGGGTTCTTCGCCATCCAGCCGCCGCACGAATAGAGGTAGAAGTCGGTGCACGGATCGACCGAGCGATCCATCGAGGGAATGTCGAGCGACGGCGTGTACGGCAGCTCTTTCAGCGGCCGCTCGGGAGTGCC
>DASWBH010000084.1:0-26396 GCA_036390755.1 Thermoanaerobaculia bacterium
GCGCCGGAAGGTCGGAAACGTCAGCGTCACGATGATCACGCCGAGGAGGATCGCGGTGAGGAACGGCCAGATGATGACGAACGCGGCGTAGAGCAGAGCGATCGCGAGCAGGCCGAAGAAGATGATGCCGGTCATCCGCCACTCGCGCCGCTCCGGCCGCGCGCCCGTCGTCACGTCGCTCATCAGCCCGCTTTGTACCATCCCCTCGCCGAAAGATCAGCCCCTGCCGGTTTTGCGGATGTGCACTTCGCGCCGCCGGCGTAGCGTTGGCGTCGGAGGAATCAGATGTCCAACGTTCTCACTCAAATCTCCGACGCGGTCAGCTCGATCCTCGGCGCGGTCGCACCGTCGGTTCTTCGCATCGATGGCGCACGGCGCTCGTCCGCGAGCGGCATCGCGTGGTCGGAGGATCTCGTCGTCACAGCGAGTCACGTCATTCGACGCGGCGAAGGGATCACCGTGGCACGCGATGACGGAGAGTCGTTTCCGGGCACGATCGTCGGCGGCGACGGCGGCACGGACGTGGCGCTGCTTCGCGTCAACGCGGCAGCGCTGCGGCCGATCGGCTGGAGCGAACGAACGGCGCGCGCAGGCGACTTCGTCCTGGTGGCAGGACGTCCCGGGCGCAGCGTCCGCGTGAGCTCCGGCATCGTCACCGTCGCAGGCGGCGAGTGGCGCTCGCACGACGGGTCGCTCATCGATCGCTACGTGGACGTCGACGCTTCGCTGCCGCGCGGCTTCTCCGGAGGCCCGCTGCTCGACAGCGAAGGCGCGTGCATCGGAATGAACACGTCGCGCGTTGCGCCCGGCGGCGCGACGATCCCGCGCGCGACATTACAACGCGTCGTCGACGAGCTGCTGCAGCACGGCAGCGTGCGCCGACCGCTCATCGGTGTCGGCGTCTACCCGGTTGAAGATGGTCTCCTCGTCATGTCCGTCAAAGACGACAGCGGCGCCGCGCGCGCCGGCATTCTCGTCGGCGACATCATCCGGTCGATCGACGAAACCGAAGTTCGCTCGCCGCGCGCCCTCCATGCTTTGCTGCAGAGCGTCGCGATCGGCAGGGAAGTCGAGATCGCGCTGACGCGCGGCGGCGAAGCGCGAACGGTACGCCTCGCCGTCGGCACCGCCTGATCAGATCACCACGATGCCGAGTCGCGCCGCGCGGACGACCGCTTCCGTGCGCGACTCGGCGTTGAGCTTCTCGAGAATCGAGTTCACGTGGAACTTCACCGTGTGCTCGGTGATGCCGAGGACCGAGGCGATGTCGCGGTTGGTGCGGCCGGCAGCGAGCTGCTGCATGACCTCGAGCTCGCGATGCGTCAACGATTCCTCGAGGTCCTCGACCGGGCGCGCACGCTGATCGAAGACGGCGGACGCGATCTCGGAGTCGGCGACGACGAGGTCGTTCGTCACGGCGTGCAGCGCTGCATGGAGGCGCTCCGGCGCCGCGCTTCGCAGGAGCACCGCACCGGCGCCTGCGGCGAAGGCGTTCGAGGCATCGAGCACGCTTGCGAGGAGCACGACCGCGGGGCAATCGACGTCGCGCAACAGCGCAGGATCGGTGGACTGGATGTCGACGAGAAGCACGTCGGGATTCACGACGCGCACGCGCGAGGCGATGCGCTCGTCGATGTCGATGTCGCCGACGACATGCAGGTCGTCGAAGCGCTCGAGCAGCGTCGTGAGGCCGAGGCGGGCGAACCGGTCGGGCGCCGCGACGGCGACGCGCAGGGCACGGGCCGTTGCGGCCTGCGCGCTGCGGGAGACGAGATGCAATGCCGGCTTCATCGTAAGAGCGAACTATCGCACATTCCGGTTATCATCCGCGCGCTTTGAAAGTGACCCCCACCCCGCTCGCCGGCGTGGTCGTGATCGAGCCGAAGGTATTCTCTGACGATCGCGGCCTTTTTCTCGAGACGTACAACGCAGAACGATATCGCGAGGCCGGCATCATCGACCTGTTCGTGCAGGACAACCACTCGCGCTCGCGGCGCGGCGTTCTGCGAGGGCTGCACTACCAGGAGCCGAACGCGCAGGGGAAGCTCGTGCGCTGCAGCCGCGGTGCGATCTTCGACGTGGCGGTCGACATCCGCAGGGGCTCTCCCCAATTCGGGAAGTGGTTCGGAGTCGAGCTGAGCGAGCGGAACCAGCACATGCTGTGGGTGCCGGCGGGTTTCGCGCACGGCTTCTGTGCGCTGACCGACGAGTGCGACGTTATCTACAAATGCACCGCGCTGTACAACGCGGCGTCCGATCGCAGCATCCTCTGGAACGATCCCGAGATCGGCATCGACTGGCCGTTGCGCGATCCGCTGTTGTCGCCGAAGGACGCGGCCGCGCCGCGGCTGCGCGAGGCGAAAGTCTTGCCCTCGATTTGACACTCTCGATCCGGCGCATCTACCATGCGCCCTCCTCGGGAATGGCATTGCAGCGCGCGCCGTTACCGAGTTCCCAACCCTTGCGGGGCTGTAGTTCAGTTTGGTTAGAACGCCGGCCTGTCACGCCGGAGGTCGCGGGTTCGAGCCCCGTCGGCCCCGCCAAATCACGAATATGGATTGGGAGCCCCTGGCGGGAGCCGCACCTTCTTCCGCACCCGGTCCATGAAGCCTTTCCACCGAGGGTCACGACGGAAGGCGACGTAGAGCGGAAAGTCGGGCCTACTAAACAGGTTGGGGGTCTGCTCTTCCAGCGCTCGATCCAGAAGCGCGAAAGCCTTGTCCATTTGGCCCACTCCCGAGCAGGCTACGGCTAGATAAAATGGTGAGACATAGCGATCCTTCGAAGCCTTCTCCATCTCCGCGATGATTTTTAGAGCTTCAGCGTGCCTTCCAGCCAGTCCGTATGCCAGTCCAAGGGGACTGACGGCGGATACCGGCCGCGCAGGCGAGAGCAGCTTGACCGCCGCCTCGAAGTCAGCCACGGCCAGAGTGGGTTGTCCGAGGTTGAGGCGGGCGGCTCCCATAAGCCACGGGATCACAAAGAGAGTTGGATTTCTTTCGCGTGCTCGCGCGCCCTCCTCGATCGCCTTTTGAGGATGTCCCTGGAAGAGCCACCATCCGACGATGTCGATGTCGTTCCACGGCGAAAGGGGATCGAGCTCGCGCGCTCGATCAAAGTGCTGGCGCGCTTTGTTGGTGTATTGAAGCGGTCCACCGAGTAACTGGCCGTACAAACGGTGAGCCACGGCATAGCCAGGCCGCAGTTCGAGCGCCCTTTCAAAATGCTGCTGCGCCTTTTCCAGATCCCATTCGGAATACCAGGCGATCACCGCACGCGCGGTATGAGCTTCAGCGAGTTCCGGGTCGAGCGCGAGTGCTTTTTCGGCGGATGCAATCGCCTTGTCGCGCACGACGTCCGGTGCAACGTATTCGAACCCCTGTCCAGCCAGCGCCGACAGCGATTCGGCGAGTCCCGCCCACGCCGGCGCATAAGTAGGATCGCGATCGACCGACTCCTGAAACAGCTCGATCGCATGAGCAAACTGGTCCTCTCGCATTGCGTGTTCGAGAATCGCGTTTGCCTTCACCGTCGTTTCGTACGCTTCGGGATCGATGCGACGCGCTCTGTCGAGCTGCTCCCGCTCCTGCGGAGTGAGGTGCACTTGAATCTCGCGAGCGATCGCCCGCGCCAGCACCGACTGCAGCGTCAGCACGTCGGACACATCGCGTTCATAGGTCTTCGCCCAAACAGCGCGGTCTTCGCGTGCGTCGACCATTTCTGCCGTGATCTGCACGCGGTTTCCTGACCGGATCATGGACGCCTCGACGATCCCGTCCACTCCTCCCAATTCCCGTGCGATTTGCGGCAGCGTTTCCTTCGTCCCCTTGTAATGCATGATCGACGAACGCGAAATGACTCTCAGGGCGCTGATCTGTGCGAGGTCGGCAATGAGGCCGGCCGTCATACCGTCGGCAAAGAACTCCTGCGATGGATCTCCCGAATAGTTCATCACCGGCAGCACCGCGAGAGACGTGATGGTCCTCGATCCTGACGCAGCGAGCACGCGTTCTCGCAAGTCGGCGAAGTTGAATGCGAATATTGTGATGAGTGCTACGACGACAAACGCAAGCACGGCAGAAAGCCACTGAACCTTCCACCTGCTCTTGATCGTCCGGGCGCTCGAGGGCTCGTCTCGTTCCGCGATCCAGCGAAGCTGTAGCGCGACGTCATGAGCGGTCTGGATGCGCTCGGCGGGATCCTTCGTCAAACACATCTGGATCAGGCGTTCGAACGCCGGCGGAACTTCAGGCTGCAGACCGGAAACAGGCGTCGGTTCGTGTTCGAGGATCGCGGCAATCAGGGCCGCCTTGCTCTTCCCCGTGAACGCCGGCTTTCCCGTCGTCATCTCATAGAGCACCAGTCCGAGTGCGAAGATGTCGCTCTGCGAGTCGGCTTCGCTGCCGGTGAGAGTCTCCGGCGCCATGTACTGAACTGTCCCGAGGATCTCACCGCGTTCGATCACCTGCTGCGTTGCTTGTCCGGGATGCGACTCGGTGCGCTGCGTCGCCAGGCCGAAGTCAAGCAGCTTGACTCCCGACCGCGTGATCATGATGTTGGAGGGCTTGAGATCGCGATGGATGATTCCCGCGCGATGCGCTGTGCCGAGCGCATCAGCGATCTGAATCGCGTACTCGATCACCTGGTCAATGCGAAATGGTCCGACTGCGAGCCGTGTCGCGAGCGTTTTTCCCTCGCAGTATTCCATCACCAGATAATCGGGCCCGGCGTCGTATACAGCGCAGATGTGCGGATGGTTCAGCGCGGAGATCGCTTTGACCTCGCGCTCGAAGCGAAGCCTGAACTCGGCGTCGGAAGCCAACTGCGGTGAAATGAGCTTCAGCGCGACTATGCGGCCGACCTTCGTGTCGCGCGCACGGTAAACCTCGCCCATTCCGCCCGCGGAGATCGGAGCGAGAATCTCGTACCGGCCGAGGTATTCGCCATCTGTGGGGGGCACGTTAATGGCTTATGGCCGTACGGCCGGGCTGTCAGTGACAGCCCAGACGGTTCATTGTGAGCGCGACAACGAAGCGGCGGCTGCCCGCCGCCGCTCCGTCGCTTCTCACTCTTCTCGAATGCGTGCTACTTGGACTGTCCGGCGATGTTGACGATCCGTCCCTCTTTGTTCCACTGTTCATACGAGCCGTCATACAGCCTCGGGTGATAACCAAGGTACCGAAGCACGAAGTACGTCATCGAACCCTCCATGCCGGTCCGGCAGTAAATGATGATCAATTGATTGCCAACGCCGAGTTCCTCATAGGTCTTGCTGAGCTCGGGCGCGGGGAGGAATCCGTTCTCATTCACGTTCAGCCGCCAGGACGCGGACTTCGCCGTCGGAAGACATCCTGCGCGCACGACGTATTCGCCTTTTTCATGTCCGAGGTACTGGCGGATCGGGCGCGCGTCGAGGACCGTCGCCTGATGTCGGCCACTGACGACCGTCTGCACGACGTTTTCTGCCGCGAGAACTTCATGGTTGACGTGCGGCTCGAACACCACAGGATTGACCACGTCAGTCGTCGTCGTAATTCTCTGCCCCGAAGCCAGCCATTTTGCGAAGCCGCCATCGAGCAGTGATACGCGGTCGCCGGCACCAAGGTAATCGAGCGTGAAGAACGCGCGAGTCGCGAGCAGCGGGTCGCGGCTGTAGATGACGATCCGGCTTGTGTTGCCGATTCCCGCTTTGGTGAACAACGTCGTCAATTCCTTGACCGACGGTAGTTCGTCATGGACGTGATCCTTGTCGACGATGAGTTCATTGCGAGGTACGAGACGTGCTCCGGGGACGTGGCCCGCCGCGTATTCCTCGGCCGTACCGATGTCGAGGATGACGACCGACGGGTCGTTGAGTTGGTTGGCCAGTGTTGTCGGCTCAATCACCATATTCGTATTGATGACTGCCGCCAATGCAGTGGCCATAATCAGTGAGAACATATGCCCCTCCTTGGCGTGCCCCGGTTTTCGGGGCAGCGCTAAAGGAAAGGTCGGTTGCCGTCTGCGTCGAAAGAAAACGAAGTTCTAACGAACTTCTTGTTTCGTGAGGGCCCGCTCGGTCGGCGCGGCTGCAGGAACGGCACGGAAGATCGCCGACAGAGTGTCGCCGAAGACAATGAGGTCTCCATTGTAAAGGCGGACCGCCCCGGTGATCGGCTGTCCCGCGACTACAGTGCCGTTCGTGCTGCCGAGATCTTCGATGGTTGCGGCAGTTTCAGTGACGACGATACGCGCGTGCCTGCGGGACACCGACGGTACGGTGGCTGAAACGACCAACTCGGCATCGCGACCGATCACGTGGACACCTTTGCCGAGCGGAATGGTCCTGCTTCCCAACTCGAGTTCGAAACGACCGGAACGCGGACAGGGATCGTGGCCGGCGACGACGATTTCGGGCGCAAATGCGAAGCCGTAATCGTAGACGGTACGGATGATTGTCTTCGACGCGTCGCCGAGCGCGGCGCGAAGCGCATGGATGACGTTATAGAGATTCGCTATTTCAACCGTCGTGTCGGGCCACAGCGCGTCGTACAACTCTCTCTGCGAAACGGCGCGAGGCCGAGCACCGATCAGGATCTTCAGCGCTTCGAACGCTTTCGGCGCCAGGTCGACCGGCAATCCGTCGCGGAGCAGTTCCCTGGCGTCTTCGTCGAATACGAAGTCGCAGAAGAAAATCTGCTCCCGCATGACGATGACTCGTACCCGCATCGAATCGCCGGCGCAATGCCCGTCGTCACCGGCGGATGTGCGCCGGAGATCGCGGGTTCGAGCCCCGCCGGCCCCGCCAAATCCCTGCGGCGAATCCGATCGGCACGATTCGTTTCAGACGCCCGTAAGTCATGGCGCTTCATTGCGTTTGCCGACGGCAACACTCGATCATTCCCTCGCGACCCATCCGCATGTGTCCGACGCCTCCGACTCTGCGAGGAGAACGAAGTGAGTCTGCGCAGCCCGCGGCACGAAGACCGACAAGGCACCGAAGGTGACGGCGAGAGCCCGTGCTCGCATGAGAGAACCTCGAGGTTGGAACCATACCATCACCTCGACACGGTGGGGGCGGTTCGAGTCCGCTAGCGGCTGCCACTCGCACGATGGCGACGTGCGTCAAGACCGCCGACAAAGTTCTCATGATCGACCGCTGTTTCCTTCAGTGCCACGGACGCGTTCTGAAAAACCTGATCCCGGCGGAAAAGATGGACGACGTGCCGCAAGATGAACGGAAGGCCGGGGCGAGAGAAGTGGCCGACAAGATCATCGCGACGCTGAATCAGCAGGGATAACCGCAACGACGGTGGGCGGGGGCGTGTTCAGGCCGTTGCGCATTGGGCCTCGTCGGCCCCGGCAATCGGATCACTGATAGTGAAACTCGTAACCCGGCGCGCCGCAGGCGCGGTGCGGTTGTAGTCCGCGTTCTTTCGCGGTCGCGAGATTGATCGGGGTTCCGATGAACCGCCGCTCGCCGAGCATGCCGCCGACGAAATACACCCCGTAGAGCAGATCGCATCCCGCGCTGTGATAGTGGTCGTCGCCCGGCACGACGTACACCGTCGTCTGTTCGAGACGCTCGCGGTATGCCTGCTCCCTCGCCTGTTGATCAGCTTCAAGTCTTCGCCACTCCGAATCGGAAGATGTGAGTGCCGGCTGATCCGCGGGATGTGGTTGGGGCGCAGACCGCGCCGCCTCGAGAGCCGCCTGCACTTCCTCGGGTGTGAGCTTCCTCGTCAAGTCCGGATCATCTTTCAAGAGCTGCTTGACCGCAGGTGAGGCTGCCGCCGGCTTCTGCGGCTGCTCGGTCATCCATTTCGGTCGATGCGTCGTCGGGACGGACTGGCGTTGTTCGACCGAACAGCTGATCAGGCAGCAAAGTGCGACTGCAATTCCAACGGCTCGCATCGGCTCAGTAAACCGGAACAGCATACGAATTGTGTCCTGCATCACAAATCCGCGCGCGCAAATCACTGGGGCGAAAGTAGTTGTTCCGCTGGGCGTCGAGAGTCAGTCTCACTGCTCATGACGCGAATGGAAAACCGGCTGCCCCAGCGTGCTAACAATCTTCGCCGCTGATTTTGCGTGCAGCTCAACACTGTCGACGCAACCAATCGAAACTTTATTTGAGGTGTTCCAAATGAACCATCACGGGATTCGTGTACTCACTTGCACCCTTCTTCTCCTCGCCGGCGTCGTCAGTTCCGCGCTCGCCGCGGCCCCGCCGGCGCCGACACCGCTCAGCCCCGCCGATGGCGCGGGCGTCGTTGTCCCGTTCACAGTCTCCTGGTCCGCCGTGACCGACCCGACCGGCATCGTCGCGTACAACTGGCAGGTCAGCGCGTCGTCCAGCTTCACGCCGGTCATCCTTCAGAATTCCACGAGCGGCCCGACCCAGGACACCGTCAGCGGTCTCGCGAACGGCACGTACTTCTGGCGCGCACAGGCCGTCAACGGATCGTTCGAGCAGGGAGCGTGGTCGGCGACGCGGCGGCTCGTCGTCACCGGCGCCGGTCCCAACTCCCCCGGCAGCCCCACCCTCGGTCCCACGAAGGCGTACTCGACGTTCCATCCCATGGAAACGATCACGTTCAACTGGTCCTCGGTGCCGGGCGCCGCAACATACGTGCTCCAGACAGCGACCGACCCGAGTTTCCCGGTCGTCTCGACCTTCAAGTTCGACAACATCCCGAACACGACGTACTCGTTTCAATTTGCCGACAGCGAGCAAGGCAACTACTCGGCGCGCGTCTACGCCGTCGACGCGAACGGCATCGCCGGCGTCCCGTCGAACGTCATCACTTACTCGGTCTTCTTCACGAATCCGATCGGTGCGGCGCCGGTCATCGCCTCGCCTGCGAACGGCAGCACGCTCACGCTGCCCGTAACGCTCACCTGGCACGACGTTCCGAATCCGCAGCCGAGCGGCTACGAGCTGCAGATCGCCAAGGATTCCGGGTTCGGCACAATCGAAGAGGATGATCCGCAACTCACCGATCCATCCCGCCAGATTCTCTCGCTGACCGCAGGGACCAAGTTCTGGCGCGTGCGGTCGGCTCAAGGCGACGCCTCGCAGTTCACCGCGGCAGAAACGGCGTGGTCGTCGACCGGCACCTTCACGATTCCGAACACACCGCCGAAGCCGGTCTCGATCTCGCTCATCCGCAATCCGATCTTCAGCGGCCTGTCGACGTTCATCCAGGTGCAGCTCACCTCCGCCGTCGGCTCCTCGGGCGCGACGATCACGCTTTCGAGCTCGAGCTCCGCGGCGCTGCCCGTTCCGGCGACGATCGCGATGCCGCCGAACACGGCGTGGGCGCAAGTCGACATGGGACAGTCCGCGTTGAAGGCAGGTCAGGTGACGTCGGCAACGCCCGTCACTCTGACCGCCACGTTGAACTCAGCCTCTGCTTCGGGCCAGGTCACCGTACTTTCTCCGTCGCTCGCCTCGTTCACCATTTCGACGACCACCATCAGCGGTGGCGCGCGGTCGAGCGGCTTCATTCAGCTGAATGGAACCGCGCCCGATGCCGGAGCGCTCGTCACGCTGTCGAGCAACTCCGCCGCGGCCACACCACCGCCGACCGTGAGCGTGCCGGCCGGACAGCCGGGCGCTTCGTTCCTGATCGACACGAGCTCCGTCACCGCGAACACCACGGCGACGATCACCGCCAGCTGGAACGGCGTCAGCTCACAGGCGCAGCTCACAGTCACTCCGCAGCAGCCGCCGGCAACGCTGACGCTGAGCCCAACGTCCACCGTCGGCCAGAGCGGCGGGTCGTTCGCGACGGTCACCGTCGCCTCAGCGAATCCATCCGACGAAACACTTCAGGTCTCGAGCAGTAACCCCGCGGTGGCGTCGGTTCCGAATAGCGTCACGATTCCCGCGGGCTCGACGGCCGGCGGCTTCAACATCTTCACGCAAGCGGTCACGACGCAGACGCTCGTCACGATCTCTGTGACGGGCGGCGGCGTGACACGCTCCGCCACACTGACGGTCAATCCGCAGGCGTCCGGACCCGGCGTCGCGTCTCTGACTCTGAGCCCGACGAGCGTCAACGGCGGCACGAATTCGAAAGGCACCGTGACGCTGACGTCGGCCGCACCGGCCGGCGGCGTCTCGGTTGCACTCTCGAGCAGCAACGCCGCGGCGTCCGTGCCGGCGAGCGTGACGGTTCCCGCGGGCGCAACCTCCGCAACGTTCACCATCGCCACGACCTCGGTCGGAACTGCCACGACTTCCACGGTCTCTGCCGCGGCAGGCGGCACCTCGGCACCGGCAACGCTGACTGTCAACCCGGCGCCGCCTTCAGCGACGCTCACGGTGACCGCGACCGGCCGGAGCGGCGAACGCATCACCTCGAGTCCGGCGGGGATCAGCGTGGCGGTCGGATCGACCGGATCGGCTTCGTTCGCCACCGGCACTTCGATCACGTTGACCGTGTCGAACGGACGCGACGCGATCTGGTCCGGCGCCTGCTCGAGCAACGGCAACAAAGCGAAGAGCTGCACCTTCACGCTCAACGGCGCAGCATCGGTGACGGGGAACGTGCAGTAAGCGGAAACTCGTGTTGCGACTGGTGCCGCGGGTCAAAGCCATTCGCGCGCAGCCAGTCGCAACACCTCTCTCTCCTATTGAACGCGAACTCGAAGGTTGCGGCGGGGAATGACCTGGTTGTCGTCGAGCTTCGCGAAGGCGTCATCGAGCATCAGCTCGCGCAGCAGCGTTTCCGCCTCGGGTGTGGCCTCCACGATTTTGTAGCCCGCGTCGTAAACGCTCTTCGCGTACGACGCTCGTCCGATGCTGCTCTGGATGTTGCACCACCGCAGCTCCGCAACCACCGAAGCGCGACGCCCTTCCCACTCGAACTCGATACGATGCAGTTGCCCGAGGGGGCCAGGATGTCCGTGATGCGAAACCCGAAGCCCGTGCAGCGATACGTCCGTAATAAAGGTGAGGCGTCCGTCTGCACGGGCTTCGCAAGGTCGTGACATGGTCGCGCGGTGAAGCCGGCCGGTGTGTTCCCTCATCCCGGCGAAGCTTACATGCTCCGGTCCGATCTGATAAGGGGAAACGCGCTGTGCGTCGGCGCTGTCGTGTCGCTCAGTCATGTCTCGCACAACTTAAGGGCTGCCTGACGCCGGCACAACCGATTAAGGAATGATTTCGTGCGGACGTTCTGATCAGCGGAGTTACAACGTTTGTTGGGTTCGCGGCATATGCCAGGCACGATCCGCAAGCGCCAGGGCGGGAAACCCGGGAGGCGGCGATGCACTACAATCCCGCTCCCTCGATGGCGAAGTTCTACATCACCACGGCGATCCACTACGTCAACGACGACCCGCACATCGGCCACATGTACGAGAACATCGCCGCCGATGTCATCGCTCGCCATCGCCGCCGCATGGGCGACGAAGTCTTCTTTCTCACCGGGACCGACGAGCACGGGCAGAAAATCGAACGCTCCGCAGCGAAGGAAGGCGTGCTGCCGATCGAGCTCGCCGACCGCGTGGTCAACACGCACTACGAGCTCGATAAAAAGCTGAACATCAGCTACGACGACTTCATCCGGACGACGCAGTCACGGCATCGCATCGGCGTGATCGAGCTCATCCGCCGCATCGAAGAACGCTCGCCGGGCGACATCTACAAAGGCGAGCACTCCGGCTGGTACTGCCAGACGGAAGAGACGTTCATCCCCGAGAACCAGGTGCGCGACGGCCGCGACGAAGCGGGACACGCAGTCGAGTGGACGACCGAGAAGAACTACTTCTTCAAACTCTCGAGCTACACCGAGAGACTGCTCGCGCACTATCGGCAGCATCCCGAGTTCATCTGGCCGCCGACGCGGATGAACGAGGTCGTCGCGTTCGTCGAGCAGGGACTCAAAGATCTCTCAATCTCGCGCACGTCGATCTCGTGGGGCATTCCCTTTCCCGGCAATCCCGAGCACGTGATCTACGTCTGGATGGACGCGCTCACCAACTACATCTCCGCCCTCGGATTCGGCAGCGCCGACGACGAGAAGTTCCGCAAGTTCTGGCCCGCGGACATTCACCTCATCGGCAAAGACATCGTGCGATTCCACGCCGTCTATTGGCCGGCATTTCTGATGGCCGCCGGTGTGGAGCTGCCGAAGCGCGTCGTCGGCCACGGCTTCTGGACGCGTCATCAGCAGAAGATCTCGAAGTCCCTCGGCAACGTCGTGCGGCCGTACAACATCATCGAGGACTTCGGTCCCGACGCGCTTCGCTATTACGTGATGCGCGAGATGGTCTTCGGCCAGGATCAGGACTATTCGGATGAAGCTCTGCTCGAGCGCTACAACGCCGATCTCGCCAACGACCTCGGCAACACGATCTCGCGCGCGATCAAGATGTCGGAGACGTACTTCGGCGGCAAGACACCACCGACGTCATGTACTGACAACGATCTGATCCGCGCGTCGCAGCAGCTCGTGCCGGAGTATCTCCGCGCGATGGACGAGCTGGTCTTTCAGCGCGCTCTCGAGACGGCCTGGAAACTGCTGACAGCGATCAACAGCTTCATCGTCACGCGGGAGCCATGGAAGAGATTCAAGGAGAGCGGCGCCGATGAAGCGTTGTCGCGGATCATCTGGAACGTGCTCGAAGCGTCGCGCATCGTCTGCGTGATGGTCGCGCCGGTGATGCCAGCCTCGGCGCGCGAGGCGCTGTCGCGGCTCGGTGCCGATCCCGACCGCATCGACGCGAGCGCGCTCCAGTGGGGCGGACTCCCGAATGGCGCGCCCGTGCGCGCCGACGATCCGATCTTCCCGCGCGTCGACGTAGAGAGCTACATCGGAGGCAGAAAAATGACGGAACAGGATCCTCCGCAGAGCGGACCGCCCATCGAGACGACGCAGGCCGCCCCGCCTGACAATCCGCGCATCAGCATCGATCAGTTCCTGGAGATCGACTTGCGCGTCGCCGAAGTGCGCGCGGCGGAGAAAGTCGAGAAATCGAAGAAGCTGATGAAGATGACCATCTTCACCGGCGACGAAGAACGGACGATCGTGGCCGGCATCGCCACGAAGTACACACCCGAGGAGCTCGTCGGCAGAAAAATCGTGATCGTCGCAAACCTTCAGCCCGCAAAACTGATGGGAGTCGAATCAAACGGCATGGTGCTCGCCGCATCGATCGATGGCGAACCCTCGCTGCTCGCAGTCGACCCGGGCGTTCCCGCCGGAACAAAGGTGAAATAGCGCCCGCGGGCCGGCCGCGGTTGGTCTACCATCGTCGTTCCGGTGCCCAACGACGAACCCATCACTGTCCTCGTGGCGGAGGACAGTACGCAGATGCGCGAAAAACTGGTGGCGGATATCGAGTCACTCGGCGCGACCGCCGTCGGCGCCAGGAGCGGATTCGAAGCGGTCAAGCTCGCGAATGAACATCGGCCCGCCGTTGTGCTTCTCGACGGCTTGCTGCCGGAGATGCACGGGTTCGAGATCGCGCGTACGATCCGCGCGCTCGATCCGACGTACCGGCCGCGCATCGTGCTCATCACCGGCATTTACAAGAGCAGGCAGTACCAGACCGAAGCCTATCTGAAGTATGGCATTGACGATTACCTGATCAAGCCCGTGAAGATGGATTCGCTGCGCGACATCCTCGCCCACGCGCGCGAACCGTTGCGTCCGTGACAGCCCCGGTGCCGCGAATCGTGATCCATGTCGCCGCTCAATGTTCAGCTTTCCAGAAAAGTAGTGACTCTGCGACGGCGCGGGCTTAGATTGGAGCCGTCGCTGATCGAGAACACGCAGCGACCCAGACGGCGCACTCTAGCGCGCTGAGCCCGCTCCTCCGGCCAGGGAGCGGGCATTTTCATTTAGCGCAACTTCAGCCCGCACGCATCGCATCGCCGCTTCGGCTGGAACCACCAGATCGGCAGCACCACGAACAGGAACGGCGCGAAGAGAAGTGGCAGCGACTTCAACCTCCGGTACTGAATCTGGTGCACCTCCAGCGAGCCGCAGCGCGGGCACGGCTCTTCGACCATATCGCTGGCCGTGGGAAGCGGCGCGTCGACTTCTTCCTCCGGCGGCACGCTGAAGCGGTTGCCGCACGAGACGCAGCGATGCGACGGCATCAGAAAGACGCCGGCCCAGACGGCGACGAGCGCGGTCACGGCGAGCCAGACATCGCCCGCCGCAACGCCGATCGCGATGAACACCGCGGTGAGCAGAACGAGAATTCGCAATCGCGGGATCGGACGCAGATCAATCGAGCCGCACTCCGAACATCGCGCGTGGACTCGCGCGGCGCGCGGCCACTCCACGTCAGCCGGCCCGGGCTCTGTGCCGGCGAGCGTGTCGATGACTTCGCGTGCGCGCTCGACGTCGCCTTCGCGAACCATCAGCATCAGCGCGCCGACGGCCTGTGAATACAGCCAGTCGACGGAGACGAGGTTCTCGTTCGCGATGTAGGTGTCGATCTCGGCTGCGTCGAGCGCCGAACGAGCTGCCGCCGCTTCTCCGATCGATGTGAATCGCGCGGCGACGGTCCACGCACCGCCACCTGGTGTCGCTACCCTCACATCCCCATCGGGTGCCAGACTGTCTTCATCTCCTGGAAGTCGAAAATCGCGTACGGCGACTGCGAGCGCGTGGCGTCGTTCCAGCCGATCACGTCGCCGTCGAAGTTCACGACGCGCTTCACATTTTCCGCCGCGGCTTTCTGCACCGCGGGCAGCATGTCCGATGCGACGCCGGTGGTGTCGATCGCGTTCACGTCCATGTGTGCGGCCATCCACGGCACGAGCTCGCTCTTCAGTCCCGAAATCAGGTTGATCACGCCTCCGGGAACATCCGACGTCTCGAACACTTCGCCGAGGGTGATCGCGGCGAGGGGACGCGACTCGGAGGTGATCGCGACGGCCGTGTTGCCGCCTACGATTGCCGGCGCGATGCGGCTCACCAGTCCGAGGAGCGCGGGCAGCTCCGGAGCGACGACGCCGACGACGCCGGTTGGCTCCGGCACCGTGAAGTTGTAGTACGGACCGGCGACCGGATTCACGGTGCCGAACACCTGCGCGTACTTGTCGCTCCAGCCGGCGTAGTAGACCCAGCGATCGATCACCGCGTCGACTTCCTTGCGCGCTTCGCCGGCCGCACTCCCCTGCCGCCGCAGCTCGTCCACCAGCTCGGCCGCCCTCGCTTCGCAGACCTCCGCGATCCGATAGAGGATCTGGCCGCGGTTGTACGCGGTCTTTCCGCTCCAGGAAGCGAGCGCTTTCCGCGCGGCCTGCACGGCGTTGCGCAGATCCTTGCGCGAGCCACGACACGCGTTGGCGAGCAACTCTCCTCCGCTGTTCTTCACGGCATAGAACCGGCCGGACTCGGTGCGAGGAAACTCGCCGTTGATGTAGAGCTTGTAGGTCTTGCGGACGCTGAGTCGAGGCATGTGATTACGAGAGGATCACGTACGGCGCGAGTCCGTGCAACCCGCCTTCTCGTCCAAACCCTGATTCCTTGTATCCGCCGAACGGCGAGGCCGGATCGAACTTGTTGTACGTGTTCGCCCACACCACGCCGGCCCGGAGTTTCTGCGCCATCTTCAGAATGCGCGACCCCTTCTCGGTCCACACGCCGGCGGACAGTCCGTACGGCGTGTTGTTCGCCTTCTCGATCGCTTCATCCGGCGTGCGGAACGTGAGGATCGAGAGCACGGGACCGAAGATCTCCTCCTGCGCGATGCGGCTCGACTGCGAGACGCCGGTGAAGAACGTCGGCGCAAACCAGAATCCACGCGCCGGCAGCGAGCACGAGGACTGGAAGATCTCTGCGCCCTCTTCGACGCCGCTCTCGACGAGATCGCGAATCTTCTCGAGCTGCGCAGCCGAGTTGATCGCGCCGATGTCCGTGTTCTTGTCGAGCGGGTTCCCGACGCGCAGCGTGCCGATGCGATCGCGGAGCTTCCGGATCACCGGCTCGATGATCGACTCCTGCACGAACAATCTCGATCCCGCGCAGCAGACATGGCCCTGATTGAAGTAGATCCCGTTGATGATCCCTTCGATGGCCTGATCGATCGGCGCATCGTCGAACACGATATTCGGCGCCTTGCCTCCGAGCTCGAGGGTGAGCTTTTTCTTGGTTCCCGCAGCGGCGCGCTGGATGCGCTTGCCAACTTCGGTCGAGCCGGTGAACGCGATCTTGTCGACGTCGTCGTGCGCAACGAGCGCGGCGCCCGTCGCGCCGGCTCCGGTCACGATGTTCACGACGCCCGGCGGCAGATCCGCTTCCTGAATGATCTCGGCAAGCATCATCGACGTCAGCGGCGTCGTCTCCGCAGGTTTGAGCACGATCGTGTTGCCCGCCGCGAGCGCTGGCGCGAGCTTCCACGCGGCCATCAGCAGCGGGAAGTTCCACGGAATGATCTGACCGGCGACGCCGACCGGCGAAACGGTGCGATTCGGGAACGCGTAGTCGAGCTTGTCGGCCCATCCGGCGTAGTAGAAGAAATGCGCAGCCGCGAGCGGGATGTCGATGTCGCGCGACTCCTTGATCGGCTTGCCGCCGTTCATCGTCTCGACGATGGCGAGCGCTCGTGACTTCTCCTGAATCAGCCGCGCGATCCGAAAGATGTACTTCGCGCGCTCGCTCGGCGCGACCTTGCGCCAGACCTTCTCGTACGCCCGCCGCGCCTCGCCGACCGCGCGACTGATGTCGGCCGCGTCGCCTTCAGCGATCTCCGCGAGCGTATCTTCCGTCGCCGGATTGATCGTCGGAAACCACTTCTTCGAATGCGGCTCGACGAACTTGCCGCCGATGAACAGGTTGTACCGCGGCGCGATCCTGACGTGATCCGTCGATTCGAGCGAGGGGGCATACTCCCACAGGATCGCGCTGCTCGCGGGGCCGGGTTGGAGGCGTTCTTTGGTTTCGATGACCGTCATAAAACCGAAATGGTGAATGTTAAATGTTCAATGTTAAATGTTGAACTCAATTCTACATTGAACATTGAACATTGCTCCTCTCAATCGATGGTGAAGTAATCCCCAGACTGATACGCCCCCGTTTTCTCCTTCCTCAGCTGCATGAGGATGTCATTCAGCAAAGATGACGCGCCAATGCGGAACAGATCCGGCGTCATCCAGTCGGGTCCGAGTGTCTCGTACAGCACGACGAGGTACGAGAGCGAGAGCTTCGCGGTCGAAATGCCGCCGGCGGGCTTCATTCCGATCTGCTTTCCGGTGGCGTGATAGAAGTCCCGGATCGCCTCCAGCATGACCAGCATCACCGGCAGCGTCGCGTTCACCGTCACTTTGCCCGTCGAGGTCTTGATGAAATCGGCGCCGGCGAACATCGCGATCAGCGATGCCGTGCGCATCTGGTCGTAGTTCGCCAGATCGCCGGTCTCCAGGATGACTTTCAGGTGCGCGGGCCCGCACGCTTCCTTCACTTCGGCGATCTCGTCGAAGACCTTCTGCAAGTTGCCGGACAGGAACGAGCCGCGATCGATGACCATGTCGATCTCGTCCGCGCCCGCCGCGACCGCATCGCGCGTCTCGCGAACCTTGATATCGATGAAGGTCTGTCCGCTCGGAAATCCGGTTGCGACTGAGGCGACCTTGACTCCGCTTCCGCTGAGCGCCTGCTTCACGTACGGGATCATCGCCGGATAGACGCACACGGCCGCCACGTGCGGCACGTCGCGGTCGAGCGGATCGGGACGCATCGCCTTCTGGCACAGCGCGTAGACCTTGCCGGGCGTGTCTTTCCCCTCGAGTGTCGTGAGGTCGATCATGCTGATCGCGAGGTTGAGACCCCATACCTTCGAGCTCTTCTTGAGCGATCGCTTCGCCAGCGACGCCGCGCGTTCTTCCAACGCGACGGCATCGACTCCGTGCGTCATCTCCAGCGCATCCTGCAGACTGCGCCGGTACGCGACAGGAGCGCCGGTCCGCGACGACGACGTGATGATCGTGTCCGTCATGGGCGGGATACGTTAGCACCAAGCGCCCTCGCCCGCCGGGCGGGAGAGGTTCCCTAGTGTCGGATCAGCCGCGTACGTCCGATCGACTCGGCGATGAAGTGCCAGGTCGTGCCGTCGAAGGTCCACGTGTCGGACAGGTAGTACCCCGACCAGCCGCCGAACACCACGAACTGGTTGCGCTCGTAGTCGAACTCCATCCCGGCGCTTTCGCGAACGGGCGGAGCGTTGGTTGTCTGACGCTGTGCCCACGTCGTGCCGTCCCATTCCCACATGTCATTTGCGTAGAACTGCTTCTGCGTGACCGTGTTGCCGACCGTCTGCGTGTCGTAGCGCATGCCGCCGAAAAGCAGCGTGTGCCCGGTGCTCGGATCCGTGATGACCATGGCGCCGAAGCGCGTGGTCGGCAGCGCCGGCGGCTTCAGCTCGGTCCAGCCGTTGGCGTCGAACGTCCACATGTCGCTGAAGCGCTCGACGCGATCCTGCGGCGTGCGACGTCCCAATCCACCGAAGAGCACGGTCTTGTGAAGGATCGGGTCGAACCACATCTGCGTCAGGTCGCGAGCGGGGGCGCGGTTCTTCCGCTGCTCGGTCCACGTCGTGCCGTCCCACATCCACGCGTTGTCCATCCAGTTCGTGCCGTCGAATCCGCCGAACAGGACGGTTTTCTTGAGGCTCTGGTCGTACACCATCGCGGAGAACTGGTGGAAGCCGGGCTTCGTCTTGATGTCGGGGAATGCCTTCCACGCCGTGCCGTCCCACTCGAACGTGCTGCTGTCGTTGCACACCGCGACGAGCTTGCCGCGGTCGGTGTCGAACGCCGCATTCGGCGTTCCGCACGAAGGGCTGCCCGTGGCCTGGCTCTTCTGCCAGACGCCGTTCTGGTAGATCCAGAAATCGGTGAACGTGCTGCCGTCGGTCAGACCGTCCAGCATGTAGATGACCTTGTTGACGGGATCGGAGCGCATCGCCAGCAGCGAACGCGGTCCGGGCGTGACCTGATTCGAATCGTGAGTGACCCAGTCGCCGGCGTGCGAGGCATCCGCCAGCGTCGGATCGAACGTAAACGTCGTCGCCCTCGGCAAGCCGAAGGCCTCGGTGCCGCCGAACATGACGGT
Organism: Thermoanaerobaculia bacterium; assembly: GCA_036390755.1. GTDB lineage: Bacteria > Acidobacteriota > Thermoanaerobaculia > Gp7-AA8 > Gp7-AA8 > DASVHS01. The sequence goes on from DASWBH010000084.1 coordinate 19,059, forward strand.
GACGTTTCGCTGCGCGTCGAATGTGAGCGCCTGATTCGACGCCTTGATGATCGTGCTCGTCGAGGCGATCGTCGTCCAGTTCGTTCCGTCCCACGTGAATGCTTCTTCATTTGTCGTCGAGTTCGTGCAGACGCCGCCGACCAGGAAGACGAGACCGCTGTTCCGCTGGAACGTCGCCGCAGACTCATTCGTGCACGGCGGCATGGTCGCCGGCGTGACCTGGTTCCACGTGTGCGCGGTGGTGTCGTAGGAGTACATGAGCGGAGCGAACTTGTCGTTCTCGCCGATCATCAGAATCTGGTTACGCGCCTCGTCGTATACGAGAAGCGGACGGATGACCTGAGGTCCGTTGTCTGCGACCTTCGTCCAGTCGGTGCCGTCGAACTCCCACGTGTCGAAGAAGTTCGTCGTGGTGACCGTGCCGATCTTGTCGGCGATGAACGCATGAACGCCGCCGAACAACACGATGCGATCGCGCGCACGATCGTACGCGGCGCCGGAGAGCGATCGCGCCGCTGGCGCATCGTTCGTCTCGATCTGCGTCCAGTCGTTCTTCGAGAACGCCCACGTGTCGTTGAGGTCCGTGGTGCCGGTGCCCTGCGTGCCGCCGAAGATCACTTCACGTTTGCGGGCGCTGTCGTACACCATGATGTGCGACGAGCGGCCGGGCGGGGCGTGGTCGGGATAGCGAAGCACCCAGCGCGATCCGTTCCAGAGCCAGAGGTCCGCCGGGTTGTAGGAAGTGACAGTGCCCAGGTCGCTCGGAGCGACGCCGCTGAAGAGGACCGTAAGGCCGGTCGACTCGTCGAACACCATGCGGGCGCCGGTGCGCGCTGAAGGGCCTGCGGCAAGAAGCGTCTGCGCCGAAAGAAGCAGCGCGGCGATCACAAAGATTCGTCTCAGCGTAGAAACGCTCATCCGTCCTCGAGTGCTTTATGTGAGGTTAACCACTGATACTTCGCAGTTTGGCCGAACGGAAGCGGCCAAATACAAATTCCGCTGCGAATGAGACGGACGAGTGACGAAAAAGTTGTCGCCGGAGCGCGAAAGACGCGCTCAGCGCTGAGGATGCACGCCGTACTGCTCGGCGATGGTGACGAGCTTGCGTTCGTCGTCGCCGTCGCCGAGGGAACCGCGGATCTTCTCGATCTCAGCGAGCTCAGCGTCTTCGAGCGCGAAGCCGTGCGAGGTCAGCGCCTCCTGCGGGTTGTCGAGGAGCCTGCGACGGAACTCCGGGTGCTCCATGGCCCGCCTCACGACCGCGCCGATCATCTCGTTTCTCATGCCGTTGTCCTCCCGCCTCGCCTCTCAGCAAGAGGCGCACCGATCAATCGACGCGGCGGAGAAGGGTTCCGGCGCGGTCGACATCCTGGCGGCGTTCCCGGCGCGACACGAACGCTTCGTCGAACCCGACCTGCAGGATCGCTGCGACCGGCACGGCCAGCAGCGCGCCGACGATACCGAGGAGCGACGCGCCGATCATGAAGGCGATGAAGACGGTCAGCGGCGAGATCGACACCTTCCGCGACATGATCCGCGGCGCGATGAACAGATTCTCGAGTTTCTGCGCGATCACCACGAAGAGCAGCATGGCCCAGAACTGCCATCGCGAATGGAGGAGCGCGATGACCAGCGCCGGCGTGGTGCCGAGGATCGGGCCGATGACGGGAACGAGCTCGCCCAGCGTGGCGAGGATCGCTAGCGGCAGCGCGTACGGCAGCCGGAGCGCGACGAGCCAGAAGAACGTCGAGACGCCCATGATCGCGGCGAGGATGAGCTGCGCCGAAAGCCACGAGCTCATGCGACGGCCCATCCGGTTCAGCATTCGCCGCCGGTCGCCGCGCACCTCCGCGGGATAGAACAGCAGAATCACGTTCCGCAGCCGGTGCGCGTCGATCAGCATGTACGCGACCATGAAGAACACCGCGATGACCGACGCGATCACGGTGGCGACGTTGCGGACGTAGACCACCATGGTCGAGCGCTGGATCCTGATCCCCTGCTTCAGCGCGTCGCGCAACGGCTGCGTCGAGACGTACTTGTCGAGCGGCTCGAGAATGTTCTTCTCAATGAGCGTCGGCAGTTGCGCACTGAACTGATTCCAGTCCGCAATCAGCCGTGGCGCCAGGACGATCAGCAGAACAACGACGACCGCGACAAACGGCAGGTAGACGATCATCACCGCCGTACCGCGCTGGATGCGATTGTGGAACCAGAACCGGCTCAGGATCCGCAGGCGATGAACAGCCGGCGAGATTCCTGCCGCGAGCACGGCAGCCACGAGGACGAGGATCAGGATCTGGCGGACTTCCCACAGCAGCACCAGGACGATGCCGGTCGTCGCGACGATCGCGACCTTCTTCGCGAAGAGCTCCAGCTCGTTCGCTCGCCGTTCTTCTCGGGGGGAGATCGCCACGGCCGCGTCCTAGCCGAGATACTGCTGAATGGCAGCTTCGATGGTCGGGCGCGGAACGGCGCCGACCACACGGCCCTGTTCGTGGCCGTCCTTGAAGAAAATCAGCAGCGGGATGCCCTGCACGCCGAAAAATGCGCTCGTCTGCGGATTCTCATCGACGTTGAGCTTCGCGAACCGGACGTCCGTCCGCTCGCGAGCCAGCTGCTCGATGACCGGCGCGATCATCCGGCACGGCCCGCACCACGAGGCCCAGAAGTCGACGACGTAGTTGCCGCGGTCGATGCTCCGGGCGAAATCGGCGTCGCTGAGCTCGATCGGATGGTCGTCGCCTGCGGCCTCGAGCTCCGCGCCGCATTTTCCGCAGACTGCCTTCTTCCCGCTCCCGAGCGGCGGCACTCGATTCGCCTGTCCGCATTTCGGACAACGGACCACTTGACCGTCCATACGGCCGAGCTATTGCGAACGGTAGGCCACTGGCGAAGGGAGAAGGCAGAAGGCGGAAAGCAGAAGTGATCCGCGACGGGACCGTTTCCGAATTGGGCTCGATTCGTGAGCTGCTGATCGCTGCGAACGACTATCCGTATGACATTGGAATCGTTTCCGACCAGAAGGTCTTCGGGCGCGGAGTCTCGGGCGCGCCGCACGTGCGCGTTTTTGAGGACCGCATCGCCATCTGCGGCGTGGCTGTCACCTGCGGGCGGTATCTGCGGATCCTCGCGGTCGATCGCGAGCATCGCGGCCGCGGGATCGGAACGGCGCTGCTCGACGATTCCGGCGCGACGGCGATCGCCGCCGAGCCGGGGAACTACTTCACGCCCGGAGTGCTGGATCCGGCGTTCTTTCTGAAGCGCGGGTATCGGGAGATCGGGAGAACCTGGAATCTGCACGCGGAGATTCGAGACTCGTACGAATCTCGAAATTCGAATCCCGAATCTCGAATCTCCATGCTCACCTTCATCGAACGTCACTTCGGAGCAGCCTGGCGGTTCGAAGCGGAGCGCGCCGCGATCGCGCATTACGTTCCGGATGTCGGCTTCGCCGTCGCTGAAGCCAACAACAAAGGTCTCGGGACGTTCGGGCCGATGGGCATCGGCCGGAAACACCGCGGCCGCGGTGTCGGCCGGCAGCTCCTCCTGGCCTGCCTCGCCGATCTTCGCCGCCTCGGCTACACGCGCGCGGTCATTCCATGGGCGGCGTCGATCGACTTTTACCGCCGAGCCTGTGGGGCGGAACCGGCACATGAGCTCGTGGCGCTGGGGAAATCGCTATAGTTCGCGGCCGTGAAGAAGACGCAGTCGAAACCCAAACGCCGGCAACGGTTTCTGCCGCGTGCCATCGGGAGAACGGGCGGCGTCGTGATCGCCGGGCTGGCCTTCTGGTTCTTCAAGGAGCAGGCGGAGCACGTCGTGGCCGGCACCGCGGAACAGTACGACACCGCGATCATCAAAGCCGTGCACACGATCGACAACGCGTCGATGCACCGCGCCATGCACGCGATCACGCAACTGGGAACGCACGCGGTGATCGGCACGGCCGCCGGGCTGACGGCGCTGGCGATGCTGCGCGAAAAGCGGACGGCCGAAGCGTGGACGGTCGTCGTGAGCACGGGCGGCGCGATGGCGATCAACACGCTGCTGAAAAACGTGTTCGAGCGTAAGCGGCCGCAGGAGCTCGCCCGGCGCATCAAGTTGCCGAAGTCGCATAGTTTTCCGAGCGGACATTCGTTGCTGTCGGCGGCGACGTACCCGATCGTCGCGCATCATCTCGTGGAGAAGCAGTCGCTGCCGATTCAGGCGGCGGCGCACACGGCCGCGGCGCTCATCATCCTGAGCGTCGGATTTTCGCGCGTGTACTTCGGCGTGCACTTCCCGTCCGACGTCCTGGGCGGATTCGCTGTCGGTTTCGGCTGGCTCGGCCTGACGTCGCTCTCCCACACAGCCGTCGAGCGCGGAGAGAATGCACGCGAATGAAGCTCCGTTAGAGAACAGGACATGTCATCAGCGACCCAGGTGTACGGCCCGAACATCGCCTTCATCGAAGAGCTGTACGAGAAATACAAAGCCGATCCGCAATCGGTGAGCGCAAGCTGGCGCGAGTTCTTCGCGGACTACCAGCCCGTGCTGGAACAGGACCTCGAGGAAGCCGTCGGCGGAGTCAGCGTCGGGGCGCCGGCTCCGGCCCCGGCCGCCGCCCCCGCCCCCGCTCCCCGCCCGACCCCCGTCCCGCCCCCGCCGCCCGCGGCGGGCAACGTCGTCGTCCTGCGCGGAGCGGCCGGCAAGATCGCCCAGAACATGGAGACGTCGCTGTCGATCCCGACCGCGACATCCGTCCGGACGATCCCGGTGAAAGCGCTCGAGGAAAACCGGCGCGTCATCAACAACCACCTCGCGCTCACCGGTCAGAGCAAAGCGTCGTTCACGCACATGATCGCGTTCGCGATCGTCCGCGCGATCCGGCAGTTCCCGCGGATGAACTCCGCATTCGGCGAACAGGACGGGCAACCGTCACGCATTGACCGCGAAGACGTGAACCTCGGCATCGCCATCGACATCGAGCGCAAAGATGGTTCGCGCTCGCTGCTCGTGCCGAACATCAAGCGCGCGCAGACGATGGACTTCGCGCAGTTCCTGAAGGCGTACAACGACGTCGTCCGGAAGGCGCGCAACAACACGCTCGAAGTCGCCGACTTCGAAGGCACCACGATCTCGCTGACGAATCCCGGTACGATCGGAACGATCGCGTCGGTCCCGCGCCTGATGCAGTCGCAGGGCACGATCATCGCCACCGGACAGATCGACTACTCGGCCGAATACTCCGCATCCGATCCGTCCATCCTCGCCGATCTCGGCATCTCGAAAGTGATGACGATGACGTCGACGTACGACCATCGCATCATCCAGGGCGCCGAGTCGGGCGCGTTCCTCGCGCGCATCCACGCCCTGCTGATCGGCGAAGACAACTTCTATGACGAGGTCTATCGCGACCTGCGCATCCCGTACGAGCCGGTGCGCTGGGCGCGCGACCGCAACCGCCTGCACATCGGAACGTCGACGACCGACGAGCTGGTCGCGCGCGAAGCGGCGGTGCTGCAGATGATCAACGCCTATCGCGTGCGCGGCCACCTGCTCGCCGACCTCGATCCGCTCGAGTACAAAGTCGGACACCACGCCGAGCTCAATCCGCAGTTCTACGGCCTCACGATCTGGGACCTCGACCGCGAGTTCATCTGCGGCGGCCTCTGCGGCCGCGCGACGGCCAAGCTGCGCGACATCCTCGACACGCTTCGCGAAACCTATTGCGGAAAAATCGGCCCGGAGTACATGCACATCCAGGAGACCGAGCAGAAACGATGGCTGCAGGACCGGATGGAGCCGTCACGGAACAAGCAGCCGCTCGATCTCGAGATCAAGCGCCGCATCCTGAAAAAGCTGAACGACGCCGAAGCGTTCGAGCGATTCCTGCACACGAAATACGTCGGCCACAAGCGGTTCTCGCTCGAAGGAGCGGAGGCGCTGATTCCGATGCTCGACTTCCTGTTGAATGAAGCGGTCGGCGACGGCGCGGTCGAGTCGGTCATCGGCATGGCTCACCGCGGCCGGCTCAACGTCCTCGCGAACATCCTCGGCAAGTCGTACGAGCAGATCTTCCGCGAGTTCGAAGGTGACGTCGATCCGTCGACCCGCGAAGGTTCCGGCGACGTCAAATACCACCTCGGCGCCGACGGGAGCCACACCGCGCCGAACGGCGGGACGATGAAGCTGACGCTCGCCTCGAACCCGAGCCACCTCGAAGCGGTCGATCCGGTCGTCGAAGGAATGGCGCGCGCCAAGCAGAAACTGATCAACGATCGCCGCCGTTCATTCGTGATCCCCGTGTTGCTGCACGGCGATGCCGCGTTCGCCGGTCAGGGCGTCGTCGCCGAGACGCTGAACCTTTCCCAGCTGAAGGGCTACCGAACCGGCGGCACGATTCACATCGTCATCAACAACCAGATCGGATTCACGACCGGGCCGGAGTCGGCGCGCTCATCGACTTACGCGACCGACATCGCCAAAGGCGTGCAGGCGCCGATCTTCCACGTCAACGGCGACGACCCGGAGGCGTGTATTCGAGCGATCAAGCTGGCGTACTCGTTCCGCCAGCAGTTCCGGAAGGACGTGGTCATCGACATGATCTGCTACCGGCGCTGGGGTCACAACGAAGGCGACGAGCCTTCGCTCACGCAGCCGAAGATGTACAAGCTGATCAAAGAGCATCGCTCGATCCGGAAGATCTACACCGAGACGCTGCTGCGCAAAGGCGACATCGATCCGAAAGAGGCCGAGGCGTGGCTCGATTCGTTCCAGAAGCAACTGCAGGATGCGTTCGATCGGACGAAGGAGCAGCACGCCCCGTCATCGACTGGCGATCCGCTGTACACCGACGAAGAAGTCACGGGATATCAGACGGACCCTTCGCCCGACACTTCGATCACGGCCGAGCAGTTGCAGCAGGTTGCGAACGCGCTCGCGAATACGCCGCAGGACTTCACTCTGCATCCGAAGCTCAAGCCCGTGCTGGCGCGCCGCGGCGCGATGCTCTCCGGAAAAGAGCCGCTCGACTGGGGAACCGCCGAGGCGGCGGCATTCGGATCACTGCTGCTCGAAGGGTTCCGCGTGCGGCTGAGCGGCCAGGACACCGGCCGCGGCACGTTCTCGCATCGACACGCGATCATCTTCGACTACATCACCGGCCGGGACTACGTGCCGCTGAACGCGCTCGCGCACGAGTCGTCCGCGAAAGTCGCTGATCCCGTCGTGGTCGACAACGCGCTGTCGCAGGATACGAACGAGCCGCAGGCCGAGGCGAACTTCTCTGTCTACGATTCACTCCTCTCCGAATACGGCGTCCTCGGATTCGAGTACGGCTACTCGGTCGCCGAT
>DASWBH010000085.1:0-10151 GCA_036390755.1 Thermoanaerobaculia bacterium
CGGCATTTCCGAATCGCCGACGCTGACCGTCCTCGCGCGGGCGGCCGCGCTGACGGCGAAGGGCGTCGATGTCGTCGACTTCGGTCCCGGCGAGCCTGATTTCGCGAGTCCCGACAACGTGAGGGCTGCCGGCAAGCGCGCGATCGACCAGGGGCTCACGAAGTACACGCACTCGAATGGCACCAAGGCCCTGCGCGATGCGATCGCCGAACGCTACAACTGCCGATACGGGACCCACCTCGTGAGCGACAACGTCATCGCCGGCACCGGCGGGAAGCAGGAGCTCTTCAACATCATGCTGTCGCTCGTGAGCGACGGCGACGAGGTCATCATCCCCTCGCCTTACTGGGTGAGCTTCCCTGACCAGGTCGCGTTCGCGGGCGGCAAGCCGGTGTACGCGCACACGGAGGTCTCGAATCGCTTCCGTCCGACGTTCGACATCATCGAGCGCGTCGCGACCGAGAAGACGCGCGGCGTCATCATCAACTCGCCGTGCAATCCGACGGGGGCGGTGATCGAGGAGTCGGAACTGCGCAAGATCGTGGAATGGTGCGTCTCGCGCGATCTTTTCCTGATCTTCGACGAGACGTACGAGCTGTTCGTCTACGGCGTGCATCACGTGTCGGCGATGAGCTGGTTCGAGGAGTACCCGGAGAACGTCATCGTCGTGAACTCGATGTCGAAGACATTCGCGATGACGGGTTGGCGCGTCGGTTACGCGGTTGCCCATCCGGACATCATCAACGCCCTCGGCAAGATCCAGAGCCACTCGACGTCGAATCCATGCACGATCTCGCAGTTCGCCGCGCTCGAGGCGCTCAATGGCGACGACGCAGCGGTGCGCCGGATGTATCAGGCGTACTCCGAGCGGCGCGCCTGGCTCGTCCCGGCGCTCAACGAGATCCCGGGAATCTGCTGCACGGATCCTGACGGCGCGTTCTACGTCTTTCCGGAGGTGCGGGAGTTCTTCGGACGCGGCGGAATCCACGACTCGAACTCGTTTGCGACATTCCTGCTCGATGAGGCTCGCGTTGCGGTCGTGCCCGGTATCGCATTCGGTGCCGACGATTGCGTACGCATCAGCTACGCGGCGTCGATGGAGCGGATTCGCGAAGGAGTCGCGCGCATCGCCGCCGCGGTGAAAAAGCTGTAATCTCCGCTGGAATCCCGCCGCACAGCCCGCCGTTTGGATCACAGGTTTCTCAAAGACAAAAGGAGATGTTGTGAAGAAAACCACCATGCTCATGATGTTCCTCGCGCTTTGCGCCGCCGGCGCGATGGCGCAGGACAAGCCGGCTGCCACGCCGGCCGGCAGTCAGACGCAAACCCAGACGACGACCGCGCAGCAGGCGACCAATGATCCGATCGTCGTCGCAGCCGGCGACGTGACGATTCGTCAGTCCGAGTTCGAAAACGCCGTGAAGACGCTTCCGGCCGAGTACCAGCAGTTCGCTCAGGGCGCGGGCAAGAAGCAGTTCGCCGAAGACTACCTGCGCATGAAGATGCTGGCGGCGCAGGGCTACAAGGACAACCTCCAGAACGACGCCGAGGTGACGCGCCAGCTCGAGCTCATGAAGGAGAACCTCGTCGCGAACGCCGAGCTGCAGCGGATGGAGAAGAACATCCAGATCTCGGATGCCGATCTCCAGAAGATCTACGACCAGAACAAGAATCAGTACGAACAGGTCAAGGCAAAGCACATCCTGATCGCGTTCAAGGGCAGCCCCGCGGCTCAGCCGGGAAAGAAAGAGCTGACCGAAGCTGAGGCGAAGGCGAAGGCCGAAGAGATCAAGAAGAAGATCGAGGGCGGCGCGTCATTCGAAGAGGTGGCGAAGAAGGAATCGGACGACAAGGGTTCAGGCGCGCGCGGCGGCGATCTCGGCGCGTTCAACCGCGGCCAGATGGTCGAGGAGTTCGAGAAGGCTGCGTTCGCCGCGAAAGCGGGCGACATCGTCGGCCCGGTCCGCACGCAGTACGGCTTTCACATCATCAAGGTCGAGTCGCACGACACGACGTCGTTCTCGCAGGTGAAGGACACTCTCGAGAAGAAAGAACGCCAGCGCCGCCTGCAGGAGCAGATGGATGCGATGAAGAAAAACGCCAACGTGACGTACAACGAAGCGTACTTCGGGCCTCCGACGCCGCCGCCGGCTGCCGCCCCGAAGATGGAAGCGGCACCGACACCTCCGGCAACGAGCACCACACAGACGAAAAAGCCGGCCGCGAAGAAGTCGGACAAAAAGGATTGACGCTCGTCTTTCGATGAGGGGTGACGCTTCGTCATCCCTCATCCCTCACCCCTCCTTGAGCGGCGGCATGGCCGCCGCACCCCAGTCGCCGTTGACTCCGGCACGTGTCGCCCGTATGGTTGCGCGCATGGAGATTCCGTCAAAGATCTCGCTCTTCAACGAGCAACTGCAGATGAAGGGGAAAGCCGGGACGCTGATCTCGATCAACGAGGGCTTCTACGAGGTGATCGTCGAGGTCCAGCAGAAGAACCACCGAGTGCTCTTCCCGGTGGCGGAGACGGTCATCATCTTCAACGAAGCGATCCCGAATCTGAGCGCTGACTTCGAGATCGAGCGCTAGCGCGAGCTAGTCGTATCTCTTGGCGAACGCGTACGCGACGCCGACCCCGATGAAGTAGAGCACGATCATCGGGACGGCGAGCGCAGTCTGCGTGACCATATCGGGCGTCGGCGTAACCACCGCAGCGATGATGAACGCGAGCACGATCGCGTACTTCGACTTCTGCAGCAGGAACTTCGGCGTGACGACGCCGAGGCGCGCCAGGAAGAAGATGAGGATCGGCGTCTCGAAGATCAGGCCGCAGGCGAGAACGATCATGCTCGCGAACGAGAAGTAGTCGTCGACGGTGACGACCTGCTTGAAGTGCTGGCCGGTCTCGATGAAGAAGCCGCAGGTCGCAGGAAGAACCCAGCGGTATCCGAAGTAGCCGCCGGCGACGAAGAACAGCGTCGCGAAGATGATGAACGGCGCGGCGTAGCGGCGCTCGCGCTTGTAGAGTCCCGGCGAGATGAACAGCCAGAGCTGGTGAAGGATCAGCGGCGAGGTCAGGAACAACCCCGCGAAGAATGCGACCTTCATGTAGAGGAAGAAGGGTCCGGTCAGCCGGGTGAACGCGAGCTTGTCGCCTTTCGGCAGATACTGCGTGATCGGCCGCTCCATCCAGTCGAAGATGATGTCCGCGTAGTGCCAGCAGACGCCGAAGCCGACCACGAGGACTGCCGCGGAGAACATGATCCGCTTGCGCAGCTCCTCGAGATGCTCGAGGAACGACATCTTCCTGAGCTCGCGTTCCGGATCTTCGACGTTCGGGACCGCGTTGACGCCAGCTTGCTCGGTGGACATCACGCGTGCGGATTGTGAGAAGTCGGATGCGCTTCGGCAACAGCTTCGGTCACCGCGGCCGGTTCCGTTGTGGCCGGCTGAGCCGCGGGTGCGGGCGCCGGAGTCACTGGCTCAGTCCTTGATACGGTCTCAGCCGGCGGTTCCGGCGTGGGAGGTGTCATGGGGACCGGCTCGAACTGGGTGATGTTGAAGGAGGCCGCAGTCGGGGTAAGCTGCTTGATCTCTTCGACGCGCATCTCGCGCTCGACGGTGGACTTCAGGTCGTCGGTCGCCTTCTTGAACTCACCGAGGGCCTTGCCGAGGGTCCGCCCGATCTCGGGAAGCTTTTTCGGCCCGAAGACGACGAGCGCAACGATGAAGATCAAAATCAGTTCCGGGACGCCGAGTCCGAACATAGACAGACCCCTCTCTCAGGTGACGAGAGGGTGAACACCACTCTCAGCCTGAATACTCCACCGATATAATCACGTTACACCACGCAAATCACGCTTACGAAAGAAACATGGCCACAATCAAGAAAACTCAGAAGTGGACCTTCTCGCTGACTCTGGCGGCCGCCCTCGTCGGGGCGACACTTGTCGGTGGATTCTACGGGAATCGGCTCTTCGGCGCTCCCATGCAGAACGACCTGCACAAGCGCCTGAAGGAGTACACCGACCTGCTCAGCGCCGTCACCCAGAATTCGGCCGAGGATATCGGGTCGGACAAATTCGTCTACTCGTCGATCGACGGGATGCTGCGGACGCTCGATCCGCATACCTCGTTCCTCGAGCCGAAAGAGTATTCGGACATGCAGGACCGTCAGAAGGGAACCTTCTACGGTCTCGGCATTCTGGTGACCAAGCGCAATGATCAGGTCACGGTCATCACTCCGCTCGAGGGCACTCCCGCTGCGCGCCTCGGCATCCGCGCCGGCGACGTGATCTCGGAAGTCGAGGGCACGCCGACCGACGACCTGCAGCTTGATGAGGTCGTCAAGCGCCTCAAAGGGCCGAAGGGGACGACGGTTCACATCAAAATCATGCGCGTCGGCATCAAGGAGCCGATCCCGCTGACGATCGTCCGCGCCGCGATCCCGACCAACTCGATCTCCAACGTGCTGATGCTCCGTCCGGGCGTCGGCTACATCCGCATCAAGGACTTCACCTCGACGACCGTTCGCGAGCTCGACGAGGCTGTGGACAAGCTCAAAGCCGAGGGCATGCAGCGGCTCGTCCTCGACCTGCGGCAGAACCCCGGCGGTCTGCTCGACGCCGCGGTCGGCGTCGCCGATCACTTCCTCGAGAAGGGGCAGATGATCGTCTACACGAAGGGCCGCACCGCTGACTCGGCGCAGGACTATGTTGCGCCCGGAAAGCACGACCATCTCGAGGTGCCGCTGGTGGTCATCGTCAACCGCGGCAGCGCGTCCGCTTCGGAAATCGTCGCCGGCGCGATTCAGGACCACGATCGCGGGCTGGTCGTCGGCGAGACGAGCTGGGGCAAGGGACTCGTTCAGAGCGTCTACACGCTGCAGTACGGCGCCGGTCTCGCGCTGACGACGTCGAAGTACTACACGCCGTCCGGCCGCAACATCCAGCGCGACTACAGCTCGTTCTACGACTACTACGTCGCCGATGACTCCGACGCGGACGGCGGCAACTCGGAGATTCCACTCTCGAAGCGGCAGCAGTTCAAGACCGACACCGGCCGCGTGGTGTACGGCGGCGGGGGAATCACGCCCGACGTGATGATCAAGCCGCCGCAACTGTCGCGCACCACGCAGCTCCTGGAAGTGCGCAGCGCCATCTTCAACTACGCGGTCGATTACGCGGCGAAACATCCCGATCTGACGAAGGAAATGCAGATCACGCCGGCGATCCTCGACGAGTTCTCCCGGTTCGCAGCCGAGCAGGACATCGCAACGGTTGACGACGTGCGGAAGGATCTGCAGAAGCCTGACGACAAGAAATACATCGAGCGCGCGCTGAAGGCGGAGATCATCGCCGCCAAGTTCGGCCTTGATGCCTCCTATCCGTACCGGCTCCAGGGCGACACGCAGGTCGAGAAGGCACTGGAAGTGTTCCCCGATGCGCAGAAGCTTGCCACGCTCGCGGCTGATGTGCGGGCGCACGGCACCACGACGCGTCCCGGCGACGCCTCCGCGCAGGCAGCTCAAGCCAATCCGAAGGGACAGTGAACTCAACCGCAGATCGCAGGTTTGACCCCTGCGATCTGCGCGATCCCGATCTGCGATCTGATGGTGGCGTTGACGTCCTTTCGGCATGTTGCTAAGGTTTCGCCCGCTTTTCAGGAGGGGCCCCTTAGTCCATGCCTGACCTCGGCCGGAAGTACACCTGCTACAGCTGCCATACGAAGTTCTATGATCTCGGCAAACCGGTTCCTCTCTGCCCGAAATGCGGAGCGGATCAACGCGACGCTGAAGATGCTCCGGTGGTGACCACCACGCGGAGCCGCTCGCGCGCTCCTGTCGTGGTCGAGGAGCCCGTCGACGAACCGGAGTTCAGCTCTGACGAGCCCGTCGCGGCACCGGAAAGTGCTGAGGACGAGGAGGAGCCGTTCGTCGCGCCCGATCGCGAGGAAGCGGCCGAAGAGGAAGAGGAAGAAGAGGAATTCTGATGGCGAGATTCGGTCTCCTCGGGTGCGTCGGCGCACTCATCCTGGCGCTCATCATCTTCGGCGGCTATTTCGTCAGCGTCAGAAACAACCTCGTCGGACTCGACGAGCAGGTCAATCAGCAGTGGGCGCAGGTCGAGAGCCAGTACCAGCGCCGGTATGACCTCATCCCGAACCTCGTGCGCACCGTCCAGGGCGCCGCGAATTTCGAGAAGTCGACGCTCGAAGCAGTCGTGAACGCCCGGTCGCGCGTCGGACAAGTCGCCGCGCCGGCCGGACCTCCGGGCGCCGCGGGATCGAATCTGCCGAACGATCAGAACGCGATGGAACAGTTCGCGGCCGCTCAGCAGGGGTTGAGCAACGCGCTCTCGCGACTGCTCGTCGTGGTGGAACGCTATCCCGATCTGAAGTCGAACCAGAACTTTCTCGAGCTGCAGTCGCAGCTGGAAGGAACGGAGAACCGTATCGCCGTCGAACGGCAGCGCTACAACACGGACGCGCAGCAGTTCAACACCGCCATCCGCCGCTTCCCGGCGAATCTCGTCGCGAACATGAGCGGCTTCAAGGCCAAGGCGTACTTCCGCGGCACACCCGGATCAGCGACTCCGCCGCAGGTCGAGTTCCAGCCGTTCGGTAACCAGCCGGCGACCACGACCGCAACGACGGCAACTCACTAGGCGGCTCGCGTGCGCTGGCGGGCCGCTACAGTTTTTGTGATCGCGGTGCTGGTCGCCGCAGCGGCATTCGCGCTCGACATCCCTCCCGCGCCCGCCCAGTGGGTCACCGACAAGGCGGGGATCCTCACGCCTGACCAGGTCGATGCGCTGAACAGGAAGCTCTCCGACTTCGAGCAGCAGAGCGGCGCGCAATTCATCGTCTACATCTTCCCGTCGCTCGAAGGTGAGTCGGTCGAGGACTTCACGATCCGCTGCGCGCAGAAGTGGAAGGTCGGACAGAAGAAATACGACAACGGTCTGATCCTCTTCGTCTTCGTCAAGGAGCGGAAGATCCGGGTCGAGGTCGGATACGGCCTCGAAGGCTCGGTCACCGACGCGTACTCGTCGCGCGTGATCCGCGACTACATCGCGCCACACTTCCAGCAGGGAGACTGGGCGGGTGGGCTGAACGCGGGCGTGGACGCGCTGATGGCGAAGATCCGCGGCGGCGAGGCGCCGGTACCCCCCATGCAGCGCCGCAGCGCACCGCAGTCGTCCGGAGGCAACACCAGCGTGGGATGCTCGATCCTTCCAATCATCATCATCCTCGTGTTTCTCTTCTTTCTCCTCCCGTTGCTGACGCGGCGTCGCGCAGGGTGCGGCGGCTGCTTCTGGCCGATGTTGTTCATGGGTGCCGGACGCGGGATGACCTTCGGTGGCGGCGGATTCAGCGGCGGCGGAGGTTTCGGCGGGGGAGGTTTCTCAGGCGGCGGCGGTTCCTTCGGCGGCGGCGGCGCGACAGGAGGCTGGTGATGCAGCAGAAGGAGTTCCTCGCGGCACTCGACCAGCCGCTCATCGTGAAGGCAATCGGCGACGCCGAGATGCGCACGTCAGGCGAGATCCGCGTCCATGTGCAGCCGAAAGCAGGCGACGACATTCGCAAGTACGCCGAGCGCACGTTCGAGAGGCTCGGCATGACGAAGACGGCGCTGCGGAATGGCGTACTGCTGTTCGTCGCCAGCGAAGATCAGCGCTTCGTGATCCTCGGCGATCGCGGCATCGACGAGAAAGTTCCAGCCGGCTTCTGGGACGACATCGCCGCGAAGCTGACGATCCGCTTCAAGGCCGGCGAGTTCACCGAGGGAATCGTCGAAGCGATCACGAGCGCGGGCGAGCACCTTGGCCGGTTCTTCCCGCGCGCAAAGGACGACGTGAACGAGCTGCCGAATGAGGTCGACATCGAGTCCTGAATCCGTCCTCGTCGCGCTCGGCTCGAACCTCGGCGACCGGACGCGAAATCTTCGACGCGCGGTCGGCGCATTGCGCGAAGTCATCTCCGTCGTGCGCGTGAGCTCGATGCACGAGACCGAACCGGTCGACGCGCCGATCGGCTCGCCGCTGTTCCTGAACATGGTCGTCGCGGGCTACACGACGCTCAGCCCGGAAGATCTGCTCCGAACGTTGCAGGAGATCGAGCAGCGCCACGGCCGCGTGCGCCGCGGCCGCAACGCTCCGCGGACCATCGACATCGATCTCATTCTGCACAGCGCGAATCTGCGAAGGTCGCCCGACCTCACTCTGCCGCATCCGCGCTATCTGCAGCGCGAGTTCGTGATGGCTCCGCTGCGCGAGTTGCATCTCGCATGGTTCGATCCGGTCAGTGGTAAGAAATTGGGAGGCTAACGGGTGCCGTAGCCGCCGCCGAGCTCGGCGTGCACGTGCGCGTTCTTCACCGGTATCGCACGAGTGAGGATCGGATACGGGTTGACCATGTCGTCGTTCTGGTTGATCCCGAAGTGCAGATGCGGCGGCGTCGTGATCGCATTACCCGTGTTGCCGACGAAGCCGAGAAGATCGCCCGTTTGCACTTCCATGCCTTCGTACAGGCCGGGAGCCCAGCGGTCGAGGTGGGCGTAGTAGAACGACGTGCCGCTTTCGGTTGTCAGCCACAGGCAGTGGCCACCCTTCGGCTGGTCGCCGATGTAGCTGATGATGCCCTCGATGACCGCGACGACAGAGGTGCCGCGCGGCGCGAAGATATCGATGCCTTTGTGCCGGCGTTCGCCGCCGTCACGCGGGGCGCCCCAGCTGTCGTCGAGACCGCCGGCGGTGACGCCGACGACCGGCATGTGCAGCGCAGCGAGCGGAGTGAAGAGCGCTTTCGCCTTGTCGGCGAGCGCATTCTCTCGCGCCCGCGCGGACGGCTGGCGTTCTGCTTCCCGCTTGTTGTAGCGGCTGAGGTCGGAACGAAGCTGAGCTACGAGCTGGCTGAAGTCGTCGTCATCCGACGCGACGACCGCCGTCGGCGCAGGTTCCGGCGCGGTCGCAGGACGGATGAATCCGGTCGCGCAACCGGTGAGCAGAAATGTAACAGCGGTTGTGAACAGGCCGAGCCTGCCCACCCACCCACTGCGACCAAAAGGGAATTTCATGACGATTTGGGGACGAACCGTTGATATTGTAAATAACGCGGTTGAGCTTGTAAAGAGACGGGGATCACGTCAGGAGCGCGGAGGCGAAGTCCTCGACGCGCCGGACCGGAACGACATCGACGTCCGCATGGATCTCCGACGCGTTCGAATGCGGAACGATCACACGGCGGAATCCGAGCGCGGCCACTTCGCGGGCGCGGAGGTCGGGCTGCGAGACGCTGCGGATCTCGCCCAGGAGACCGACTTCGCCGAACAGCGCGAGATCGTGGGGGAGCGGCACGTTGCGATGCGACGAGAGCAGCGCGGCGATGATGCCGAGGTCGAGCGCGGGCTCGTCGATCTGCAGACCGCCGGCGACATTGACGTACACATCGTGTGAGATGAAGTTCGCCAGACCGCGGCGCTCGAGGACCGCGAGCAGCAGCGACACACGATTGGCGTCGATGCCGAGCGCCATCCGCCTGGGCGACGGATAGTGCGTCGATGACACGAGCGCCTGCACCTCGATGAGAATCGGCCGGGTCCCTTCGAGTGCCGCGAGCACCGCAGATCCGGGGGCACTGCTGCGTTGCAAAAGGAGCGCGGCCGACGGATTCGGCACTTCGTCGAGACCGTCGTCATGCATCTCGTAAATCGCGACTTCGTTCACCGGACCGAAGCGGTTCTTGTACGCGCGCACCACCCGGTAGTTCTGAAATTTCTCGCCTTCGAAGTAGAGAACCGTGTCGACGATGTGCTCGAGCGCTTTCGGTCCGGCGATCGTTCCTTCTTTTGTGATGTGCCCGATGAGGAAGAACGGAATCGACAGGCGTTTGGCGGCAGCCATCAGCACACCCGCGGAGTCGCGCACCTGGCCGACGGAACCGGGCATCGAGTCGTTCATCGACGTGTGCACGGTCTGGATCGAGTCGACGATCACCGCGGCCGGATGCATCTTCTCGCTCTCGCTGAGGATTCGCTCGACCGACGTTTCGCCGAACAGGCGGATGTTGCTGCTCGTCGTTTCGAGTCTGCGCGCGCGCATAGCGATCTGTCGCGGCGATTCTTCGCCGGAAACGTAGAGCACCGGACCCTC
>DASWBH010000086.1:0-18128 GCA_036390755.1 Thermoanaerobaculia bacterium
CGCCGCCTCGATCGCATTCGCGACGAGCGAATTCTCTTCGACGACGAGGATCCTTTCCCCTTTGCGCATGTCCGGCAATGTACGGCCGATGCAAGATCGAGGCAAGCGGGACTTACTCTTCGCCTTTGAGGACTTTTGCGACCCGCGCGAGAAGCACGTTGTTCTTCACGGGTTTGCGAATGAAGTCGGCCGCGCCGACCTCGAACGCTTTGAGCTCCGGCTGCTCGCCGGGCAGTCCGGAGACGAAGATCGTCGGCACCTCGATGCCCTTTTCGCGGATGGCGCGAAGGAGATTGTGGCCGTCGATGAACGGCAGGTCGATATCGAGCAGAATCAGATCGACGGGTCCGCGGCCGAGCTGCAGCAAGGCCTCGGCGCCGTCTTCGGCCGTCTCGACTTCATAGCCGGCGCTCTTGAGCACTGCGCTCGTCAGCTCGCGATTGAGCTGGTTGTCCTCGACGACCAGCACCCTCTTCTTGCCGTTTGCCGGCTGCGTCTCCGCCTCGCCGCGTCGGGCCCGAAGCTGCGCGACCTGCTGGAAGAGCTTGCGGGTCTCGGCGTCCGGCTCGATCTGCAGCTCGCGTTTGAGCGTGCGCGCGCAGGTGTCGTACTGCTGCACGGCGTTCACGAGATCGCCGCTGTCCATGTACAGGCGCATCAGCGTGCGATGCATGCTCTCCTGCAGCGGATCGATGCGAAGCGACTGTTGCGCGGTCGCGATGGCGTTGTCGAGGGAGCCGTTGCGCGACTGGATCTCGACAAGCTGCGCGTGCGCCCGGAGCGCGGCGCGATGCAGGCGGTCGCGCTCGGCGATCACCCACTGGTCGAAGCGCTCCTCGTCGAGCTCGAACCCCTCGAGGAAGTCGCCGCGATACAGCGACACGGCTTTCTCCAGGCCGCCCTCGCCGCCGGTGCCGAGGTGCTTTTCGAATTCGGCCACGTCGACGCGGACCAGGTCGGGATCGAGCGAGAGGAAGTCGCCTTCCTCGACCAGAATCTTGCGGTCAGGCGAAATCTGGGCGAGCTCCTTGCGCAGGCTGGAAAGGGTCTGGCGCAGGCTCTGGCGGGCCTGCTCGGTGGCGGTGCTGCTCCAGAGAAGCGCCGCCATCTTGTCGCGCGAAACGAGCTGCGTCGGCTTGACTCCGAGATAGGCGAGCATCGCCTGCGATTTCTTCGCGGAAATGTTGATCAGCGATCCGGATTCGGACCGCATACGGAAATCGCCGAGGAGCTCCAGCGTAAGGACGGGCATCGTGACGGCGGCAGATTATCTCAGAGTGCCGCTGCCTGCTGCACGGACTCGCCGAGAAAGGCGCGGATTTCGTCAATCCGGGCGTCGACGTCGGCGCGGCCGATGTCGATCAGCTCGCGGATGTAGCGCGGCTCGAACATGAACATCGAAACGAAGTCGGGCGACTCCGTTTCCTTCGCGCCGAGCGCTCGCGTCAGCGTTTTGAGGTCACGCGGCAGGTACTTTTCGTACGTGGCGGCGAGCTTGCCGAGGTCGCGCGAGGGCCGCAGCACGAGGAGATCGATCGGCTTGAACCCGTTCCGCTCGCGCGCGTCGAGCTTGCGCAACATCTCGTTCATGCGCTCCATGCGGGCGACGTCCTCGTCGATGACGTCGAGAAAGATCGCGTTGACGAGCTGGCCGAGGATCTGCGCGGCGGGCGGGTATCCTTCGACCACCGGCGTCCTCGCCTCGGCCTTCGTGCGCTGGTAACCCGTCGACATCGCGATGATGCGCCGGGCGCCGAGGTGAACGGCGGGTGAGAGCGGCGCGGCCAGGCGGATGCCTCCGTCGCCATGCCATGCAGTGCCGATCCTCACAGCGGGAAACACAAACGGCAGCGAGGCTGAGGCGAGAACATGTTCAACTGTAATTTCGGCCGGCGCGCTGCGGCGATTCGGGCCTTCGAAGATGTCGTCGTGACGGCCCTGAACCCAGCGGACGCTCTGGCCCGTCGAGTAATCGAGCGTCACCAGCGCGAGCGAGTGGAGGTCGCCCGAGCGGATGTTGTCGATGAGACCGCGGACCGGTGTATTCGGCCGCGCGTCGAAAATTCGATACAGCAGCCGCGCGAGCGGCGTCGTGTCCACGAGGCCGCCGCTGCGCGTCCATTTGTGCCGCGGGAAAATCGACGCGAGCGCGGACCGGAACGGCGCCAGCGTCTTCCAGTCGAAGCGCCAGATGCTGCTGCACTGCAACTCGCACCAGACCTGCGACAGCTCTTCGGCGCGCTGCGCGAGCGAGCCTTTGCGCGACGCCAGGAAGACGGCGTTGATCGCGCCGGCCGAAACGCCGGTGACCACCGGGAACTTGAGGTGTGGGAAATGCTCCGAAAGGCCCTTGATCAACCCGACCTGATATGCGGCCCGCGCTCCGCCGCCGGTGAGCATCACGCCGAGATCGCCGGCAGTCTCCTTCGGCGCAAGTGCAGTGACGCAGTCGCGTTCCAGCGCGCTCACGAAGCGGAGCCATTGCATTCCAGTTGCCAGAGAATTGCAGTGAGCGAGACTCAGCCGTGACGCAAACTTTCAGCGGCCGCAAACGAATCGCCGTGGTGGGCGGAGGGATCAACGGCGCCGGGATCGCCTGGGAGCTGGCCCGGCGCGACTACGACCTGGTGCTGTTCGAGAAGG
Source organism: Thermoanaerobaculia bacterium (assembly GCA_036390755.1). Lineage (GTDB taxonomy): Bacteria > Acidobacteriota > Thermoanaerobaculia > Gp7-AA8 > Gp7-AA8 > DASVHS01. Next base: position 2,644 of record DASWBH010000086.1, read on the forward strand.
GCGAATGCGGTGCGCAGACGTCGTCGCGCTCCACGAAGATGGTCCACGGCGGCCTGCGCTATCTCGAGAACCTGCAGGTCCACGTCGTCCGCGAGTCGCTGCGCGATCGCGCGTGGCTGCTCGAACATTTGCCCCAACTCGTCAAGCCGATGGAGATCGTGCTGCCCGTGTACGCTGACAGTCCGCGATCGCGCTTCACGATCCGCATCGGCCTGACGCTTTACGATCTGCTCGCCGGACGCGAGAACATTCACCGGCATCGCAGGCTGAGAGCGGCGGAGATTCTCGCGCTCGCTCCGCTGACCGAGGACGGACTGCGCGGCGGCTTCTCGTACTGGGACGCGCAGGTCGACGACTACCAGCTCGTGCGCGCCGTCATCGCGTCGGCGACGGCCGAAGGAGCGACGATCTGCGAGCACACGGAAGTCGAGAAGCTGCACGGCGACGGAGGGAAGTGGATCGTCCGCACGCGGCGTGGCGATGAGGAATTCGATCTCGTCGTGAATGCCGCCGGTCCGTGGATGAACGCGTTTCTGCGCGCGAACGGAATCCATGCGCGCTACGTTCTCTCGCTCGTCCGCGGCAGCCATCTCGTCCTCAAGCGACGCGTCAGCGATGAGGGTTTTCTGCTGCAGTCGATCGGCGATCACCGCGTTTTCTTCGTCCTGCCGTGGAAGGCGACGACCCTGGTCGGCACGACCGAAGTGATGCATCGCATCTCGCTGGAAGACGTGCGGCCGTCCGATGAGGAGGTCGAGTACCTCGTGGGCCGGTTCAATCACTACTTCCGGGAGGGCATCACGCGCGACGACATCGCCTCGACGTTCGCAGGCGTCCGGCCGCTGGTCGGCCGCGCCTCGGACCCGAGCGCGATCTCGCGCGACGCGCGCATCAACCGGCACGGAAATCTCGTCAACGTCTTCGGCGGAAAACTGACGACGTTCATGTCGTTATCACGGAAAGTAGCCATGCGCGTCGATAACTATTTCGGCAAAACGCGCACGCCACGCGAACCAGTGTTTACAATTTCGTCATGAGCTTTGTCCCCACGCTCGACACCGACTCTCCGCAGCGGCCGCGCCTGCCCCGCATCCTCGACTCCACCGAGATCCGCATCCTCGGCAGTCTGATGGAGAAGCAGCTCGCGACGCCCGAGTACTACCCTCTGACTCTGAACGCGCTCGTCGCCGCGTGCAATCAGAAGTCGAATCGCGAGCCGGTGATGGAGCTGTCCGAATCCGACGTGCAGCGCGCGCTCGACCGGCTCCAGGACGAGAAACTCGCCTGGCGCGTGATGGGCGGCCGCGCGGTGCGCTTCGACCACAACCTCGACAAGGTCTGGCATCTCCGGCCGGCGGAGAAGGCGCTGATCACGCTCCTGTTTTTGCGCGGACCGCAAACCCCCGGCGAGCTTCGCGGTCGCAGCGACCGGCTGCACCGGTTCGAAAGCGTCGACGAAGTCGAACAGATCCTTCGCGACATGGCCGCGCACAGCGAGCCGCTCGTTCGCGAGCTTGCGCGCCGCCCGGGTCAGAAGGAATCGCGATGGGCGCACACAGCCGGCGGCGCCGTGATCGAGGAGGAGCCCGTCACCGGCTCCCGGTCCTCGGTCCTCGCTTCGGAGACCGGCGAACCGTTGTCGGTGCGCGTCATGCGATTGGAGCAGCAGGTCTCGGAGCTCACGGAGCGGCTCACGCAGCTGATGGACAGGCTCGGCGAGCGGTAACGGGTTACCGCCTCGGTCCTCGCTCGCACGAACACGTAGATCGCCTGTGGCTTGTGCCCGTAGCGCTGCGTGAGGTCGTGCGTCTGCGTGTGGTAATCGAGGTTGACGCCGATGCCGGCGCGGTACGGGTGCATCAGCACATCGAAGATGTAGCCGGCCGCGAAGTGTGTCGTGCGGCGGGCGTCGGGTTGCCCGAGAAAGCCGGGCGGACGGTCGACGGCTTCGATGCGGGCGGAGACGGTGTTGCGGAAGAAGCGGCCCGTGCCCTCCAGAGTTCCGGAGCTCAGCATGTCGCCTCCGGCCGTATTGTGGCGCGTCCAGATCGCGCTCACCGCGCCCGCTGCGTTGCCGAATGTCAGCGATGCGGAGGTGACCTCGCGCCTGGCGTCGCCGAGCTCGCCGCGCGAGACCTGCAGCGCCACTCTCCTCACGGGCGTGATCGTCAGCCGCGCCGAGCGCGAGTCGATGCCGTCGCCGCTGTCGAATGACGTGTGCCGGCCGTGCGAGACCGCATCGTGGAACGCGCTCGCCTCGAGGTTCACGAAGCGCGATCCGAAGCCGGCCGTCACGACACTCGTCGAGTCGTGGGTCATCTCCTGCACGTCGTACGCGAACGGAGCTTCGGCGAATTCTTCCGATGACGCGCGCTGCGCGTACGGGACGGCGCCGAGCGCGGGATCGCCCACCGGCGCGGCGTAGATGTGAATGAACGTCGATGTCGTCGTGCGAAGCGCGAGGTCGACAGCCGCTTCGCCGATGAAGTCGTGCGCGCGCATCGCGTCGAGCAGCGGACCTCCGCTCTCCGGCGAGACCCACTGCAGGATTTGCGGGTATCCCTGCTCCTTGATCGTGAACGGCTCGAGCGACACGCGTCCGCGGAACACGACCAGACCGCGCGAGCCGAGCGTCCGCTGCGCGCCTGCGCCGAGCCAGTTCGTCGAGAAGAATCCGCTGCGGGGCACCTTCGGGCCGGTCTCGCTTGCGGACGTCGCGAAGAGCGCGCCGTCCCAGAACGTCGTCCACGCGCCGCGCCTCACGATGTGCGGGTGCAGCGGCGTATCGCCCGGGTTGAACGATGTGCCGGAGACGTTGCGCAGGAGGAACGTGCGCTGAAACGAGATTTCGTCCGACGTTTGTGCGTACAGCGGTGCCGCGATCAACAGGACCGAGATGAAACGAATCACGCGCGATGCGACTCTGCAACTGCTCTGCCGTTCGAAAGCGGCGGCAAGCAGCCGTACTCCGGATAGAATTTTCGCCGGTGGGCCAGCAGGAGCGACTCTCGCGAGCAGAGGCAAAGTTCCTCGCCGCAGCGGCAGCGTGCGCGTTCCTGCTTCGCGTCGCGCTCATCTTCCGCTACCGCTTCGACTCCGACGAGCCGCAGCACATGCACGTGGCCTGGGCCTGGGCGCGCGGGCTGATGCAGTACCGCGACGTCTTCGACAACCACATGCCGCTGTTTCACCTCATGTCGGCGCCGCTGTTCCGCGTGACCGGCGACGACGTGAACGCGCTCTACCTCGCGCGGCTCTGGGTCCTGCCGTTCTTCCTCGCGTCGCTCGTCCTCGTATTCGTCATCGGCGATCGCCTGTTCGGCCGCCGCATCGCCGCATGGGCCACCGCGCTCGCCGCCGCCTTCCCGCCCTTCTTCCTCGGCATGCTCGAGTACCGAACGGACGATCTCTGGGTCATGTTGTGGCTCGCCTGCATTGCGGTGCTGCTGACAGACATGGAGCCGCAATCGAAAGCGCTCCTTGCCGGCGCGATCCTCGGCTTCGCGTTCGGCGTGTCGATGAAGAGCGTGCTCTTCGCACTCGCGATCGCGGTCGCGTCAATCGGGACGATTCTCTTGACGCGGCATCGTTTCGCGTCGCCGCCGCTTCGCGATGTTGCCGGCAGTCTGACGACGGTCTTCATGACGGCGTCGATTCTGCCGATCGCGATCGCGATGTTCTTCGCGCTCAACGGCGCGTGGCAGGCGTTCGCGTACTGCGTGATCTGGCACAACGCCGGCGTGCCGTTCGACGGATGGTGGCGCGTGGTCTGGGCAATTCCGCTGACGCCGCTCACGCTCGGCATCGCGCGCCGCGTCGCGGCGGCCGAGGGCATTGCGACAGTCGTCCGGCAGCGGCTGTTCCTGTTTCTGCTCGCGGCGTCGTACGTCATCGTGCTGTCGGCGTTCTGGCCCTTGTTGTCGTTCGAGGATTACCTGCCGTTCTATCCGCTGATCGTTGTGCTGGCGACACGGCTCCTTCTCGGCGCGGCCGGATCGACGACCCGCATCCCTGCGATCGCCGCGGCGTCGCTCGTCGTCGTCATCATCGCGACTGCCGCCACAGGTCATCTCTGGCATGACGAGGCGCACAACGAAGAGGCGCTCATCCGGCAGGTCCTCCAGATCACGCGGCCGAACGATCCGGTGATGGACCTGAAAGGCGAGGTGTTGTTCCGCCGCCGTCCGTACTGGCTTGTGCTCGAATCGATCACGCATCGAAAGCTGCGGCACCGGATGCTGCGCGACGACATCGCCGCGGCGCTGGTAAGGTCGGGCACCGCGGTCCTGGCGAGCACCGACTTTCCGGCGCGCACGCGTTTTTTCGTTCGCCGGCACTATTTGCCGTGGGGCCGGTTATGGGTCGTTGGTCAGAGCCTGCCGGCGGTCGCAGTCAGAGGCGTGGCCGTGCCGTTCCGCGTTGACATCGCCAGCACGTACATCGTCGTCAACGAGCACGGCGTCGTTGCGGCTTCGATCGACGGCGTTCCTGTGGGCAACGGCATCGATCTCGGGCGGGGCGTGCATCGGCTGCTGGTCAGCCGCCCGGTGTCACGGCCGCTCGTGGTCTGGTCAGGCGTCATCCGCAGCGCCAGGTTCCCGGCGCGGTTGCGCGATACCGAGACTTACCTCCGCGCACTTCGCGAGCACCGGCGCCTCATCGCGGGGAACTATGGCGATGAGACGGAGCTGACGCCGTAGCGTCCAGCTCAGTTGATCGCGAGCTCGTCCTTCTCTGCCTTGCGCTGATCCTCGGGGATGTCCATCGGACCTTCCTTCAGATCCTCTCGGATGATGAGGTCGAGAAACATCTCGCGGACGCCGTTCGCGCCCGATTCGTTGTAGACGCGGCGGACGTCGGACGGCTTCAGGCGGATGCCGGTCATCGTCTCGAGGTACTGACAGAAGACGACGGCGCGCGAGCGGAACGAGACGATGAGGATGATGATGAGGACGATGGCGAACACAAGCGGGATGGCCGCAGCGAAGCTGTTCAAGCCGAGGACGCTGGTGATGCTCATGAAATCGCGGCGATGGTAGCACGCGCATCGCGGGACGATTCGTGATCTCTGACCGGCACCGATGTTGTATCTCCGCGGCACGGAGGCTTCAGATGCCCGAGGAACGTTACCGGCCCGTTTCGTGCGATTACCACGATCAACTCGAGGCGGCGGCGATGCACAAGAAACCGATCGAGCTCGAGTTCTCGCTCGAGGGGATGCCGCAGCGGGAGCGCGGCGAGATCGCCGATGTCTATACCGCCAACGGCGCGGAGTTCATCAAGTTCGTCTCCGACTCCGGCTCGCTCGAGATCCGTCTCGACCAGATCATCTCGATGAAGGAAGAATAGATCTGCGATCTGTCGTACCATTGCCATCATGCCCAAGGTTTTGTTCTACAGCGGCACCGCGTTCTGCCTTTTCGTTGCGCTGACGGGCGCCGCGGAATCGATGCGTGAGGCGCAGGGAAGCGGCGTCGCGTTCGCAGCCGTGCGGACGAGCGGCATCTTCGGCGCGCGCGCGCCCTGGGCGATCGGCGTCGCGCTGATCGCAGGTCTCGCCGCGGCGGTGATCTTCGTTCGCATGGCGGCATTGCTGGCAGCGAGGAATCTGTTCGGTGCGTTTTTGGCGCTGCTTTGCGTGACCGGCGCGGTGGCGTCGCTCGCCGGCGTGCTGCTCCTGCAATCGCGGATGCTCGTGATCGGCCACCGCGGACCGCAAGCGGCGGTCGCCCTATGGCTCTCCGAGCTCCACCTCATCGGCTTCCTCGTCCTCGGATATTTCGTGTCGCTGTCGCTCCTTGCGCTGCGGCCGTACTTCAGGATCCAGGCGAGCCGGATCCTCTCCGCGCTGGTCTTTCTCCCGCTGCCGATCTTCGCGATCGTCATCGCGCAGGAGTTGTTCGTGCGCAGCTCGAGCGCGCCGCTGCCGGCGAGCAGCCCCGCTTCGTCCGTCTTCTTCGGAATTGTCGCGATTCTCTTCTTCGCGATCTCCGTCCATTGCATCCGCCACCGGCATCTCTTCCTCGAGATGACGAACCTCCGCGAGCTGCTCGACGGCCGGTTCGACCCGACTGGACGCGCATCGCGACGGCCCATCGGCGGCGTGGCGTTCGATTCGTAGCTCTCAGCTCTCAGCTGTCAGCTCTCAGGAACACCTGTCTACGATTCGTAGAAACTGCCACGTTCTCCTAAGAGCGAACAGCTAAGAGCCAGGAGCTGCACAGAACCATGTGCCAAAACGCCGCCTCCGCCGTCTACACTGCGGAGGCAGAGCCGATGTCCTTCGTCCACCTCCATCTCCACACCGAGTATTCACTCCTCGACGGTGCCAGCCGGCCGGAATTGCTCGCCAGGAAGGTCTCCCAGCTCGGCATGCCGGCGTGCGCGATCACCGACCACGGCAACATGTTCGGTGCGGTCGAGTTCTACAACGCCATGAAGAAGGTCGGCGTGAAGCCGATCATCGGCTGCGAGATGTACGTCGCGTACGGCTCGCGTCTCGACAAAGCAGGAGTCGAAGATCAGCAGGCCGACGCAGGCGCGAACAATCATCTGATCGTCCTCGCCGCATCGAACGAGGGCTATCGCAATCTCGTGAAGCTCGTGAGCGCGGGCTACACGGAAGGCTTCTACTACAAGCCGCGCATCGACAAGGAACTGCTCCGCGAGCATCGCGAAGGCCTCATCGTCCTCTCGTCATGTCTCAAAGGCGAGGTGTCGCAGAACCTCGCCGGCGGCAACTACACGCGAGCGAAAGAGGCCGCGCTGCAATACCGCGACATCCTCGGAGCGGAGAACTTCTTCCTCGAGATCCAGGACCACGGCATTCCCGATCAGCAGAAGATCTTGCCGATGATGGCGCGGCTCGGCGAAGAGACCGGGCTGCAGCTCGTCGCGACGAACGACTCGCATTACCTCAATCGCGACGACGCCTTCGCGCACGAAGTGCTGCTGTGCATCGGCACGGGCAAGACTCTCGGCGACGAGCGCCGGATGAAGTTCTACTCCGACGACTTCTACGTGAAAGGCGCCGACGAGATGCAGCGCGTGTTCAACGCGTACCCGGAAGCGATCGCGAACACGGTGCGGATCGCCGAGCGCGTGAACATGTCGCTCGATGTCAGCGGCCATCATCTGCCGAAGTTTCCCGTGCCGCAGGGACTCGATCCGGCGACGTACTTCGAGAAGGTCGCGCGCGATGGCCTGACGCGACGGCTGCAGAAAACGGCGAAACGCAAGCACGAGCCGCAGGAGTACTGGGATCGTCTCGAGCGCGAGATCGACATTATCAAGTCGATGGGATTCCCCGGCTACTTCCTGGTCGTGTGGGACTTCATCAAATACGCGAAGGACAACGGAATTCCGGTCGGTCCGGGCCGCGGCTCCGCGGCCGGGTCGCTCGTCGCTTACTCGATGGGCATCACCGACGTCGATCCGCTCCAGTACGACCTGCTCTTCGAACGGTTTCTCAATCCCGAGCGCATCTCCATGCCCGACATCGATGTCGACTTCTGCATGAACAACCGCGGACGCGTCATCGAATACGTGCGCAACAAATACGGGAAGGAGAACGTCGCGCAGATCATCACGTTCGGAACGATGGCCGCGAAATCGGTGGTGCGCGATGTCGGCCGCGTCCTCGGCCTGCCGTATGGCCTCGTGGACAAAGTAGCGAAGACGATTCCGGCCGGCCCCGAGGTGACGCTTTCCACCGCCGCGGTGGAGTCGGCCGCGCTCGCGGACTTCGTGAAGAACGACAAGGAAGTCGCGCAGATCATCGACATCGGCTCGAAGCTCGAAGGGCTGTCGCGCCACGCGGGCATGCACGCGGCCGGGGTCGTCATCACGCCCGAGCCGGTGACCAACTACGTCCCGCTGTATCTCACGAACCGCGATGAAATCGTGACGCAGTACGACATGCGCGTCGTCGAGAAGATGGGTCTCCTCAAGATGGACTTCCTCGGCCTGCGCACGCTGACTGTGATCGACGACGCGATCAAGTCAGCCGAGGCGGAGACGCGCACGAAGATCGAGATCGACACGCTGCCGCTCGACGACCCCGAGGTCTTCCGGCTGTTCCAGGAAGGGCGGGCCAAGGGCGTGTTCCAGTTCGAATCGGGCGGCATGGTCGACCTGCTGCGCAAATCGAAGCCGACGAAGTTCGAAGATCTCGCCGCACTCAACGCGTTGTATCGCCCCGGCGCGCTCGATGCGGGAATGGTCGACGAGTACGTCCGCCGCAAGAACGGCGTGTCGAAGCCGAGATACCTCGTGCCGGCGATGAAACAGTTCCTGGAGGAGACGTACGGCGTCATCGTCTACCAGGAGCAGGTGATGCAGATCGCGCAGGCCGTGGCCGGCTACACGCTCGGACAGGCCGATCTTCTGCGCAAGGCCATGGGGAAGAAGGACGCCGAGATCATGGCCGCGGAACGCGACAAGTTCGTCGCCGGCGCTGTCAGGAACGGCTACGAGAAGAAGAAAGCGAACGAGATCTTCGACTACATCGAGCCGTTCGCGCGCTACGGATTCAACAAATCGCATTCGGTCGCCTACGCGCTCGTCGCGTATCAGACCGCGTGGCTCAAGGTGCACCACCCGCGGCACTTCATGGCCGCGCTGATGACGTCGGAGATGGACAAGACCGAGAACGTGGTCAAGTTCATCCACGAGACGAATCAGATGGGCATCAGAGTCCTGCCGCCCGACATCAACGAGTCGAACTACTCGTTCACCGTCGTCGGCCCGGACATCCGCTTCGGACTCGGCGCGGTGAAAGGCATCGGCGAGAGCGCGATCGAGTCGATCCTCGAGGCGCGCCGGCAGCTCGGCCGGTTCCGCTCGCTCCAGCAGTTTTGCGAAGAAGTCGATCTGCGCGCGTGCAACAAGAAAGTCCTCGAGGCGCTCGTAAAGTCGGGCTCTTTCGACTTCCTCGGGCTCACGCGCAAAGCGTTGTTCGACCAACTCGAGCGGGCCGCCGACTCCGCGCAGCGCACCAAGGACGAGAAGGAGCGCGGGCAAAGCAGCCTGTTCGGCATGGCGGGCGTTACGCCGGCCGCGCCTCCGCCGCCGAAGTGGGCGGCGCCGAACGGAGAGTGGCCGGACGAAGAGAAGCTCAAGTACGAGAAAGAGACCCTCGGCTTCTACGTCAGCGGTCATCCGCTGAATCGCTACGCGGAGGACCTGAAGATTTTCGCAAGCGCCTCGACAGACACGCTGTATCGCCACGTCGACGAGACCGTGATGATCGGCGGCATCGTCTCCCAGATGAAACGTTCGAAGATCAAGAAGGGCCCGAACGAAGGGAAGCTGATGGCGAAGTTCGTCCTCGACGATCAGTACGGTTCCGTCGACGTCGTCGTCTTCAGCGACCTCTATTCGAAGTACGTGACGTGGCTCGATAACGGAATTGCCGTGCTGCTCACCGCGACCGTCAAGGACACCGGAGGCATGGCCGCGGGGCGGAGCGCCTCGCTGCAATCAGCCGAGCAGGCGGCGCAGCGGATCGACGACGAGTACGGCGGCCATCCGGAAGAGCGCACCCGCATTTCCGCGTACGAGATTCGCGAAGACGACCTCGAAGACGACCGCGACCCGAAAGAGATCGAGCGCGAAAAGTACGGCGATCGCAAAAACAATCTCGATCTATTCGGTGGGGTGCCGCCGGCTCCGGTGGTGCTTCCCGACGATGACGAAGAACCCGCCGCCGAAGCCGGCAGTGCTACACCGGACACGCCCGACACGAATTTCGCTGCGCACGCCGCTGCATTCGCCGAGTCGCCGGTCACGCCCGAGCTCAACGCTCTCGAGATCGTTCCCCTCGACGGCATCCGCGACAAGAAGGTGAAGGAGATCGCGCTGGAGGTTCCCTACACGCGCGTCACCGAAGACACCGTCAAGAAGATCCGCGAGATCGTCGAGGAGCACGCGGGCGAGATTCCGGTCACCGTGACGCTGCTCGGCGTCCCGGAGCACGGCGACCTCCGGCTGAAGATCAATCACCACTTCCGCGTGCAGCCCGGCCCCGCCCTCACGACCGCTCTCGAGCAGGTCCACGCCAGCGCGCGCTACGTATTTTGAGCTTGACACTCTTGTCACACGGATGTGTGACGGGTTATCCTCCCTCCGCACCCGAAACAACAGAGTTCCTCTCGAAGCCGGGCATCTGCTTGCCCACGTTTACCAACGCGTTGCAGAAAGGACACGACCTGGATGAAGAAGCTCCTCTCCATTTCATTCGCGCTCGCAGTTTCCGCCGCCGCGTACGCTCAGCCGGCGCCGGAGGTTAATAACGGTCACATTCATGAGTTTCCCGCAATTGGTCACGCGCGTCCGGGCGGCGGCGGCGGCTCGAACCTCGTCGACCACGGCGGTCCGGTCATCGTGGCGCCAAAAGTCGTCCTGATCTTCTGGGGTTTCGGGACCGGAACCTCGTATACGGCGGCGCTGCAGAACTTCCGTAACACCGGCATCTACAACTACAGCAGGATGCTCGGGCAGTACCGAAACGCGGGCGCATCGGCCGCGACGGACCTCGGCGGCAGCGCGAACGACAAGTTCGACACCTCAACTCCGCCGCAGAACGTCACTGACGCGCTCGTGCAGGCGGAAGTGAAGAAGTTCTTCGGCGGCGCCGAGGACGCGAGCACCGTTTATGAGGTCTTCATCCCGGCGACTTCGTACTCGTCGAACGGCACGAGCGACTCGTGCGGCGGACCGAATCTGGCCTACTGCGCGTACCACGGCCACTTCACCGATGGAACGCACGACGTGAAGTATTCGATCGAGCCGTATCCGAGCTGCTCCGGTTGCCAGGCTACCGGCTTCAACGACGCTCAGAATCAGAATCACTTCGTCATCCACGAATCTCGCGAGGCGATCTCGGACGAGGATCTGAACGCATGGTTCGATCGCCGCGGCAACGAGGCCGACGACAAGTGCGCCTGGTCGCCCACGCCGTTCATCGATCAGACGACGGGCTTCGGCTACCAGTACGAGTGGTCGAACTCAGCCGGCGGCTGCGTCAAGCAGTAGTCAGCTCGACAGAGAGATTGAGGTGAGCGCCCCGGGCAACCGGGGCGTTTTTTTCGTCATTCTGAGCGCCGCAGAGCGCGAAGAATCTGGGCGGTGGTATCGCGCCCCCGCCCGGATCCTTCGCCGTCTTCGCGGCTCAGGATGACGCGCGTTTTCATTCTGGCGGCTTGTAGTTGTTCCAGTTCTCTGTGATGTCGAAGAAGAACTTGTGCATCGTGCCGTCCGGCGTCTCGACTTCGATCACGTCGTAGCGCCGCCCGTTCAGCGAGCCCGTCCCCTGACTATGGCGGCGGAAGCGACCGATGCGGTCGTAGATCCAGTTGTTCTCGAACTTCACGTCGTCGGCGTCGGCTGGGACGCTGACCGCCGTCTCGACCGAATCGCCGGCATGGTCAACCATCTCCGCGGCGGAGCGCTCGACCGGTTTCGCGGCGGGTGCGGGGGCGGGCTTCGGCGCAGGCGGCGCCGCGCAGGCGAAGGCCGTCAGCGCCGTCGCGACGATGGCGCGTCGCATGTCACGCCTCGCTCTCGCTCGGCACGGCATACGACTGGGCCAGACGAATCAGGTTCGTGAACTCGCTCGCCGGCACCGGCGGCTTGATGAGGAATCCCTGCATCTGGTCGCACGAGTAGCGTTTCAGGAACGCCGCCTGCTCAATGTCCTCGACGCCCTCGGCGATGACTTTCAGCCGCAGGCTGTGCGCCATGGCGATGATCGCTGTGACGATGGCGGCAGTGTCCGCGTCCGAGGTGATGTCGCGGACGAATGACTGATCGATCTTGAGCGTGTCGATCGGGAAGCGCTTCAGGTAGCTCAGCGACGAGTGGCCGGTACCGAAGTCGTCGAGCGACACCCGGATGCCGAGCCTCTTCAATTCGTGCAGCGTGCGCACGCTCGTCTCGGGGCTCTGCATCGCGCTGCTCTCGGTGATCTCGAGCTCGAGCAGATCGGGCCGAAGTCCCGTTTGCACGAGGATGTCTTTCACGCGGTCGACGAGGTCGAGCTGCTGCAGTTGTGTGACCGACAGATTCACGGCGAGGGAGAGATCGCGGAATCCGGCGTCGTGCCACGCCTTTGCCTGACTGCAGGCCTGGCGCATTGCCCATCCGCCGATCGGTACCATCACGCCGGTCGCCTCGGCGATCGGAATGAAGACGGCCGGCGGAACTGAGCCCATGTCCGGATGCGTCCAGCGAAGCAGCGCTTCCATCCCGCTGATCGACCCGGTGCCCAGGTCGACGATCGGCTGATAGAAGATCGTCAGCTCCTGATTCGCGAGCGCGCGGCGCAGCCCGTGCTCGAGCGCGATCCGCTGCAGCGCCTTCGCGTTCACGAATGCGTTGAAGAGCTGATAGTTGTCGCGGCCCTGCTCCTTGGCCTGGTACATCGCGGTATCGGCGTTCTTGATCAGCGTGGCCGCGTCCGCTCCGTCTTCCGGATAGAGGCTGATGCCGATCGACGTCGTGATGAAAAATTCACGGCCTTCGATGTGGAACGGGTAGCGGACGGCTTCGATGATCTTCTGCGCGACGAGCGCTGCGTCTTCCGAGCGCCCCAACGCGGGCAGCAGCAGCGTGAACTCGTCGCCGCCGAGCCGTGCGACGGTGTCGCTGTCGCGCACGCACGACTGCACGCGCGCCGCAACGGCCTGCAGAAGCTGATCGCCGATGTTGTGGCCGAGGGAGTCGTTGATGACTTTGAACCGATCGAGGTCGAGGAAGAGGACCGCGATGCGGCTGTGATCGCGCTGCGAGTGCGAAAGCGCGACCGTCAGGCGATCCTTGAACAGCAGCCGGTTCGGCAGTCCGGTCAGCGCATCGTGATAGGCGAGGTGCTTGATCTGCTCTTCGGCGTAAGTCCGCTCGGTGACGTCGCGGACGATGACGACCATCCCGCCGTCTGACGTCGCGGTGAGCGAGATCTCCTGCGGGAAGGTGAAGCCGTCGCGGCGGCGTCCCGTCGCTTCGCCGCGCCACCGCCCGCGCTGCCGGACGGCCGGGAGGATGACGTTGTTGAACCGCTCGACTTCCAGATCGTCGTACAGCTCTTTGATCGGCTTGCCGAGCATCGCGTATGGCCGCTGATATCCGTACAGCTTCGCCATGGCGTCGTTCACGTACGTGAATTCGAGCCGGTCGTTGAGGATGCCGATGCCGTCCATCGACGCCGTGATCGCCGCCGACTGCTTCCGCAGCATCTCCTCGGCGTGCTTGCGCTCCGTGATGTCGGTCGCCACGTGGAGGAATCCCGTGATCGCTCCGTCTTCGGACCGAAGCGCCGTCACGGCGACCACGACGATCTTCGGGTCGGCGGTCTTCCCGACGTAGGTCCACTCGCGCTCTTCGAGGTCCTCGAGGGCGGCCCGCAGGACGAGTACATCGAAGCCGGTGATCGGCCGCTTGAACTCGGCCGACAACTCGGCCGCGTGCTGCTCGAGCTCCTCGGACACGTGCAGCGCGAGCAGCGACCGCCTGCCGATCATCTCCTCGGCCCCGTATCCGAGCATTCGTTCCGCGCCGGAGTTGAAGACGGTGATCACGCCCTGCGCATCGGTGGCGATGATCGAAACGCGGGTCGCGGCCTCCAGCACGGCCTTCCGTTGCGCACTCGTGCTGGCCAGAAAATGCTCGGCGCGTTTGCGCTCCGTGATGTCGTGGATGAATCCTTCGACGTATCGGCCGCCCGTCGGAGTGATGACGACGTGCGCGTTGATCTGCAGCCAGACCGGCGTGCCGTCTTTTTTCTTCCACTGCGCCTCGATGTTGGCCATGAAGCCGCGCGCCTCGTATGTCTCGTACAGCCGCTCCCGATCCCGCGTATCGAGCCAGAGCTCGTGGGCCGACTTGACCTGCAGAAGCTCTTCGACCGAGTCGTAGCCGAGGATATGGGCGAGGGCGGCGTTCGCAGTGAGGATCTGGCCGTCGCGCGTCGTCTGGATGATGCCGACCGGCGCGTGTTTGAAGATGTTGCGGTACTTCTCTTCGGATTGTTGCAGCGCCTGTTCGGCGTGCCGGCGCTCGGTGATGTCGTGAATGATCGAGTACAGGAGGTGCCGGCCGCCGATTTCGACGGGACCGGAGTGCACTTCGACGTCGCGGAGCTCGCCGTTGGACCGCATGTGGCGGAAGACGAAGAAACTGCGTTCCTGGGCGGCTGCTACGGTGAGGTCGGTGCGCACACGGTCCGCGCCGAGCGTGTTGATGTCCCAGATCTTCATCGACGTCAGCTCTTCGCGGGAGTAGCCGTAGAAGTCGCACGCGGCGAGATTCGCCTCGACGATGTCGCCGGTCGCGGGATCGAGCAGCAGCTGCACGGCGCGGTTGTTCTCGAACATCTGGCGATAGCGACGCTCGCTGTCGCGCAGAGCGTCTTCTTTGCGCTTCTGTTCGATCGCTGTGGCGACATGCTGCGCGACGAACTCGAGGACGTCTTTGTCGCGATCGGTCAGGCGCTGGGCCTCGTCGTACGTCTGCACGCCGATGACGCCCCACGTCCGATTGCCCGATTTCAGCGGCACGCCGAGCCAGTCGATCGATGGCGCGCCCATCTGCTCGACCTCGCCGCGCGCGACGAGCTCCTGGAATTCGGTCAGCCCGCGAACGAAGAGCGCCTCACCGGTCCGGAGCACGTACGCGGTAAGGCCGTGCCCGGGCGACTGACCTTCCGGCGACGTGTCGAATTGATCGACGAAATAGGGGAACGTGAGGATGTCGCGGCTGTCGTTGTATTCGGCGATGTAGAAGTTCTTCGCGTCCATCAGCTCGCCCACGATGCGGTGCACGGCTGCGTAGAACTCGTCGAGATTGTGCGACTCCCGGCTGAGCAGGGAGATAGAGAACAGCGCATCCTGCATGCGCTCGGCCCGTTTCGCGTCGGTCGTGTCGCGGAAGTACCACGCGCGGCCGGCGATGCCGTCGGCGGTGAGGATGGGGACCGACGTCCGCGAGAGCATGCGGCCATCCTTCAGCGCGATCGTTTCGCCGCTGCGCGTCTCGTGCGGATGCTCGTAGAGGTAGTTGACTGTCTCGATGAACTCGGGCCAGTTGGCGACGGCTTCAGCCGCGTAACCGAGGAGCTGCTGGTCGTCGCCGAGGCGGGCGATCGCGGAAGGGATTTTCCATATCTCGAGAAAGCGCCGGTTGTACGAAAGGACTTTCCGTTCGTTATCGACGACGAGAATCCCGTCGAGGGTGGCCTCCTGCTGGGCCTTGAGGATCGCGATGGTGGTTCGCAGCGACTTCTGCTTGTCCCCATGAGACCGGCTGAGCAGCCGCCGCAGAGCGCTCTTCGCTCTCTCCATGCGGGAAGACGGACGGTCACCGTCAGGACGGTGTGGGTGAATGGTCATGCGGCGGGCGTGCGTCGCCATTCTAGAGAATTTCTGACGTCCTTAAAACTGTGCACTCTCGCCAGAGGTCAATCACCAGGCATGCCGTGATCGCGGTAGTAC
>DASWBH010000087.1:0-1738 GCA_036390755.1 Thermoanaerobaculia bacterium
CGACGACGCCGACGTCCGCACCACCGCCCACCCGTTCCTCCGCCTCGGCCGTGCCGGATGGAACGATGCCGGCGCGCATCGCGAGTTCGTGCGCATCGCAAGCCGGATCGCGCTGCGCAAACGGCAGCAGCGCAACCGGCCTGACGATATGGCTCGGCTGTACCAGCTCGAGATCATCAAACTGCGCATGCAGCTCCGGGACATGACGCGCATCGATCACGAGACGTCGCTCGCGGGAAGCGAGGCGCACGACGACGACGGGCTCGCCGCTCACCGCTGAGCGTCCGCTGGCCGACGAATGCGCAGCGTTCATCGCTCCTTTTGAGGGCTGAACCGCTACTTCGAAAACGCTCCCTTATTCGGCAGCGCCCACGCGGTCACGGTGCCGGTGAGATCGGACATGTACACCGCGCCGTCGGCCACGATCGGGCTTTGCCAGTGGATGTTGCCGATCCGCGTGTCGCTCCAGAGCTCCTCGCCTGTACGGGCGTTGAGAGCGCTGATGCGGCCGTTCTTCGCGCAGAAGAGGACGCCGTTGGCGACGACGGGCGATGAGTTGCTCGCCTCTCCGCCGTGCCAGCGCGCCACCAGCTGCGGCGTGTTGCCGGCGACCAGCTCGAGTGCGCCGACGCCGTTGTCGTTCGTGAAGTAGACCCACGTGTGGTTCTGATCGTCGTTCCACACTGCGGGAGCAGAGAGGTTGCCTCCGCCCTGCGGCAGCGGCAGCCGCTGCACCTCGCCGCCGGCCAGCCCGGGAACGCCGCGGCCGGACATGTTTCTCAGATCGATCAGGCGAATGATTCCGTCCTTGCCCGCGTGTGCCGCGAGCGTCGTCGCGGTCTCGCCCGGCCGCGGCAGGAGCGCAACGCCGCTCGATCCGAGATCCAGGTCGAGTTTGTCGAGCGCATCGAACTCGTCCGGTGTGTACGAGTCGACCGGCTGTCCGCGCCGTGCGTACAGATCCGGCGGCAGACGCAGGATCGTATCGCCCCAGTCGGTGCCGCCGACGTTCGCGGTGAACGATCCATTGCTCGTCACGACGTAGACGCTGTCGTCCGACGGGTTGTAGACGACGCCCGGCCGTCCCCACACACCAGCCTGACGCGAGCCGCAATCGCCGTTGCCGAGGAGGCGGCGGCGATCGGAACAGAGAACGTTGAAGACGGTCGCCGAGCCGTCGTCGAGGCGAATGGCGACGACGTGGCCCTGATAGTCGCCTTCATCGCCAGGCTCCGGATAACCGGCGACGGTCGCGTACAGGTACGACACGCCGCGCGAGTCCGTGGCGATGCTCAGCGCGGACGAGCCCTTCTCGACATCCGGCTTGCGCGTGACGAGGACCGGCCAGGGATGATCGCGAATCTCCTCACCGGTGCGGATCTCGAACTTGTGCACGCAGCCGTCGAGCGCATACGAGTAGATGAAACGGCGCGATGGATCGAGCACCGGCGCGCTCGTCGTCCAGCGGGGCCCGGGCGGCGGGTTCGTCTGCCAGCGCAGGCGTCCGCTGCCGCTGATCGCGATGAGCGTCCCGTCGGCCGCGGTGAAGAACAACGAATGTTCCTGCCGGCGCATGCTGCCGTCCGCCCAATAGGCAGGAGCGCTGTCGCTCACTGCCGGCAGCTTCGTTTGAAAGAGGAGTTGCAGACTTGTGACGGTGTCCGGGCTGATCTCCGTCTCCAGCGTGTTCGATCCGCTGTGGCGCGCATCGAAATTGAACTGCGGCCAGTCATGAGGC
>DASWBH010000088.1:0-8729 GCA_036390755.1 Thermoanaerobaculia bacterium
CCGTTGCGGTTCTTTCTGCGCGGCAACCGCTACGTCTCGGCGTACCGCAATGTCTGACTCCTACCGGACGCTCGCCGCACCGGCCGAGTTCCGGCAGAAGATCGAGCGCTCCGAGTTCCTCGGCATCGCGTTCCCGTGCTCGGCCGACGAGAAGTTCTTCGAGGCACTGCACCGGATCGAGAAGCAGCACTTCGATGCGACGCACCACTGCTGGGCATTCCGGCTGTTCGCAAATGGCGTGACGCGGCAGCGCAGCTCGGATGCCGGCGAGCCGTCTGGCACGGCCGGAAAGCCGATCCTCGCTGCGATCGAAGGCTCCGACCTTTTCGACGTCGGCGTCGTCGTGGTCCGCTGGTTCGGCGGCGTGAAGCTCGGGACCGGCGGACTGTCACGCGCGTACCGCGACACGGCTGCCGAAACGTTGCGCAGCGCGCAGATCGTCGAGCGATTCGTTTATGACGAGTATCGCGTCGAAGTGCCGTTCGAATCCGTCAGCGTGATCTACCGGCTCCTCGATCCACCTCACATCGTGCTGCGCGGTGAAGCGTTCGGTGAAACGAATGTGTTCACCGTCCACGTCCGTCGCTCACGCGCCGCGGAGTTTGAGCGCGCCCTGGCCGAGCGGCGGCTCGCCTTCGACCGCGCTACTCCTCGGTAACCAGCGTCCCGGCGATCCGGTCGCCGGTTCGCGGCCGGCCGGCGAGCACGAACGCGACCTCGAGAACGTTCCACCCCGGCACGATCAGCGGCAGGTTCCGGACGAGCGACCGGAAGTAGCCACAGCGGCCGCCGCGGCGCGTCGTCAGCCGGAGGCCGAGGAGTTGCTTGCCGACGGAGCGGCCGCGGATGCCGTCGCGGATGAGGATCGAGAGGACGAGGATCGCCAGGGCGATCCACCAGACGATCTGGATGCCTTTGACCGAACCGCCGATCCACGCCAGGGCGTAGCTGACCAGCGAGGCCGGCAGGATCAGCACGACAGCGATGGTCAGAGCGTCCACGAGGAACGCCGCCACACGGAGGAGTCGGGTCTGGGCGCCGTCAGTTGAAACCATCAGCAAACGCTTGCGTAAACCGGAGAGTGCAGCTGTCCATGCGAACCCGGTTGACGAGAGTTTATTTGATCGCCGCCCTGCTTCTCGCCGGCGGCTGTGTGGTCGGCGAGCGGAGGCACGAGACGATCCAGCGGCACTGGCCGGCCTCGGCCATCAAGACGATCGAGGTCGAAGGCGTCGACGGCAGCCTGTCGGTCGAGGCAGCGCCTGTCAGCGAAATCTCGCTCATCGCCGACGTGCGGAGCGTCGGCTTCGACCGCCGCGACCGCGCCGAGAACAAGGGCTATTTCGAGACCGATCTGAGCGGCGACACGCTCCGCATCGGTCAGGAGAGGAGTCACGTTCACGTCGGCTTCCCGTTCATCGTGCGGTCGAAGCTCTCGATCGATTACACGCTGCGCGTTCCGCCGACTGTCGCGCTCGATCTGCGAACCGTCAACGGCCGGATCATGGCTCACGGGATCGAAGGCGCGACGCAGTGCCGGACCGTGAACGGGCCGATCGAGGTCGAGACGACCGGCTCGAACGAGCTGAGTGCGCGAACCGTCAACGGCAGCGTCCACGCGAAGTTCCTCCGCGATTTCCGCGGTGCGCGACTGCGGACAGTCAACGGCGGTGTGGAAGCGCTGATGCCGCCGACGGCGTCGTTCACGTGCGATCTGTCGCAGGTCAACGGCGACTTCGAGGCGTCGTTCCCGCTCAGCATTCATTCGAATCCGGGAAGCCGGCGCGTATCAGGTCAGGTCAACGGCGGCCAGTTCGAGCTGCAGATCACGACGGTGAATGGCGATGTCGAAGTGCAGCATCTGCCGCAACCGCCGCGAGCGCCTGCCGCACCGCCTGCCGCTCCGGCGCCACCGGCGGCTCCCGCTCAGCCTGCGCCTGTCAGTTGACGATCTCGCCCGCGTGAACGGTTCCGAGCTCCTCGGACGGCCAGCGTTCCTGAAGAATGCGCTCGAAGTGCGGGCGGATGACGCGGTCGTAGCGATCGGCGAAGGCGGGGGTGATGTCGAGGATCGCTTTGCGGGCGCAGTTCACGAGACAGCGCGCTTCACGATGCGACACGGTCATGTCGCTCGTGATGAGGTTCATCGTGAGCTCGACGATCATTCGAATCCGTCGCAGGCGTCGGCGCTCCACAAAGCCGGAGCGGGGCTCGCTCGCGATTTCAATCGTTAATTTCGGCATCGTCGATCACGGCGGGAAACGCCAGAGGCTGTGCCTGCATTCCGCCATTCTTGTGACAACTGAGGCGGGCAGCGGTTTTCGCGGCGCGCCGCGGCGGCTCACGCGTGCTCGCGGTCGCCTTCGGCCCAGATCTCGTCGGCGAGCGTTTCGTCGACCTTCGCCTCGTAGTAGCGGATCGCTGCACGCGCCACGGCATAGACCGACACGTAATTGAGTGCACCGCCCGACACCGCTCCGACGATCGGAACGAAGCGCACGAGACGCTCGCGAATGACGCGTGCGCCGATGCGTTCGGCGACCGCACCGCCTTCGACCGTCGCCGAGCCGAGGACGCTGGCAATGCTCTGCTTCCCGATGCCGACTCCGGACGAATACGCGACGCACGAGACGGCCTCGGTGAATCGCTCGCGGCCGACTGGCTCGTATCCATAGATCGCGGCAATGCCGACGATCAGCCGGAACTGCTGGTAGACGAGATAGGCGAGATCTGCGCCGAGTGCGCCGATGGCCAGCGCTCCACCCGGCAGGCCGGTGACGGCTCCCGCGGCCGCGCAGCGAATCGCCGTCCGCCGCGCGAGGATGCGCGCGTGACGCACCGGCCGGTAGCCCGGCATCGAGCGCTTCAGCTCCTCGACTTCCTTCTGGATCTTCTCGGTATCGACTTCTTCGAACAGCGAGCGGAAGACCTCTTCAAGGATCGAGTCAGCTCTCTTTTTGAGATCGCGGACCTTGCCCATCTTGTTTGTGACCCGCTTCATTGTACGGTCCGGGTCGTCAACCGGTTGAGGGCCTGATGTGAATTCGATGTGAGCCAAATGCTCAGTCTTTCGATTTGGAATCGGTTTTCGAGTCGGTTTTCGATTCAGTCCTGGCTTCCGACTTCGTCTCGGCTGCCGGCTCGGATTTCTTCGCCTCGCTCCCCGCGGTCTTCATCGACGACGAACCGCTGCTGCCGTAATCGGTCTTGTAGAAACCCGATCCCTTGAACTGAATCGCCGACAGGGAGATCAGCTTGCGCATGTTGCCGCCGCAATTCGGACAATGCGTGTATGGCGGGTCGGAGAACTTCTGAATGACCTCGACGCGTTCGCCGCACTTCTCACACGCGTACTCGTAGAGCGGCATCGATCGATTCCTTTCGACCGATGCAACACAACAGAATCAACGCCGATTTCAGAGTCCGACGCGCGCTTGCGACTGTTCCTCGGCTGCGAACACTTCGCCATCGCGGAAATAGATCGCGGCGATTGCACCGGTCGTCGTCCGGTAGTACCAGGCCTCGATCGTTGTCGACGCGCGGTCGGTCGTCGCGGTCCAGCCGGGAATCGGTTTTCCGAGGATGCGGGCGACGTCTTTCTGCGTCATGCCGATGTCGATCGACAGGAGCTGCTGGCGGCTGACGGCGAGACGGCTCGCCGCCGCCTCTAGGCCGCGCTTCGCCTCATCGTTCTTCGGATCGGCGGTCAACACGGCGCGGTAAACGCGGATCGCGTCCTGACAACGGTCGAGGGAGGCGAGCTCGTTTGCGAATTCCAGTTGAACGCGGCGGTAGACCTCGCGTGCGCGGCTGTGACCGGGATGGCGTTGCACGAAGGACGAAAGCGCATCGGCATACATCTGACGCGCGACCGGAGTTGCCTGCGGTGAGGCCGCGGCTTTCTTGTGCCGCAGCACGTCGCGCCACTCCGCTTGATGATCGCGTTGATCAGGTGCGGCACCGCAGCCGGCAACGAGCAGAAAACCTGCTGCTATTGCGACATGCGCGCGCACGGTTGAACGGTAGCACAGTGTTCTATAATCGCGCAGCCTCGGGGCCGGCGCGGCGACGCGCGTGGCAACCTACAGCAACCGGAGGATTTAATGGCGGTGAGGGGCGACGAAGTCGCAAGCTCGATCGATGCCCACGTGCGTGAAGCCCTTGCGAGAATGGTCGACGAGATCCGCTCCTCGGTCGACGATGTGCGCGCGGCCGTCGACTCGCAGTTGAACGCGGCGCTGCAGAGCATGCAGGCCGATGTGAACGCGCTGTCGTTCATCCCGCACATCAAGAAGACGATCGGCGAATTGGAAGAATCGATCGCCGCAGCCGCCCCTCCTGCTCCGGTCGGCGCAGACGCATCGAAGTTGAAACGGGCGATGCAGGCAGTGGAGCGGGGCAAGTCGCAGGTCGATGTTCTCAACGGTTTGCTCGAGCAGTCGCTCGAATTCGGATCGCGCGCGGCCTTGCTGATCCTGCGCGGCGACACGTTCAGCGGCTGGAAAGGCGTCGGATTCGCGGCTCACGGCGGCAATGACGAAGTGATCAAACGATTCACCGGCGCGCCGGGCATTGTCCCGCAGCTCGATGAGCTTCTGCAGCAGGAGCGTGTGGTCGACTGGGACGGCGGCAACCTCGCGACGCGGTTCGGTGTAGCTGCCCCGGTGCGGGCGCTGCTCGTTCCGATGGTGATCAAGGACAAAGTCGCGGCGGCCGTTTACGTCGACGCGCTGGCAGAGGATGCGGCGAAGCTCGACCGCTCCGCAATCGAGATTCTGGTGTTCACGACTGGACTGCTCGTCGACACGCTCGCGATCCGCAAGAAGATTCCGTCGCCGAGTCTCAGCAACGAAACGGCGTCGGTCGCGTCTGCGCGGCGTCCGGTGATGCCGGCCGTGGCCGCACGTCCCGCCACACCGCGCCCCGTCGCGCCCGCGGGTCCGCGTCCTATATCCGCCCCGGCGGCGCCGGCGCCGGCTGCAGCGCAGGAAACCTTGTCGTACTCCGCCGCGCAGATGCGCGACCTGGCAGTCGCCCCCACACCCCGCCCCACACCCGTTCCGCCGCCCCCGCCGCCCCCGCCACCACCCACCCGCGCGCCCGAGGATCGGCCGAGCACGCAATTCGTTCCGCCCGCCGGGATGGGCCGGGGCTCTGCCCTCTCCGGCGCGACCAGCGACGAAACGAAGAAGCACGACGAAGCGCGGCGATTCGCGCGGCTGCTCGTCTCGGAGATCAAGCTCTACAACGAATCGAAGGTCGAAGCCGGCCGCAAGAACCGCGATCTCTACGAGCGCCTCAAGGATGACATCGACCGCAGCCGGCAGATGTACGACGAGCGGATCGTCGAAGACGTGCGGAAATCGTCGAATTACTTCTACGACGAGCTCGTGCGCATCCTGGCCGACGGCAACGCCGACGCTCTCGGGTTGTAGCGGCCAGAACCGTTTTCTAGCAGCCAATTTGCACCACTTCGACGCGTGCCGTTGTTTGTGTCGAGGCGGAAGTGGGTTCTGGTTGTGGTTGCGATTGCCGTCGCGGTCGTCCTCGCGCTGGCGATCGCGGCGCGATACCTGATCCACGGGACCGAGATCCAGCGCGAGGAAGCGCGCGTCACAGTCAAACCGCAGGCGCCGCCCGATCTCGAAAAGCTGCGGACGAAGTTTCAGTCCGGGCTCGACGCGATTCACCGCAGCGACCCCGACACCGCAATCCGCGAGTTTTCGTCGTTCACGTTCGGTCCGCGCGCCGTCGAGGACTATCGCCTGTATTACCTCGCGAACGGTTATCAGCTCGCGGGCAAACCGCTCTTGGCGAGACGGACCCTCGGAGAGCTCTGGTCGCGCGATCCGCGGCTGGCGTATCGCGATGACGCGGCGCTGAATCTCGCAGCGATGAATGCCGCAGCAGGAGACGCGCTGCAGTCAGCCGAGGTCTATGAGCGGCTCGCGGTGCGTTCGGATAATCCGGCGATTGCCGCGGCATCGCGATGGCAGGAGATCGAGCAGCGGCTCGCCGCCGGCGATGTCGCGGGCGCACTTCGCGCCGCGCGGCGCATCGTCATCGCCAGTCCGCGATCGGCACAGGTCGGCAGCGCCATTGCGGTGCTCCGCTCGTTCTGGTCGCTGCCGCCGGATGCTCCGCTGCACCTCACTCCGGCGGAGCGGCTCGAGCGCGCGGTCTGTCTTCTGCGCGACGGCGATGCGCAGAACGCGTTGGACGAGCTCACCGCGGTCGAGCCGTACGCACCCGAGTCGCTGAAGACGCCGATCGTGCTGAATCGCGGGCTCGCGTTGTACCAGCTGCGCAGATTCGACGACGCGATCCACACGTTCGAGCCGCTGACGTCAGGGCCGTACAAGTTCGCCATTCCTGCGCTGTATCACCTCGCGAACAGCTATCGCGTGCTGTCGGCCGCGATCAATCCGATCGTGAACAAGACGATCGTCGAGAAAAAGCGCGCGGGCAACGTGAAGGTGCGCGTCGGCAAAGGCAAGAAAGCGAAGACGGTCAGCAGACCGAAGATCGTTACGACGCGCCGCACAGTGCAGCTCGTCGACCTGGCCAAGAAGGCGAAGAAAGACGAATACGACCGGCTTGCGACCGAACGGCTGAAGGACCTGCTGCTGCTCCCGCTTGCGACGCCGGTGCGGCTCGAGGTGCTCAATACGCTCATCGGGCTGGCCGAGGCGAAAAATCAGGACGACTACGAACAGCAGCTCGTGAAGGAAGTCATCCGGATCGACCCGACGTCCGATCCCGGCTTGCAGCACTTCTGGGACAAAGCCTGGGCCGCCTACGAACGCGGCGACCTCGCAACTGCGAAGCCGCTCTTCCGATTCATCGCCGACACGTACACCAACGCGAACGTGAAGCGGCAGTCGGACTACTGGTACGCGCGAAGCGTCGAGCGTCAGGGACAGAAAGAAGAAGCGCACGTGACATATCAGCGGCTCGCGAACGCTCCCTATCTCGACCTGTACGCGATGAATGCCGTCGGGCGCGGCGCGACGCATCAGGAGAATCACACGAATCCGCTGAAGAAGGGCGGACCGGACTGGCGCGACATCGGGGAGAAGGTGATCCCGCCGGAGCTGCGGCTGGCGTACGAGCTGACCGGTCTGTCCGATTTCCGCGACGCACACGCCGAGATCGTGAAGAACATGAACGCGGAGAACGACCGCTACGTGCAGGCGCTGCTCGCCGATTTCTACAACAGCGAGGGAGCCGCCGTACTGATGCAGCGCGCGGTGAGGCGCGCGTTCCCGCAGGTCGCGACGGCCGACCAGGACTCGATGCCGGCGCACTTCCTCCAGATGTATTACCCCGTGAAGTTCGAGTCGGCGATCAGGGAGTACTCGGCGCGTAACGGACTCGACCCGTATCTCGTCATGGGCCTCATCCTTCAGGAGAGCTCGTTCCTTGCGAACGCGAGATCAGCTGTCGGCGCGACGGGCCTCATGCAGCTGATGCCGTCGACGGGAAAGGAGCTCGCGCAGAAGCTGCACGTGCCGTTCGGACAGGCGCGGCTCGAAAATCCCGAGGTGAACGTCGAGCTCGGAACGGCGCACCTCAAGATGCTCGTGAACATGTTCGGCGGGAACCCGCTGCTCGCTGTCGCCGCGTACAACGCCGGCCAGGGAAATGTGCTGAAGTGGAAGCGGTCCGCGCCGGGCAAGCCGCTCGACGAATTCCTCGAATCGATTCCGTTTGCGGAAACGAGAAACTACGTGAAGCGCGTCACGATGCTGCGGTCGACGTACACGCGCATTGCGCCGTAGCTACGGGATGAACCCTCGAATCGTCCGCACCTTCGCATCCGGCCGGTTCACCTTCACCTCGACGGTCCGGTAGCTCTGATCCTTCTTCGTGCTCTCGGTGTAGTAGCTGATGAGGTACTGCGAACGGAGCTCTTTCTCGAGCTGCGCGTACGTCTCCTTCAGATGCTTCACGTCTTTGATGAAGTAAGCGACTCCGCCCGTTTCCGCGGCGAGCGCTTTCATCTTCGATGCGCCGGACATGTCGGTGAAGCCCATACCGACGCCGATGAAGTACAGCGGCACACGCGAGGCGCGCACGTACGTGAGCATGTCGTCGTAGCTGAGCCTCGACGTCGTGTCTTCCCCGTCCGTGATCACGATCAGCGCCTTGCGGCCCTGCACGGATCGGAAGCGGTACAGGCCTGTGACGATCGCGTCATACAGCGACGTTCCGCCGGAGGCTTCCGGACTCGCGTTCACCTGCTGTTCGAGCACGTTGATGTCCGAGACGAAGGGCGCGACCTTCGTCGCATCGAACGCGAACGGCGCGAAGAACGCGCGGTCGGTGGGCTTGAGGATGCCCTGGAAGAACTCGACCGCGGCCTGCCTGGCCGCGGCGATCCGCGGCTTCATGCTGCCGGAGTGATCGAGGAGCATTCCGACCGAGAACGGCAAATTGGATGCGAAATTGAATGCTGATATCTTCTGCTGCTTTCCGCTCTCGAAAATCGTGAAGTCTTCCTGCTTCAGGTTCGGAACGGGCGCTCCGCTCGCATCCGTGACGCTCACCGGCAGCTCGACGAGATTGACGTCGATCTCTTCGGTGTACCGGCTGCCGCTCAGATACAGAAGATCGGATGCCTCGTAGTTCGTCGCGTCGGTCACCGACGCGCGCACGTACTCGACGCCCCCGAGCTGCGACGTCGGAATGTCCACCGCATACGGCGGTCCCTTCCACTCGTGCAGCTT
>DASWBH010000089.1:0-4982 GCA_036390755.1 Thermoanaerobaculia bacterium
GCCGAGGGGCTCGGCGTAGCGGCGGAGGAGGCGGTTGCCGGTGGAGTGGAACGTGCCGCCCCAGATGCGGCGCGTGTCGATCGTGACCAGTTGCTCGACGCGCGAGAGCATCTCCCGCGCGGCCTTGTTCGTGAACGTGAGGAGGAGGATGTCCGACGGATCGATGCCGTCTTCGATCAGCCGCGACACACGATAGGTGAGCGTGCGCGTTTTCCCGCTGCCCGCGCCGGCGATGACGAGCAGCGGACCTTCGCCGGCGTGGACGACTTCGAGTTGCTCGGCGTTGAGCTCCTCTTCGTAGCGGACGCGGTACTGCTTGTGCCGCGCCGGCTGCTTCAGGACGTATTTGCGGACTCGGGTCTCTGGCATGGAGGGTTAACGGTTAACGGTTAACGGTATCAGAGAGAGAATCGCCGCATGACTCTGACGGTGGCCTTCCAGGGCGAACGCGGCGCCTTCTCCGACGAAGCGGCCCACAGACTTCTCGGCGACACGATCGACGCTGTGCCTTGTCGCACGTTCGAGGATGCATTCGCCGCCGTTCTCAACGGGCGAGTGCGATGTGCGCTGATCCCGATCGAGAACAGCCTCGCCGGGTCGGTGCTCCGCAACTACGAGTTGCTCGCGGAAAACGAGCTCTGCATCCGCGGCGAGACGTACCTGCGCATCAGCCACAACCTGATCGCGCCGCCGGGCGTACATCTGGCCGACGTCGAGCATGTCTACTCGCATCCGGTCGCGCTCGCGCAGTGCCAGCGGTTCATCGCGGAGAAAAGCGTCGAGGCCGTCGCGGCCTACGACACGGCCGGCGCGGTGAAGCAGGTGATCGAGAGCGGCGCGCGCAATGCCGCGGCGATCGCCGGGCGGATGGCCGCGGAGATCTACGGCGGCGAGATCATCGCCGAGGAGATCGAAGATCACCGCGAGAACTACACGCGCTTCCTGCTGCTGACCAAACCGGACGTGCAGATCGATCACGTCGCGGGCGGTCCGCTCAAGACCTCCATCCTGTTCCGCACGCCGAACCGCCCCGGCGCGCTGTTTCGCGCGCTGGCCGCATTCGCGCTTCGCGACGTCAACATGACCAAGATCGAGTCGCGGCCGATCGTCGGCCGGCCGTGGGAGTACTCGTTTTATGTCGACATCGGCGGCGACCTCGCCGACAAGAATGTCGTCCGCGCCGTCGACCACCTCCGCGAAATGTGCGAAGTCGTCCGCGTCCTCGGCTGCTACCCCACGGGATAGGATTGCGCGTGTCAACGCTCAGCATGGTTGTTGCGTCATGCTGGACGCGCCGCAGATCGTACCCGCGGCATGTGAGGTTTTGAATGAAACGACTTCCTGCGCTGCTCGCCGCAGCGCTCGCACTTGCGTCTTGCGCCAGCCGGAACGACTCGCCGCAGGCGAACGCTGCTCCGACCAACCGCAATCCATACAGCCTCGAGGCGACGACCTTGCCCGTCGGCGTGATCCCCGTCGCGGTCCTGCACGATCCGGCGCGGAACAAAGACATCGAGATGAGCATCGAGTATCCGACGAAGAACGGCCCGTACCCGGTCCTGATCTTCTCGCCGGAGTACGGCGGCTCGCGTGCGGATTACGTAGGACTCAGCGCCTACTGGGCCAGTCACGGATACGTGGTCATCAAACTATCGCATGCGGATGCCGGCTCGTTGAAGGACGTCCGGCGCCAGCAGACCGAGGAGCGCCGTGCCACGGCCGATCAGCAGCGCGGGCGCCGTGGACGCCGCACGCAGCAACCTGCCACCACTCCGACCCCGCCGACGCCGTTCCGCGCCGATCCGTCAGAGACGTGGCAGACGCAGACGCCGGCGGACTGGCTGAATCGCGCGACGGACATCCGCTTCATCATGGATTCGCTTCCGCGTCTGACCGAGCAGTTCCCGGAGATCAAGGACCGCGTCGACGCGAACAGGATCGGCGTCGCCGGCCACGGTTACGGAGCATTCACCGCGATGCTCGTCGCGGGCGCGCAGACATTCAACGGAACGACGCCTGCGACGTACGCCGACCCGCGCGTGAAGGCGCTCATCGCGATGTCGCCGCCGGGACCGAGCACGTGGCGCGGCCTGACGAACCAGTCGTTCAGCGCGATCCGCATCCCCGCTCTCTTCCTCACCGGATCCCGCGATCTCGGCGCCGTCGAGACGGAGGACTCGAACTGGCGCAAGCAGGCGTTCGAGCTGAGTCCGGCGGGGGACAAGTGGTTCGTGCTGATCAACGGCGCCGGCCGCTCGGCGTTCAGCGGCCAGTTTGCCGACGTCATCTTCGAGCCGGTGCCGCAGGGCCAGCCGCCGATCCCGGTCGATCGTCCGGGCCCGCAGCCGGTCTACACGCCACAGCCGACCCCTCAGCAGCAAGGGAGACCCGGCATCGGCAGCATTCAGGGCGCGACCGTCGTACGGACTCTCTCGCTTGCGTTCTGGGATGCGTATTTGAAAAATGAGTCGTCGGGCCGCGACTTCCTGAACAAATTGAAAGAACGAGGCGACGTCCAGGTCGCATCGAAATAAGTCCGGGGTCAGGTCTGTAGTTTCCAGTTTTTTCTTCCGCTCGTAGAGGAGTCTACCCAGCGTCGAAAAAACTGGAGACTACAGACCTGACCCCTGGACAGCGCGCGGTATCATCTCGGGATCGCATGAGTGAGGACAAGGTCCCCGACGCCATGGCCTCTCTCGAGGTCTTCCGAGATATCGCCGCCGGCGAGGAATCGTCGGAGGAATTGCATCGGAAGCTCGCCGCACAGAGGCTCCTTTCCGAGCAGCTCGGGCTGATCGGGAGCGCCGTACGCGTGGCCGGTCAGGGCATCGCGATCCTCACGCCGGCCGTCGAAGCGACCGGCCCGCGGATCGCCTTCGTGAACGACGGATTCTGCGCGCTCTACGGCTGCACGCGCGAGGAAGTCATCGGCCAGACGCCAGTGGCCTTCCGGATCGTCGAGCGTCACGAGGCCATCGTCGCCGAGCTGCTCGACCACGTCTTCGAGCGCCAGCCGTTCGAGGCCGAGGCGACGGCGAGGCGGAAGGAGGGGAGCGAGTTCGAGCTCGACCTCCAGCTCATCCCGGTGGAAGACGGCGGAGAGCTCACGCACTGGGTGGCCTTCCTACGCGACATCAGCGAGGCGAAGAGCCAGGTGGGCCTGCTGCGGCATCAGGCGATGCACGATCCGCTCACCGGGCTGCCGAACCGGCTGATGCTGCTCGACCAGTTCGAGAAAGCGATTGACGTCGCGCGCGAGCGCAACACGACGGTCGCGCTGCTGCTGATGGACCTCGACCGATTCAAAGAGGTCAACGACACGTTCGGCCACCAGTTCGGAGACGCGCTGCTCAAGCAGATCGCAACGCGGCTGCAGAACCAGATCCGCCTCACCGACACCGTCGCGCGCCTCGGCGGCGACGAGTTCGCGATCGTCGTGCCGTCGCCGAGCGATCCGGAGTACGTCGCAAACACGGCGCGGCGCATCCTCAGCACGCTGCAGCAGCCGTTCGTCGTCGAAGCGCAGGTGCTCGAAGTCGGCGCGAGCATCGGCATCGCCGCCTATCCGGCGCACGGCAACGACGTCCGCACGCTGCTGCGCCGAGCAGACGTCGCGATGTACGCGGCGAAGCAGGCGCAGGCCGGCTTCAAGTTCCACAGCGACGAGTACGAGCTGCGCTCACCCGATGAGCTCGGCCTTGTCGTCGAGATGCGCCAGGCCATCGCGCACGACGAATTCGAGCTCTACTACCAGCCGAAGCTCCACCTCCGCACCGGCATGATGACGCGCGCGGAAGTGCTGATCCGCTGGAACCATCCCACGCGCGGCCTGCTGCCGCCCGGCGCGTTCATTCCCGTTGCCGAGCGCACCGGCATCATTCGCGAGCTCACGGAGTGGGTGTTCGACCATGCGCTCGAGCAGTGCCGCACCTGGCATGACGCCGGCGCACCGGTTCACCTCGCGATCAACGTCTCGGCGAAGAGCCTTCTCGACCAGACGCTCCCCGACAAGCTCCGCGGGTGGCTGGAGAAGTGGAACGTCGATGCGCGCTTCCTGAAGATCGAGATCACCGAGAGCAGCATCATGGCCGATCCCAATCACGCGCTGACGATCATGAGCGCGCTGCAGGCGCAGGGGATCCGCTTGTCGATCGACGACTTCGGCACCGGCTACTCGTCGCTGGTCCACCTGCGGCAGCTTCCTGTCGACGAGATCAAAGTCGACAAGTCGTTCGTGATGGGGATGACCACAGCAGACGCCGACGCCGCCATCGTCCGCACGGTCATCGACCTTGGCCACAACCTCGGCAAACAGGTCTGCGCCGAGGGAGTGGAGAACCAGGAGACGTGGTGGTGCCTGCACGAGCTGGGATGCGATCTCGCGCAGGGCTACTTCATCAGCAGGCCGATGCCGGCCGACAAGTTCATGCAGTGGCTCGCCGACACAGGGTGGGGCCTGCATTGCGCTCCACCGGCGATGTCGCGCTGAAGTGTCATCCTGAATCGGGGGCTCTTCGTCGTCTTCGCGACTCAGAATGATTTGAGGCGTCTACTCCGGATTCACAGTGACCTTCGCCCGAACCTTTTCGGTGCGCTCTATCCGCTTCAGCTCGGCGTTCATGTCGCGCATGTCGCGCCACGTCCGCGGGCCGTACGCGATCTCGGTTCCCGTCAGCGCGAACGGATCGGGCAGGTTGCCGAAGGCCCTGTTGCTCGCCCACGGCACCGAGCCGGAGAGCGGCATCAGAATCGGCAGATACGCGATGCGCCAGCGCATCCGGAGAGCTTTGAAGTCGACATAGCCGAATCCGAGCTGCATCCGCGGCTCGACCGGTTCCTTCACCGGTTCGTTCGCGAAGATCTGGATCAGCTTCTCGCGCGAGTAATCGGGTTTTGGCTCGTTCTGCGGCTGTTCCTGGGCGGCAGCGGTTGCGCCGGTCAGAAGCAGGATGAGGATGGCGGCGGCTCGTTTCATGTGTCCG
>DASWBH010000090.1:0-5905 GCA_036390755.1 Thermoanaerobaculia bacterium
CGCTCAGGACCGCGAGCTCCTTCTGGCTCAGCCGCGCGATGAACACCCCGAAGTGCCGGCTCGTGAACGGCGCGATGATCGCCGCCGCGACGGCACGAAGAAGAAACGCCCCGACGTCGTGCCCGCCGTAGACGATCCATCGGCCGTGCGGAGTCAGGACGCGACGCCCATCCGACAACGAGTGATTGGCGATGCCGTCCATGACGACGTCGTACCGTTCGCTGCCCTTCGCGTAATCCTCGCGCGTGTAATCGATGACGCGGTCCGCGCCGATCGAACGCACCAGCTCCACGTTTCCCGTGCTGCACACCCCGGTCACGTGCGCGCCGAACGCCTTCGCAATTTGCACCGCAAACGTGCCGACACCTCCCGCCGCGCCGTTGACCAGGACTTTCTGTCCCGCCTGAAGGCGCCCACGATCGCGAAGTCCTTGAAGCGCAGTGACCGCCGCGATGCCGGCCGATCCGGCCTGCTCGAAGCTGACATTCTCCGGCTTGAGAACGAAATTCGTCTCGGCTCCGGTCGCATACTCGGCGAACGAACCGCGGCAGCAGCCGAACACGGCGTCGCCCGGCTTGAACTGCGTCGCGTTTCTGCCCGTCGACTCGACGACGCCCGCCACGTCGCGCCCGGGCCGCCCCGGCTGTGACCTCGACACCTCCGCCATGCGGAGGAGCTTGCGCACCAGCAGCGGGCCTCCTCCCATCATCCGCCAGTCGAGCGGATTGACCGCGGCCGCGCGCACTTTGATCAATACTTCGCCGTCGGCGGGCACTGGCATCGGCACGTCGGCGATTCCCACCACTTCGCCGGGCTTGCCGAATCTCGCGTAGACGGCGGCTTTCATTGTTGCAGGCACGATCTACGTTACACCGCGACTCAATGGCCGAGCGGCTCCGCCCGCGCCAGCTCCGGCCGCAACGCGCCGGCGACCGCCTCGGCGATGTCCCGCGCGCCGTCCGCGTCGGGATGGCCGTCGTTCTCGACGCGATCGTCCGGATCGAGCGGCACGTACACGTACGGGATGTGCGCGTCGTCGAGAATCCGCCGCCGCAATTCGCGCTCGCGCGCCTCTTCCGGCTCGAACTGCGGCACGACGATCAGCGGGACCGCGCCTCGCGAACGCGCCAGACGGATCGTCGCCGCGAGAACGTCCCGCGTCATCGCCACGCCTCGCTCGATCTCATCGTCGCTGCGATACGCGACCGCGCGTCCGAAGAGCGACGCCAGCCGCCACGGCTTCACGCGCGGACGCCACTCGAGCCCGGGTGCAAGGTGCGGCCGATCTTCTTCGAGGTTGCGATCGAAGAGTGCCGGCGCAAACAGCGACACGACCGCGACCGGATGGCGAAACCGTGGCAGCTCCGTGGTGAGGCGCAGGTACGACTGATCGCTCCCGAAGCCCGACACCGCGATGTTCGCTCCCTGCACCCCGAGCATCTTCGACGTCTGCGCGGGAATCGTGTCGGCCCACGCGAGATGATGTCCGACCATGATCGACTCGCCGGTGAAGACGATCGTCGGCGCGTTGAAGTCGGTCTCGACGCCCGGCGACGCGACGCGGTAACCGTTCCGATCGAAGACGTACTCGGTGCGGTGGCCGAGGAGGGTGACGGTGCCGGTGCGGGAGGGGTCGAAGAGCCAGCCCAGTCGCGCGTCGATGTGAGTCCTCGGCTCCAGCTGCGGCGGCGTCTCGAGAAGTTGGCTGACACGCAGAATGACCTCGGCGGCTCCAAAGGCGAACACGCCGGCGAGCGCGATCGTGAATGCATAGAGCGGAGCGCGGGCGACGACGCGTCCGATCCTCCGGCTCACGAGTAGGAGTAACAGACCGGTAACGGCGACGGCAGCGCGGACGATCATCTCGCGACTGACGATTTCCTCGCGCGGCATCCAGAACGACGGAAGGAAGTGCCGGTCGAGCCAGACCTGATTCGCGCCGGCCGCGGCGGCGACAAGGGCACACGCGATGCATGACACTCCGATTCCGACAACGGAATCCGCGCGCAATGCTCGAAATCGATCGGAGATCATCATCGCCCGCGATGGAGCGCCTTCTGACGCCGGTCCATCGCTGGATCTGGCGCAATCCGGAGCGGCGCGTGCAAAAGCTGCTCCGGTTCAGCGAGACCGAGACCGACGGCGGCCGCGATCTCCTCCGCGCCGCGGAGCTCACCACGGATCCGCTGCTGCGCCGTCTCTATCTCCTGCACGCGACCGACGAGCAGCGCCACGGGCTGCTGTTCCGCCGCCGCGCCGCCGCGCTGCTGCAGGCGAAGGCGGCGCGCGATGCGGACGGCGGAAGTGCGGAGTGGATTCCCGCCGCGAGCCACGGCCTCGATGACCTCGACGTCGGCCGCGAGAGCGACGAGACCATGCTGGCGTTCCTGCACGTCGCCGAGACCTCCGCCGCGCGGCGCTTCACGGTCTACCGCGAGGTCCTGCATTCCGATCCCGGCACGCAGAGCGTGTTCGACGACATCCTTCACGACGAGATTTTTCATATGAACTACACGCTCACGCAGCTCGCGCGCGTGTCGCCGGAGCGGCATCGCGGCCGTCTCTGGCGCGCGCGCTTCACGCGGCTCTGGAAGGGGTATCTCAGGGTCGCCAGCGGCATCGCCGGATTGATCGGCGGCGCGATTCTGACCGTCCAGTACTTCGTCGTCCTTCCGGCGTTCGCCTGGCTCGCCAAACGTGCGATGAGAAAGGAGCCGCAGGGGTGGACGGCCATCGCACCGCAGCGCAGCGACTCGATGAGACGACAGTACTGACATGAACATCCTCGGCATCTCCGCGCACTATCACGATGCTGCCGCCGCGGTGGTCGTCGACGGCGTTCCCGTCTGCGCCGTCCAGGAGGAGCGGCTCTCGCGCCGGAAGAACGACGCGGCGTTCCCGCTCTCCGCGATCGAGTGGTGTCTCGATCGCGCCGGCCTCGAGCCCGACGAGCTGGACGCGGTCGTGTTCTACGAGCGGCCGATGCTGAAGTTCGAGCGCATCCTCACGTGCGCGCTGCGAGCGTTCCCGCACTCGTGGCGCATGTTCCCGAAAGCGATGAAGAACTCGCTTGGCGAAAAGGTCTGGGTGCGCGGCATCATCTCCTCGCACCTCGGCGTTCCGGCCCGGAAGGTCCTCTTTACCGAGCATCATCAGGCGCACGCGGCCGCGGCGTTCCTCACCGCGCCAACCGAGGGCGCAGCGATTCTCACAGCCGACGGCGTCGGCGAGTGGGCAACGCTGTCGATCGGACGCGGCGAGCGGAACCGCGGCGGCGCGACGTCGATCTCGCTTCTGCGCGAGATCCGTTTCCCCCATTCCCTCGGCATGCTCTATTCGACCTTCACCGCCTACCTCGGATTCAAGGTGAACGAAGACGAGTACAAGGTGATGGGGCTGGCCGGTTACGGAGAGCCGCTGTTCATCGACGAGGTGCGGCGCACGATCCGGCGCACGCCCGACGGTGCGTTCGCACTCAACCTCGAGTACTTCGACTACCACACGACGGCCAACCGCTCGTATTCCAGGCGCTTTGTCGATCTCTTCGGTCCTCCTCGCAGTCCGTACGAGCCGATCGATCTCACGACCGATGACGGCAGGCGCTTCGCCGGCATCGCCGCCAGCGTGCAACGGGTGCTCGAGGAGACGCTCGTCGACATCGCGCGCGACCTTCGCCGCGAAACCGGCCTTCCCGATCTCTGCCTCGGCGGCGGCGTCGCGCTCAACGGCGTGGCGAACGCGCGGATCCTGTCGGAGGCGGGGTTCGAGCGCGTGTTCGTTCCGCCCGCGCCGGGCGACGCGGGCTGCGCGATCGGCGCGGCGCTGTACGCGGACCGCATTCACTTCCGCAACGCTGACCGCGACGTTCCCGATCATCCGTTCTGGGGACCGGCGGTGGCGGGGGACGAGCTCGCGCGGATCGCGCGTGAAGACGGACATCACGTCGCCGATCTCGACGAGGCCACGCTGATCGAGCAGACCGCCGGCGATCTCGCCGACGGCCGCATCGTCGGGTGGATGGATGGCGCGCTCGAGTTCGGTCCGCGCGCGCTCGGGCATCGCAGCATCCTCGCCGCTCCGCACGATGTCGAGATGCGCGACCGCATCAACCGCGAGATCAAATACCGCGAGCAGTTCCGCCCCTTCGCGCCGGTCGTGCCGGTCGAAGTCGCCGGCCGCTACTTCGAGCTGCCGCCGGGCGGCGCGAGGCTGGCGCGCTTCATGTCCGGCGTCTTTCCGGTGAAGCCGGAGTGGCGATCGCGTCTCGCCGCGATCACGCACGTCGACGGCACGGCGCGCGTGCAGACGCTCGAGCGCGACGTCGAGCCGCGCCTGTACGCGCTGCTGACCGAGTACGGAAAGCGAACCGGCATCCCGGTGCTGCTCAACACGTCGTTCAACCTCGCCGGCGAACCGATCGTGAACCGGGCGGCGGAAGGCTATTCGACGTTCCTCCGCTGCGGCATCGACGTCCTGGTCGCCGATCGGACGCGCGTGACGAAACGGGACTCGCTGTTTCAAAAGCGAAGGGAGGAAGTCGCGTGATCAAACGACGTGGACGGATGCAACGCGGTGCCATCGTGCTGGCCAGCTCCGCGGGCTCGATCGCCGATCTCGCGCGCGGACTCTGGACGAGCGAGAAGCACAAACGCTGGCTCGTGCCGCTCGCGGTATTCCTCTGCCTGACCGGTCTTCTCCTGATTCTCGCGACCACGGTCGAAGCGCTGGCGCCGTTCATCTACTCGATCTTCTAGTGGACTTCGACGGCCTGTTCGTCTGCCCGGAGTGCAGCGGCAGTCTCACTGCCGAGTGGCGATGTCCGGCGTGCGCAATCTCGTTCGCGCAGCCCGACGGCATTCCCGATCTGAGAACCGCCGTGGACGAGCGGACCGAGCGCGTGCGCACGTTCTACGAAGGCGCGCCGTTCCCCGGCTATCCGCCGCGCGACAGCCTGGAATGGCTTCGTGCGCGTGCGGAACGAAGCGAGTTCGCGCGCATGCTCGATCGCGCGGTTCCCGGAGACGCGACGATTCTCGAGGCCGGCTGCGGCACCGGCCAGATGAGCCTCTATCTGGCCCGCGGCGATCGTCGAGTCGTCGGAGCGGATCTCGCGCGCGCATCGCTGCGACTTGCGGCCGATGCGGCACGCCGCTTCGGACTCGCGGACGCCGTTCGCTTTGTACAGACAGATCTGCATCGACCCGGGCTTCGCGACGGCGCGTTCGACGTCGTCTATTCGTCCGGCGTGCTGCATCACACGCCGGATCCCGCCGCGGCGTTCGCGCGCGTCGCGCGTCTCGCGAAGCCGGGTGGCTGGATCGTCGTCGGGCTCTACAACGCGTTCGCGCGGATCCCGCTGCGCATCCGCCGCGTCGTCGCGCGTCTTTCGGGATATCGCTGGACGATCTTCGATCCCGTGCTGCGCGACCGGAGCAGCGAGCCCGCGCGGCGCGAGGCGTGGCTCCGCGATCAGTACCAGCATCCCAGCGAACAGCGGCACACCGTCGGCGAAGTGCAACAGTGGTTCGTGCGCAACGGTGTCGACTACGTGCGTACGTTCCCACCGGCGATGCTGGCGACGCGATCCGAAGAGCTCTTCGAGCCGTGCGGCGACTCGTGGGCGCCGGAACAGTGGCTCGCCCAACTCGGCTGGATGAAGTCACTCGGCGGCGAGGGAGGGCTCTTCGTCACCGTGGGCAGGCGCAGCACGCGCTAGGGAACCTCGCCGCCACTTCGGGGCATCGATGCGCCCGGCGGAATCCGGCATCGCTCTCTCGCTCACTTCACGCGAGCGGCGCGCATGTCGCGGCCGTTCTGGTGCAGGACGAGCGCGCTGCCGTCCGGCTCGAACGTGATCCGCGCGTCCACGATGAGGATGTGGAACTCCGTCGGCGAATCCGCGGCC
>DASWBH010000091.1:0-4574 GCA_036390755.1 Thermoanaerobaculia bacterium
TCCGATCGCGAAAGACGACGAACTTCAAACCGAACTTTCCCTCCGGCCCAAACTCCTCCGCGAGTACATCGGCCAGCAGAAGGTCAAAGCGAATCTCGAGATCTCGATCACCGCGGCGCGGCAGCGGAAGGAAGCGCTCGATCACGTCCTCCTCTTCGGTCCGCCGGGGCTCGGCAAGACGACGCTGGCGAACATCATCGCCAACGAGATGGACGCGAACATCCGCTCGACGTCGGGGCCAGCGCTCGAGAAGACTGGCGATCTCGTCGCGATCATCACGAACCTCGAGCTCGGCGACACGCTCTTCATCGATGAGATTCACCGCCTGCCGGCGCCGGTCGAAGAAGTGTTGTACTCGGCGATGGAGGACTTCTTCATCGACGTGGTGATCGGCCAGGGCCCGTCGGCGCGTACGCTCAAGGTCGAGATTCCCCGCTTCACGCTGATCGGCGCGACGACGCGCGCGGGCCTGCTGACCGCTCCGCTCCGCGCGCGCTTCGGCATCGTGCACCGGCTCGATTTCTACGACGTGGAGTCGCTTGCGGTCATCGTCCGGCGCTCGTCGGAGATCCTCAACATTCCCATCGATCCGGAAGGCGCGAACGAGATCGCGCGGCGCTCGCGCGGCACGCCGCGCATCGCCAACCGTCTGCTGCGCCGCGTTCGCGATTACGCGGAAGTGCGCCGCGGCGGGAACGTGAACGTCGAGATCGCGCGCGAGGCGCTGCTCATGCTGGAAGTGGACGACTACGGCCTCGACGAGATCGACCGCAAGCTGCTGACGACGATCATCGAGCGCTTCGCCGGCGGCCCGGTCGGAATCAACGCGCTGGCGTCGTCGATCGGCGAGGACCGCGGCACGATCGAAGACCTCTACGAGCCGTATCTCATCCAGATCGGCTTCCTGCAGCGCACTCCCCGCGGCCGCCTCGCCAGCAACCTCGCCTACGAGCACCTCGGCTACAAGCTCGGGTCGACGCACCGCCAGCCGAACCTGTTCTAGTCCGGCCGCTGTCATTCCGAGCCGCGTAGACGGCGAGGAATCTGGGCGGCGGAATCGCGCCCACCACCCGGATTCCTCGCGCTATGCGCTCGGAATGACATCTAGTCCGGCGTGATCGTCGTGATCTCCTGCGTCTGATTGTTCGTCACCGTGATGAACGCCCAGATCGGCACACCTACGGCGCCGAACGGCTGTTCGACGTCGACGCGGATGTCTCCGAAGAATCCGGCCTCGGCCGGCGTCGGGAAATTCGAGAACTGCGCGAATGCCGGTTCGAACGCGTTCGCGCCCGGCTGAAGCGCGATCGTCTGACGCTGGCCGAGGACCGTGACCACGGCGGATGTGGGAGCGAGGGCGTAGATACGGAGCGTATTGCGGAACCCGTCCTCGATCGGGACGTTCAGCAGCGAGATGCGCTCGGTCGTGAAGTCGCTTCGCCGGACGATCGGGATTTCCGTCCCATGGCTCTCCGCGTTGCGGCTCAGGTCACGGACGCGGAGGTTGAACGTGACGGCACTCGCATGCGCCTTGTCGACGTACAGCAGCCGACCGGGACCGCTCGAACAGGTCGTCAGGCCGGCGCTGAAGTCGTTCGCATCGACGATGACGAAATCGCCGAAGGGCAGCGGCCCGAGCGGCGGCGGCGCGAAGCACGACTGATCGACGCCGAAGACGAAGATCGGTTCGATGCCCACGCGGTTCGCCGCCGTGGCGAGGGTCTGGAACTCGGAGCCGAACGCGCCGTGGATCGGCGGACTGAAGACCGGCAGGAGGATCGGCTCGAACGCGTCGTTGATATCGCCGGTGTACGTGAAGGCGTTCGGCACGGTCACGCGGCCGTTGAATTGGTTGACGATGACGGTGACGGTCTGCGGCGGATGCGCGGGCGTCACGGCCTGAAGCGTCTCGGCGTCGACGAGCGTCGTCTTCGCCGCGACGCTGCCGAAGAAAACAGTCGGCAGAAATGGCGGGCTGCAAATCGGACACGCGGCGAAGCCGCTGCCCTTGACCGTGACGACAGTTCCGCCCGCCGCCGGACCACTGCTCGGCGTGATCGACGAGACGACGGGCGGTTGCTGCTGCGCGAAAGCGGCGGTGCTGGTGACGAGCAGCAACACGAAGAACCACGCGAGCGTGCGCATGGACAAAACGTTATGCCATGTGGAGTGCGGTCGCTTGCGACCGCTCGGTGACGGAGCGGCGACGGATCTAATTCGGTGCGACGACCGTGATGTGCTGGGTCTCGTTCTGCGTGATCGTAACGAAAGCCCACACGCGGTGTCCTTCGTTCGGGGTGATCTCGACTCTGTCTGCAGCCGCCGGCAGTGCGTACTGCGCGTAGCCGGGATCGAAGGGGACAAAGAACACAAACGATGGGTCAGTGAGCGTCAAATCAGTCTCGGCGTACGTGACCTTCCCGTCGAGCCGGACGGCGCGCACGTGCACGGACGCACCGGAATCGAGCGAGTAGACGCGCAGAGTCGATCGAAAGTGCGGATCGTTGGCAGGAAGATCGAGAAGCGCGAACGCACCGGAACGAAAGTCGCCCTCGGGTACGATCGGAATGCTTGTACCCATGGTCGGCAGCTCGCGCGTGACTTCCATGACTCGGAGCGACGCGGCCAGGCGCTCCCTGCTTCCTTTCGGGATCCAGATCACCCAGCCTGGATCACCGACGGGCGGGAGGTCGGTGCGTTGCGGCGTCGTCGAGGTCAGCACGGTGGTAAGCGGGAACGTCGGGGTGCCGCCGATCGGTGCGAGCGGATCGATCCCGACGCCGTAAACGGTGAGCGCACCCGGGCCGGGCGTCCACATGTTGAGCGAGCTGACAAACGTCGCCCCGAATGCGCCATGGGCGGGCCGGGAGAGGATCGGCAGCATCAGCGGCTCGAACGCATCGCGGGCGTCGCCCACGTACGTGAACGCAGCGGGTGCGATCACAAAGCGGATGTTGCCGCCGACGTACAACTGAACGGCTGCGTCGCCCGGGAAGCCCGGCGGCGTCGTTGCGATGATCGTCGTGGAATCGACCAGCGTCTGGGAGGCGGCGGGAATGTCGCCGAAGACGCCGAAGTAAATGCCAGGTTCCTGCTGGCACGGCTCCGCGCATTCGAAGCTCAATCCGCTGCCCCGGATCGTGACCTGCGTTCCGCCGGTCACCGGCCCTGAGCTCGGCGTGATCGATGTGATCACTTGTGCGGCTGATGCGGCCGTTGCGAAGAAGAGAAGAGCGATTCCAAGGGCGAGTGTTTTCATGGCGCGATGACCGTGATGTGCTGGGTCTCGTTCTGGGTAATCGTGACGAACGCCCACACGCGATGCCCTTCGTTGGGCGTGATCTCCACTCGCAGTGCAGCGAGCGGCACGTCGAATTGCGCGTACGCGGGATGAAAAATATCGCTCGCGTCGGCGAGTGTCAGATCCGTATCCGCATGAATGACGTTGCCATCGGAGCGGACGTGCACGGACGTACCGGGATCGAGCGAATAAACGCGCAGCGTCGAACGGAACAGAGGATCGTGTGGGGCGACGTTCGGCAGGTCGAGGAGTGCAAAAACGTTCGAACGGAAACTGCTCTCGCGCAGGAGGGGGATGCTCGTGCCCGTCGTCAGTTCACGCGTGACCTCCATGACGCGCAGCGACGCTGCGAGTTGGTCGAAGCTCCCTTTCCGAATCCAGACCACTGCGCCGGGATCGCCGGTCGGCGAAAACGCGCTCTGCTGCGGCTCCCGACCCGACACGGTGAAGAGGAACGGAAATTGAGGCGGTATGCACGGCTCGAAGTTGCCGCAAGGATTGAAACCGAGGCCGTAGAGCGGCACCACACCCGGATCAGAGGTCCAGATCGACAGTGTGCTGACGAACGTGGTGCCGAATGCGCCGTGCACGACCGGAACGAAGATCGGCAGCAGCAGAGGCTCGAAGGCGTCGCGCGCATCGCCGGTAAAAGTAAATCCGTTCTCTACGCCGAACGTGCCGTCGATCTGACCGCGCGTCACCGCGACCGGTCCCGGAAAGCTCACCGGAGTCGTGGCAATGATCGTCGTCGAATCGACGATCGTCTCCGTCGCAGCGGGAAGTCCGCCGAAGAACACGGAAGGTGTGAGGTGGCAGTCCGGCGGACAATCGGAGTTGAACCCGCTGCCCTGGATCGTGACCTGCGTTCCGCCGGTCACCGGTCCTGAGCTCGGCGTGATCGATGTGATGACTGGTGCGGCTGATGCGGCGGTTGCGACGAGAAGAGCGATTGCGAGGACGAGTTTCTTCATGGCGTGATGACCGTGATGTCCTGAGTTTCGTTGTTCGTGACGCTGACGAACGCCCAGATGCGCCGCGAGGGATCGGCAGATTCGATGATGAGGTCTGCCTTCACCGGCGAGAATCCGACGGCGTCAATGTCCGGAAGTTCGCTCAACTCCGCGTACGCAGGGTGGAAGATGTCTCTCCCCGGCCGCAGCTCGACAGAGGTCGTCGCGCCGCCGGCCCAGCCGATGTTCACGGTCATCGCTTCCCGCTCCAGGCTGTAAATACGCAACGTTTTCCGGAACTGCGGGCTGAACGGAATTCCGAG
>DASWBH010000092.1:0-3544 GCA_036390755.1 Thermoanaerobaculia bacterium
CTCGCTGACGAAGCATGACTTCGTCCTCTTCTTCGAACCGCCGTCGCTCGATGAACGCATCGTCAACCAGTTCGCGCTGTTCTCGCTGCCGTCGAGCGCACGCCTCTCGCTCGAGGATCTGCTCAAGCGCCGCGAAGCCGCATACCGCCGCATCGTGATTCCAGCGAGTCTCAAGTGGGAAGTCCGCGACAAACTGGACCAGGCGAACATCACCGAACGCGTGCTCTTCCCCGGCCTCGACGGCTTGTCGATGTGGCTGAAGCGCTACTTCACGACGCGCAAAATCGACGACGATCGGCCGCCGTCATTCTGAGCCGCGAAGACGGCGAAGAATCTGGGAGGGGAGAATCGCGCCCCCGCCCAGATTCTTCGCGCTCTGCGGCGCTCAGAATGACTTGCCGTCCACGATGTCGAATGCGACCGAGTCGATCGAGAGCTCACCGTCTTTCATCATCACGCCGTACTCGATCGTCGTCGCGTCCGCGGGAACATCGACCGTCAGCTCGTACTGCTTCCAGCTCGTGCTGTTCCTGAGCGTGATTCGATTCTCGGCAGGCCGGCCGCCCTGTCGCGTCTGCCGGATCCGGAGAATCGCGTCGCCCGCGCGGCCGTGCCGCTTGATCCACGCGCGCAGACGAACCCGGTGACCGCGATAGACCGGCGCGTCGAGGACCTGGGTGAGCGTCACGGCCTGCTCGCCGTAGTGTTTTCCGGGATCGCGTCGGATGACGGCGGAGCGCGCGCCGGTACTCGGATCCTGATCGGTCGTCGTCACCTCGAATTCATACTGCTCCGCGTCAGGCGGTAGCACGATCCAGTGAACGGGCCTGCCATCCGCGTCGACCTCTTCGAAGTCGAGATTCGCCGGCGCGTTGAGGTGCTCGAAGCTGCCGACACCAAGCTGTACGGCGAGGAACAGAATCGCGGCGAGCATCGACAGATATTATCTGGAGTGCAGCGGCTTGCCACCGCTCTTTCACGCAACCGGGCGGCGGCGGCGAGCTGCCGCAATCCAGAGCGCCGCGACTCCGAGGATTGCGATCGCAATCAGCACGATGCTTCTCCACCGGATCGCGCGCGGGATCGGCTGCAAACCCTCACCTGTCAGGACGAACGCCGCCCAGTAGTGCGGATTGCTGAGCTGCGATCCGCTCCGCAGAAACTTCAGCTTCGCCTGGCGCAACGCCTCGGCCCGCGACTCGCCTCGTTGGAGGTGGTGGTAGAAGACTTTCATGAACGCAGCGGTTGGCTGATCGGGTACGCGCCACAACGTGGTCACCGTGCTTCGCGCGCCGGACGCGAGGAACGCGCGGCTGAAGGATTGAACGCCCTCGCCGCGGACGACGCGGCCGCGCTCCGTGTCGCACGCGCTGAGCACCGCCAGCTCGACGTGCTGGAGCGGCAGCGCATACGCCTCTTTCAGGAACAGATACTCGGCCGACGACGAGCCCTTGTCGGGCGAGAACAACATCCGCGATTGCTCCAGCGCGTTCTCGTCGGCGAACGCATGCGTGGCGATGTGCAGCAGCGGCGCGCGCGCATCGGTCGCGTAGAGGTACGCCTTCCGGTCGTCCGTTCCAAGGTGGAGAACCGAGCGGCCGCCGACCTCGGAGGCAATTCCTTTTGCCTCGCCGGCTGACGCGGCGAGCTGCGTTCGCAACTGATTCGGATCGTCCAGGCGAGCCGACGCGAAGACCGGATCCGCGAACGCGCGTAACTGGTTCGTCCACGGTAAGGCCAACCGTTCCTGCGCCGGCGCACGTCGGACCAGCATCGCGGCCGTGGGAAGGTAGCTGACCGCCGCCTGCTGAACGAGCGGTCGCCCGCTGACCGGCAGAAGCTCGAACGGAATGACGCTGAGCGGCCCGTCGGGAACAACGATCACGTGCTGCGTTTCGGGCGGGAGCGGCCGCAACAGCTTCTCGCCGATCCTGGACGCGACACTCTGCCAATCGGGCGATGGTCCGGCCTGGAGATCGTCGGCGAGCTTCCGGACCTCCGCTTCATCGACCGCAACCTGCTTGACGTCAGCACTGCTGCGGGTAATCGAAATCAAGGCCGATCCGAC
Organism: Thermoanaerobaculia bacterium; assembly: GCA_036390755.1. Classification (GTDB taxonomy): domain Bacteria; phylum Acidobacteriota; class Thermoanaerobaculia; order Gp7-AA8; family Gp7-AA8; genus DASVHS01. The sequence goes on from DASWBH010000092.1 coordinate 2,069, forward strand.
CGGCGAGCTCCACGCGTCGATCAGGAGCGCGCCGGCCGGAAGCGCGCGCTGAACCTGAGAAACCGTGATCGGCGCGGTCAAACCGAGGAGATCGCGCCAGGCGCGCGAGTGGCTCCGTTCGACGAGGTCGAAAACGCGCTGAACGTCCGCCTGCTGCAGCTCGAGGCTGATCAGCAGGTCGTAGACATCGCGCTTGTCGTTGAAAAAGTCGGATCGCAGCGTCGGGACCTTGATGCCCTCGCGGATCTTCTCGATGACATCGACGGCCTGCTGCAGATGAATGCGAGATGAAGCGGCATCGTTCTGTCGCAGCTCCGTCCGCGCGAGGCCGTACAGCGCCTTCCATTCCTCTTCCGGCGTGCGAAGCGAGCGGGCCGCGTCGAGGCTCGCCTGGAAGTCGGCGCGCGCGGGCTCGATCGTGCCGGCGCGGAGCTCCGTTTCACCGCGATAGAGCTGCGCCTGCAGCATCTGCCGTCCATTCTTTGCTTTGGTGGCGCGATCGAGCGCGTCGGAGAACGTCTGGCGCGCCGCGTCGAGCTGCCGAAGATCGAGGGCGAGCACGATCCCGCGATTTCGCATGACGGCGAGCTCTCCTTCGGTCGAGTGCTGCAGGGAGAACAGTCCGAGCGCCTGGTCGTAAGTCTGGAGCGCCTTGATCGGATCGCCGAGATGGCGATAGAGCACCCCGAGGTTCATGAGGACCTGGGCCTGCTCGTTGGGCGGCAGGTTGGTCGTGCCGGCTTGGATTTGTCTGTAGACGGCGAGCGCTTCGCGGTCACGGCCGAGGCGCTGGTCGAGGGTGGCCTTGTTCACGAGGATCAGGTGCCGGCGGCGCGCCGTCCACGCTTCGGCGGCGTGCGCGTCCGTGATCTGGAGCGCGCGGTCGTAGTTCGCCGCAGCATCGGCGTAGTGGCCGAGAAAAAAGTCGACATTCGCGAGATTCGTGACCTGCTCGGCCAGCCCAGAGTAGTTTTTTGAAGCCGTTGAAAGGGGAATTGCGACGTTGAGCGTTCGCGCGGCGCGTTCGTAATCACCGGCATAGAGCGCGGCAAGCCCCACATGATTCAAGGCGTTGGCCTGTTCGGTGAGGTGGCCCGACGCAGCGAAAAGCACAGCGGCCGCGTTCGCATCGCGCGTCGCGCGTTTGTAATCTCCACCATCGATCTCCAACACGGCAAGCGCATCGAGAACGCGCGCGCGCGTGACTCCGGTCGTTTGCGGCAGCAGCCTGCGATAAGCCGTTATCGCCGCGGCCGCATTGCCCGAGGTCGCCAGCTGCTGCGCGCTGGCGATCGCACTGTCGAGCTGAGCTGGAGCTGCCGCCGTAGCGACCATCATCAGCATCACCCCGAACAACACCTTCGCCATCAGGCGGATCGTAGCAGCAGCGAAAATTTTGTTCCGTGTGAGCTGCGTCACGGGTCTTACACGAAGGAGAGACGAAATTCATGCATAACTTTGATGGACCGACAGCTC
>DASWBH010000093.1:0-6502 GCA_036390755.1 Thermoanaerobaculia bacterium
CTCGCCGCAGCGGCGATGATGAGGATGATGAGGATTCGCCCGAGTCTGGACATCGTTTCTCCTTCGTCCCGGGAAGGACGCCTGCTGCCGTATACGACAGACGTCCGGGAGAGTTGCGAGGTTAGCTGTTACGACTGAACCGTTACCGCGCGCCGTATAGCGCGACGACGGTCGGGCCGCCGTACGGGCGCGCGGGAGACCCGGCGGCGACGGCCACGCCGATCTCGTCAAAGTCACTCTTCAGGATGTTTGCGCGATGTCCGGGCGAGTGCATCCAGCCGTCGACCACGCCGGGCGCGCTCCGGTAGCCGACGGCCAGGTTCTCGCCGATCTCGGTGTAGTCGTAGCCGCGCTTCTCGACCCAGCTGAAGGGATCGATGCCGTCGGGCGAGACATGATCGAAGTAGTGCTTCGCGAACATGTCGTTGATGCGATCGCCGGCAGCGAGCGAGAGACGGCCGTTGAGGCGCAGCGGCATGAGGCCGTACGCCGCGCGCTCGCGGTTCATCGCATCGATGAGAGCGGTCGCATACGGCGACGCGTGCGACGGTTCCGGAACCGTCACCGGCGGCACCGGCGCGCGGCGGCCCGTCACCTCGGCTTTGCCGTCACCCAGGACGCGGTTCAGGTCGCGCGCGAGCTGCTCGAGCTCCTGCCGCTGGCGCGCGGTGTCGCCGGCGAGCAGGGGAGGCGCGCTCAACGCAAGCGCCAGCGCCACCGAGATACACGATTTCAAGTACGGCATTGGACGTCGCGCAAAACATCTCTCGAGAGCCGTAAACTCCCGGCGCATGTGCCTCGTCGCCATCTCGTTACACGCATCGAAATTTCCGCTCGTGATCGCGGCGAATCGCGACGAGGACTACGACCGGCCGACGCTCCCCGCTGCCTTCTGGCCTGACGCACCGGAGATCCTCGGAGGCCGCGACGGGCTGCAGGGCGGGACATGGCTCGCAGTGACTCGCGATGGACGCTTTGCAGCGGTGACGAACCTGCGCGGCAGCGAACGGGAGCCGGGAAAGCGCTCGCGCGGCGAGCTCGTCAGTGAATTCGTGCTCGGCCATACACCGGCTGTGCAGTACCTGAAGGATGTGGCCCCGCGCGCGCACGAGTACGCCGGCTTTCATCTGCTCGCCGGGAGTGCCGATGAAGTCGTGCTGCTCTCCGGAAGCGTGATGCGACTGGCTGACGGCATTCACGCGCTCAGCAATGCACCTGCAGGCGAGCGCTGGCCGAAAGTCGACGAGGCGCGAGCGGCGATCGCAGGGCTCGCCACAATCGACGATGCACAAGAAATGGTCGAGTCAGTCCTGCAGTTTCTCGCCACGCGTCGCGGAACCGGGCATGTCGAAAACGAAGTGTTCGTCGCCGGCGAACGGTACGGCACGCGGTCGTCGACGGCGATCGTGATCACGCCGGAACACGAGCTGTTTTTCGCCGAACAGTCATACGAACGAGGTGGTGTTCGCGACGGCGAAACACGTCGATTTCGCTTCACGATCGGGGCGCCATAGAGCGTAATCCGCAGTCGCCGCCTGGTCGCGTGTTGCTGGGTTTCATGTCTGTAAGGAGGAGCTATGGCGAACGAGAATCGCGGCAGATTCGGGGAGCCCGAAAACCGCGGGATGTTCGGCTACGAAGGCGAAGGCTACATGCGTGGCGAGCACGACCGCGATCGCGACTTCAGCATGAGCGACCGTGACGATTTCGGCCCTCGCGGCTACGGACGCCCGCATGGCCGCGGCGACTGGGGCCGCGACATGGGTTACCGCGGTGACGGTCCCGGTTACGATCGGCCGCGCGGTTACTCCGATCTCGAGAGCGATCGCGGCGGATTCCGCGCGAACGATTACGGCGATTTCAATCGTGGCGACTACAACCGCGGCGACTACAACCGCGGCGCCGTCGGACAAAGCAGCGGAAACGACTGGGGCACGCAGCGGCAGTCGTTCCGCGGACGCGGGCCGAAGAACTACCAGCGCTCCGATGAGCGCATCCGCGAGGACGTCTGCGAGCTCCTGTCGCTGGACGACTTCGTCGACGCGACCGAGATCGAAGTGAACGTGAGCAGCGCGACGGTGACGCTGACCGGCACGGTTCAGGACCGTCGCGAGAAGCGGCGAGCCGAGGATATCGTCGAGTCGGTGACCGGCGTGAAGGACGTGCAGAACCAGATTCGCGTCCCTCGCGACGGCGAGAGCTGATCATCATCCGCGCGCACGCGGCCGGAGAAATACGGCCGCGTGCGCCGGCACGCGCCAGTTCTCTTCCGTGTCGAGCGGCGCGGTTCCTGTCCCGCCGTAGCGCAGCGATTCGCTCGACCAGAGGACTTCCCATTCGCAATCAAGCGGAGGCGCGAGCAGCGGCTCGGGTGCCGGATCGAGATCGACGACGCGTCCGAGGTTCACGAGAAGAAGCCGGTCGTCGTCGCGGCCGGTGAGCCATCGCAGCACGAACGCATCCTCCGCGATCACGGCGCCGTGCAGGATGTCGGAACGCTGCTGCGAGATCATCGGATCGCTGCGCCGCAGCTTGATGAGATCGCGATGTAGCTCGATCCATGCGCGGTTGCGCTGGCGTTCGCGAAAATCGAGTTTGCTCCGTTCGAATGTCTCAGCGTTCTCCGGCGCCGGAAGATGCTCCTCGACCGCGGCGATCGACGGAAACTGCCTGAGAAACTCGCGGCGTCCTTTCGCCACTCTCGGTGCGATCTCGCGATTGTGATCGGCGAAATAGAGGAACGGCGCGGACGCCGCGAACTCCTGTCCCTGAAACAGCATCGGCGTCTGCGGCTGCAGAAGAAGGAGCGCGGTCAGCGCACGCAGTTGTCCGGGCCACGTGAGCTCGTGCAGACGCAATCCTGAAAACGAGTTCGCGATCTGATCGTGATTCTGGAGATAACAGACGAGCCGCTCGGGCGGGATCTGCCACGACGGCGTGCCGCGCCGTTTCTTCTGCCACTTGTAGCGTTGCCCCTGATACAGGAACCCGAGCTTCGCCATCGACACGAATTCCTGCGGGCGTCCGCGATAGTCGGTGTAATACGCCTCGCTTCGCCCCGTCGCCGCGACGCGCGCCGAGTGGTGCCAGTCGTCGTTCCACATGGCATCGATGCCGTAGTCGGTCACGAGCCGAACGTCCTGCGGCTCGTTCTCCGCGATCAGGACGATGTCGCGGTCCCGCGCCGCGGCTCGCGCGCGATCGGAGATCTCGCGCAGGATGTGCCGATCGCTCGCATCGTTGATCGACTGCGTCGCGTCGATGCGCAGACCGTCGAGATGAAACTCGTCGATCCAGTGCGCCGCGTTCTCGGCGAAGAACTCGCGCACGCCTGACGAGCAACGGTCGTCGAAGCTGATCGCGTCGCCCCAGTCGTTCTGGTACTTCTTCGTGAAATACGAGAGCGAATACTTCGACAGGTAGCAACCGTCCGGTCCGACATGGTTGTAGACGACGTCGAGGATGACGGCGAGGTTGTGCGAGTGCGCGGCGTCGACGAAGCCGCGGAAGTCGTCAGGACATCCGTACAGACGCGTGGGAGCCCATAGATCGACGCCGTCGTAGCTCCATCCGAACCGGCCGGGAAACTCGTTCACCGGCATCACCTCGATCAGATTCACTCCGACGTCGGCGATGCTCTGCAGGCAGTCGATCGCCGACGCGAACGTGCCGTCGCGCGTGAACGTGCCGATGTGCATCTCGTAAACGACGAGGCCCTTCATCGTCACGCCGCGCCACTGCGTGTCGCGCCAGCGATAGCGCAGCGGATCGATGACTTCGGATGACCCGTGCGGACCGTCCGGTTGAAAGCGCGACGCAGGATCGGGATACGCATCCTCGTCGTCGTCGAGTCGAAAGCGATAACGCGTGCCGGCGGACGCAGTGGAGACGATTCCGGAGAAGTAGCCGTCGCGTTCGCGATCGAGCGGAAACTCGTCGCCGTTCGGCTCGATGACCACGCTCGCACGCGATCGTGCCGGCGCCCACACGCGGAAGCTGACGCCGCCGTCAAGCACCTCCGCGCCGACGCTGCGTCGACGTTGAGCCATCTCGCGGCAAGCGTGCCGAACTTGTGCCCGAGCTACCGAGCGCCCGTTCTCAGATCGCGAACAGCTTCCACGCGGCCCTTGCCCCGGTACAGGGCCTGGTCACAAATCGCGAGCACGTCATGCAGCGAGTTGCCGGGAGGGGCCGTCCCGATCCCTGCCTGGGCGCTTACGGACAGCGATGTGCCGAAAATCGTCCAGGTGCGCTGACGAATTTTGGCCAGAATCCGGTCCGCGATCTGCTTTGCCTCGTCCGCTCCGGTGTCCGGAAGCAGCAGCACGAACTCGTCGCCGCCGTATCTTCCGATGATGTCGCCGTAGCGCGTGTTCGCTTTGAATGTCGCGGCGACATCGGCGAGAACGCGATCGCCGGCGAGATGTCCGAACGTGTCGTTGACGTCTTTGAATCGATCGAGGTCGAAGAGCACGACGCTCAGTTTGCGCGCGCCGCCGAGGATCTCGGCGCCGGCGCGGAAGAGCGCGCGACGGTTGGCGATGCCGGTCAACTCGTCGGTCAACGCGAGGATCTGCAGCTCCTCGTTCTGCACGTGAAGGCGGCGCTCCATCTGCAGCCGGCGGGCGGCGCTGCGGACCTTCGCGACGATCTCGGACTTCGGCGACGCCTTCGATAAGTAGTCATCGAATCCACTATTTAGCGCACGCAGCTTCGTCTCGGTGCCAGCGCTCGCCGTCAGTAGAATCGTGTAGAGACCGGGGACGCGGCACTCCTCCTGGATCCGGCGAACGGTCTCGATGCCATCGATGCCCGGCATGGTGAGGTCGATGAGGAGAAGGTCGATGTCGCAACCGCCGCGAAGCCGCTCGATCGCTGCGTTACCATCGGCGTCCAATTGCACGTCGAAGCCGGCGCGAGTCAGGACGAGGTTGAGGTACTGGAGATACGCCGCGTCGTCATCCACCGCCAGGACCCGCAGCCGCGGCTCCGCCGCCTGAGGCTCGAAGTCAGTCCTGCGACGGCTCGGATGTTCGTCGCGCGATGCCACCCGTATCCCCCTTTCGATATATGCCGTAGTTACGCAACGAAGATGCCGGATAAGTCATTGCCCGTGATAGGGATCACGGACGAGGCGGCTAGCTTCCGAAATAGGCGGGTCACGGTCCGTTGACTACGAGCTGCCCTTGAACTTGATCGTGCAGCCGAACGCGCGCGTGGCCGTCCGCTGAACCTCGCGGCGGGCAAGGAGCGCATCGAGCGCGTCAGTCAGGCCGGTGTGCTGCCGCTGCTCCAGTTTTGCGCTGTCATCGACGTAACCCCGGTAGCGCACGGTGCCGGTTCCGTCGATGACATAGACATGCGGCGTGACGCGTGCGCCGTACGCACGCGCAATCGCGCTGTCGGCGTCCTTGAGGTACGGGAACGGGTAGCTCTTCGCCGTGGCGCGGTCGCGCATCTCGCTGATCTTCTCGATGGGGTACGCGTCGTCGTCATTCGGATCGATCGCGTAGAAGACGACGCCGCGCTTCGCGTACTCGCGTCCGAGGGAGACGAGGCGGTTCTCGAAGGCCTTGGCGTAAGGACATTGGTTGCACGTGAAGACGACAACGGAGAGTTTTCCGTCTCCCGCCGTGAACGTTACGCGCCTGTTGTCGATCGCGTTGACGAGTGAGAAGCCGGGAGCTTTGGCGCCGACCGCGAGCTCATCAGCGGCGACAGCGAGTGCAAAGGAACATGCAAGCGCAACAGCGAACAGTCGTTTCATCGGTCACCTCGTGTGCTGTTTCTCCAGCGCGGCGAGCGTGGTCGAAAATGCGTGGTAATCAATCTTTCCCACCACGCGTGCCACTTCTTTGCCGGAGGAGTCGAAGACGAACGTCATTGGCAGTCCGCCTTCGAACTTGAATCCTTCCGCGAGCTGATTCTGTCCGCCCGTGAAATAGAAGTTGCGGAACTTCACTCCGCGCTCGTGAAGAAACGACGTCACGGTTTTCTTGCCTTGAGCGCGGCTGTCGGCGATCGTGTCGTCGAGCGATACGCCGATGACGTCGATGTGCGGAAAGCGATCCGCGATTCTTTGCAGGTCGGGCATCTCGGCGGCGCACGGCGCACACCAGGTCGCCCACAGATTCACGACGCGGATCGGCGCCGAAGAGGACTCGATCGCGTGCTGGACGGCGTCGTAATTGGCGAGCTCGCGCAACTCGGCTGCCGTGGCTGACGTCGCAACGAACGCGGCAAGGAGTGCGAGGGCGCGGATCACGCCCGCTATCGTAACGGCTTCGACGTGGCGATGAACCACTGGTTGCCGAACGGATCGGTGACACCTCCGGCGCGTTCTCCATACGGCTGATTGGCTACCGCATACAGCACGGTCGCGCCCGCCTCGGTCGCGCTTCGGAACACCGCATCGGCGTCGGGCACGAAGAGGTGAACGGCCGCCGGCATCGGCTTCCACTCGCCATGCGCTTCACCCATTTCGATGACCGAGTCGCCGACG
>DASWBH010000094.1:0-2098 GCA_036390755.1 Thermoanaerobaculia bacterium
ATCTCGGACGGCGACGTCAGCACGGTGAAGATCGACGGATCGGGATGATCGAACGAGACGCTGCTGATGGCGTTGAAGCGGCGCAGGTCGTACTTGTACGGCGCGTAGTTGCCGTGCCACGCCACCACGTCGAGCGGCGAGTGGTCGATGCGCGCGGTCCAGAGATTGCCGAGAAACTTCGCCACGACGTCAAACTCGCCGTCGCGATCCTCGTACGCGGCGACCGGCGTCTGAAAATCTCGCGCACTCGCCAGCGCATTCGCGCCGATCAGGCCGAGGTCGGGCAGACGAAATGAGGAACCGAAGTTCTCGCAGATGTAGCCGCGGACGTCGCCATCGACTTCGACGCGGAACTTGATGCCCCGCGGAATCGCACAGATCTCGCCCGGCTCGACGTCGAGCACGCCGAGCTCTGTGCGCACGCTCAGCGTCCCCTGCTGCGGCACGATCAGCAGCTCGCCGTCGGCATCGTAGAAAAAGCGATCGGTCATCGAGCGATTCGCGGCGTAGACGTGGACACGAATGCCGGCCGTCATGGCCGGGTCGCCGTTGCCGCAGATCGAGACCACGCCGTCGATGAAGTCGACGGCCTTCGACGGAATCGGGAACGGATCCCATCGCAATTGATTCGGTGTGCCGGCCGTGAGCGCATCGCCGTCGCGCAACTTGCGGAACGGCTCGTGGCGGACGGACGGCCGGATGCGATACAGCCACCCGCGCCGGTTCGCGTGACGCGGCGCCGTGAACGGCGTGCCGCTGAGCTGTTCCGCGTACAAGCCGTACGCGACGCGCTGTGGTGAGTTCTGGTTCTCCGGCAACGCCCCCGGCAGCGCTTCGGTCGCGAATTCGTTGCCGAAACCGGACTGGTAGCTCAGTGCGATCCGGGGCTGACGGTCAATAGTCGTCATGGAGTGGTCGGTTGTCGGTTGTCGGTTGTCAAGGCGACGCATTGCGTCGACAACCGACAACCGAGCACCGACAACTCAAAGGTTACCCCTCTTTGCCTGCTCCGCCTCAATGCTCTCGAACAGCGCCTTGAAGTTGCCCTTGCCGAACCCGCGGCTGCCCTTGCGCTGGATGATCTCGAAGAAGAGAGTCGGCCGGTCCTGGGCCGGCTTCGTGAAGAGCTGCAGCAGGTACCCTTCCGGATCGCGGTCGACGAGGATGTTGAGCTCGCGGAGCTTGTCCATCGGCTCGTCGATCTCGCCGACGCGGTCGCGCAGCTCTTCGTAGTACGACGCAGGCGCGCTGAGGAACTCGACGCCGTTCGCCTTCAGGCGGCCGACCGTCTCGATGATGTCGCCGCAAAGCAGCGCGACGTGCTGCACGCCCGGGCCGTGATACCAGTCGAGGTACTCGTCGATCTGGCTCTTCTTGCGGCCGGGCGCCGGCTCGTTGATCGGGAACTTTACGAGGCGGTTGTCGTCCGACATCACGATCGACATCAGCGCGCTGTACTCGGTGGAAATGTCCTTGTCGTCGAAGGTGATGTAGCGCGAGAAGCCCATCACCTTGCTGTACCAGTCGGCCCAGGTGTTCATCCGCCCGAGCTCGACGTTGCCGACGATGTGATCGACGACCAGCAGACCGCCATCGTCGCCGGGAACCTCCGCCGCGACGTAGCCGGGCAGGAACGCGCCTCTGTAGTCCTTATGCGAAACGAACGTGTGGATGGTGTCGCCGTACGTGTGAACGGAGGCGCGGCGGACGCTGCCGAACTCGTCGTGCACGTCATGCGGCTCGATCGCGGCCATCGCTCCGCGGCGCACCGCCTCTTCGAACGCGAAGTCGGCGTCTTCGACGAGCAGGGCGATGTCACACACTCCGTCGCCATGTTTGCGGATGTGCTCCGCGGCCGGATGATGCGGGTTGAGCGGAGACGTGATGACGAAGCGGATCTTCCCCTGCCCGAGAACGTACGATGCCGCCGTACGGTTGCCGGTCTCGAGTCCGCTGTATGCGATCTGCGAGAAGCCGAAAGCCCTGCGGTAGTAGTACGCGGACTGCTTGGCGTTGCCGGCCCAGAACTCGACGTGATGAATGCGCTTGAGCTTGAGGGGGTTCTCGCCGCGCGAACGCTGCTGATCGAGGTCGTTGG
>DASWBH010000095.1:0-2820 GCA_036390755.1 Thermoanaerobaculia bacterium
TCGAGCGCTTCCTTCCGCTGCCGCGCCGCGGTGATCGAGATCTCGAGATTCGCTTTGACCTTCTGCTGGCCGATGTACTCGCGGAGGAGTTTGGGCCGGAGGGAAAGTTCGGTTTGAAGTTCGTCGTCTTTCGCGATCGGATCGAGGACGCGAGGATCGGTCACCGCAGAATTTTATCCTGAGGGAGCGAAGCCGCCGAAGGATCTCCTGCCTTGATGACGTAACGGTGTGCGCCCCGATCGAAGTAAATCGGCAGCACGACGCTGATGGCGGTGCCCTCTCCCACCCGCGACTGCACGTCGATCCGGCCGCCGTGCTCCTCCACGATGCGATAGCAGATCGCCATCCCCAGACCGGTGCCGCCGGCGAAATTCGTCCGGAACGGCTGGAAGAGACGGCGCTGATCGGAGTCGCTCATGCCGCGGCCGCTGTCGGAGAACACGATCCGGTACGTTCCGTCGGCCGGTTCGGCGCGTACCGTCAGCGTTCCGCCGGACGCCATCGCGCGCATCGCGTTGAGAGCGATGTTCCAGAACACCTGGCGGATCTGATCGCTGTCGCCGAGGATCGTGAAGGCGGGCGGATCGATCTCGCGGCGGATGTGATGGTCCTTGCGCAGCTCCGACGAGTTCGCAAGAAGGTCGAGCGTCTCGGCGAGACTCGCGGCGATGTCGAACTCCGCGGTGCGCTTTTCCTGCGGGCGCACGAAGCGGAGGAAGTCGGCGATCGTCTTGTTCAATCGCTCGGACTCGCGAAGCACGATCGACATCAGCCGCTGCTCCTGCGGCGTGAGCGAGTCCGAGTTCCGGAGCATCTGCACCGAGCCGGCGATGGCCGCGAGCGGATTGCGGATCTCGTGTGCGATGCCCGCCGAAAGCTCGCCCACGGCGGCCATCCTGTCCTTCAGCCTCAGCTCCTCTTCCAGCTTCTTCACCTCGGTCAAATCCTGAAAGATGAGCGTGTAGCCGGAAGATTGACCTTCGAGAGTCGAGAGCGGCGCGAGCGCAAAGCCGACCGACCGCAGGTCGCTGTTGACATCGATCTCCGTCTCCTGCCGTACCAGCGAGCCGTCGGTGAGCTGCTGCCGCATGTCGTTCCACTGCTCGGTCGACACAAAGCCGATCTCGGTGATGTGTTTGCCGAGGACTGAGTCCCCCTCCACCTGCAGGATCGAACACGCAGCGGGATTGATGAACGCGGCGGTGCCGTATTGCGTCAGGGTGATGAGGCCCGACGGGATGGATTCCACGACGTTCTGGTTCAGGGCGCGAAGCTCGGCGAGGTTCTGCTTGTTCGCGTCGAGCTCCTCGTATGTTTTCCTCAGCTTCTCGGAGATGATCGAAACCAGGAGCGCCGTCGCGTAAAAGCCGGCAAAGTTCGTGGCCATGTTGAAGTAGAGCCGCGATGAGGTCCAGGGCGTCGGTATGAACCACGTCTGCTGCGGCACCGGGATGACGCCGTAGTACATCAGGTCGCCGAGTCCGCCATACAGGATGACCGCGCCCGACGCGGCCATCATCCCGCCCCGGCGGAACAGGACCATCGCCGCGGTGATGATCGAGACGAGGTACATGAACGAGAACGGCGAGTCGAGTCCGCCGGTGAAGTAGACCAGCAGCGTCTCGACGACGAGATCGCCGCCGATCTGGATGGTCAGGTTCAGGACGCGCGACGACACCGCCCGGCCGAGCGCGATGTAGACCAGCGTGAGCCCGTAGCAGAGGCCGGCGATCACGTAGATGTAGTTGATCGGCAGGAACTCGCGGACGGTGTACTGAATGATGAGCGCCGCCAGGATGAGCGTCGTCACGACGATCACCCGGACCGCAATCAGCATTCGTGCGTCGCTGGGAAGTTGGGGCATCGGCTCTTAGCTCTTAGCTCTTAGCTGTTAGGAGCACCGCCCAAAGACAAAGGGCGGCGCGAACGGCGCCGCCCCTCCTAAGAGCTAAGAGCTGACAGCTGAGAGCTGCGTCTTATCCAATCTGTCCAATGAGCGTAAACATCGGCATGTACATGGCGATGACGATGCCGCCGATCGCGACGCCGAGGAATGCGATGAGCACGGGCTCGAGAAGTTTCATCAGGCCGGCCACGGCCGTGTCGACTTCGTCTTCGTAGAAGTCGGCGATCTTCGACAGCATCGTGTCGAGCGCGCCGGTCTGTTCGCCGACCGCAATCATCTGCACGACCATCGGCGGGAACACTTCCGTATCGCCGAGCGGCTCGCTGATCGTCTTACCTTCTTCGACCGACTTGCGCGTGGCCATGATCGAGTCTTCGACGATGGCGTTGCCGGCCGTGCGTGCGGTGATTGCCAGTCCGTCGAGAATCGGCACGCCCGACGACGTCAGCGTGGCCAGCGTGCGGCAGAAACGCGCGACTGCGATCTTGCGCAGCAGCATTCCCAGGACCGGGATCTTCAGCAGGATCGCGTCCAGCACGCGGCGGCCCTTGTAGGTCGCGTGGTAGCGCCGGATCGAGAAGACCGAGGCGACGATGACGAGTGTCATGAGCCACCAGAAGTCGGCGATGAAGTTCGACAGGGCGATGACCACGCGCGTCGGCGCAGGCAGCTCGGCGCCGAGGCCCTTGAACAGGGCGGCGAAGACCGGGATGACCTTCCAGAGAATGACCGCGACGACGATACAGGCGATCGAGATGACCGCGACCGGATAGATCATCGCCGACTTCACCTGGCTGTTCAGCTTGACGGCTTTTTCGATGTATGCGGCGAGGCGCTGAAGGATCGTGTCGAGAATACCGCCCGCTTCGCCCGCGGCAACCATGTTCGTGTAGAGGTCGTTGAAGACCTTCGGA
>DASWBH010000096.1:0-5241 GCA_036390755.1 Thermoanaerobaculia bacterium
ACGAAGGAAGGCGGCATGATCACGGGCGAGGAGCGGCTGCGCGAGAACCTCGCCGACTTGTACAGCTCGGTCAACGGATACGAGGGACCTCCGACGCAGATGCAGATCGAGCGCACCGACGCGATCGCGCGCGAGCTCGGCGATGTCATCTCGGACTTCGACCGCTGGTCGGCGAAGGAGCTGCCGCCGCTCAACGCGGAGCTCGCGAAGAAGCATCTGGCGGCGATTGGACCGTGACGTCGTCATTCTGAGCCGCGAAGACGGCGAAGAATCTGGGCGGTGGCGCGATTCCGCCGCCCGGATTCTTCGCGCTCTGCGGCGCTCAGAATGACGTGGGTCAGCTGACCCGGACGACGACGAAGGTGATGTCGTCGTCCTGCGGCCGCGCGCCGCGAAATTCAGCGGCGATCGCGAAGAGCCGGCCGATCACTTCGCTCGCGGATGGCGCATCTCCAGCCGCGAGCAGCGCGCCGGCCACTCCGTCGTAGCCGAACTGGCGGCCGTCGGCGAGCGCCTGTTCGGCGAAGCCGTCGGTCGCGAACAGCAGCGTGTCGCCAGCCGACAAGGCGGTTCTTCGCTCCTGGTAATGCAGCGTCAAACTGCTGCCGAGGGGAAGCTCGCCGCGGCCGAGCTCTTCGATGCATCGAGTGGCGGCACGGCGGATCAGGATCGGCGGCATCGCAGCCGACGCAACGACCGCTTCATTGCGCGACACTCGAGTGAGCGACAGACACATGCGGAGAAATCCGGGCAGATGCATCGCGCGCAGCGCACGGCTGAAATCGCCGAGATGGCCGGCGAGCGAGCCGTCCGGAGAGACCGACGAGAACAAAGCTTTCGCCGCGGTCACTACGATGCCGGACGCGAGGCCGTGGCCGGTCGCATCGCCGAACGCGACGAGCAGCGCGTCGTCGCCGTCGCGGCGAATGTCGTAGTAATCGCCGCCGACTTCCGCTGCAGTTTGAATTCCGACGGCGACATCGAGTCCCTCCACGCGCGGCACGTCCCTCGGCAGCATGGAGAGCTGCAGCTCGCGGGCACGGTTCAGCTCGCGCGTTTTTCGCTCGTTCTCGAGCGCGAAAATCCGCGAATCGCCGACATTGCGCGCGAGATACAACGACATCCCCACCGCCGACGCCACGATCCCGAACACGTACACCTCGGTGATCCCGCCGACCGATTTCAGTACACCGAAGGTGATCAGGATCTGCAGGACGACCGCAATCGAGAACGCGGCGAAGCTGAGGAGAAAGATCGCCGTGCCGCCGCGCTCGATCGTGTCGCCGCGATGTTCGATGCGCACGATGTCGATCAGCATGGCAGCAAAATACGGCATCCACAGATACCCGGACCAATCGCGAGCGACAAATGACGCCACGAACAGGACCAGACCGATCGCGGCCATGAGCCGCCACGATCGCGGGATCCGCTTCGTGCGAACGCTGTAGTAGGTCAGGATGCCGAAGAAGATCGCGACCATCGGCGTCCCTGCGCTCGTTCGGTCGATGAAGTCGCGCGCGGCATCGCTGGCGAAGAAGTTCTCGCGGTACTCGTGCAGCACGATTAGCGCGAACGAGAGCATCTCGCCGGCGTAGTACAGGTTCTCGCGCGCGCGGCGGTCGAAAGCGAAGAGCGCGAGGTGCAGAAAGACCAGGAACACGGGAAGCGCGACGATCGCGCCGTGCATCGCGACGATCCAGTCGTGCGCAGCGCGCAGTCCCTGCGGAACTGCGGGCGCGAGCGTGAGCCGGAATCCGAATCCGCCTTCCGGCCGCGACACGTCCGGCGGATACGTATAGCGAACCGCAATGACGTGCGCGTCTCCGCGAAACGTCACGGCCGCCGCGTCGCTCCTCTGCGCCGGAATGAGGGGCGATGCACTACGACCGACGCTCAACACGAGCGCGCCGTCGAGGTAGACGTCAGCAGTACCCGGCGCGGAAAACGTCAGCGCGATCGGGTGATCCTGCACCGCGCGATCGAAGATCAGATGACGCCGGAACCAACCCACGCCATTCCAGCCACTCTGCGGGAACTCGCCCGGGCCGAGGGCCGGGGCGACCAGCGCCCAATTCGAGTCGTCGAACTGCGGCGACTCGCGTCCGGGCGCGTCACCCGGCGCATAGCGCCACGCCAACGTGAACGCGGCACCATCTCCCGTCTGGAACGACGCTGTCGAAACGTGTGCGGCGCGCGGTTCCTGCGCCGACAGAGCGCTGGCGAGCATCAATCCTGCAAAGAGAACTCCGCGTCGCATTTGGCCGTATTCTGAGGCATGAGCGCCAGCACGCCGTCGCTGAAGGATTTCGTCGCCGTGCTGGTTCGGCCGCGCGAGACGATGCGCCGGATTCTCGACAGCGGCGGGAAGCGATGGACCGTCGAGCTCGTCGTCCTAGCGAGCATCTGCACGTCGCTGCCCGATCCCGAGATCCGCAAACTACCGGTAACCATGCCAGGCCTGTCGCTCACGTCGATGCTCACGTTCATCCTGGTGGGAATGATTGCCAAAGCGGCGCTGTATGTGGCTTTCTTTTTTGTCTTTGCATGGCTCGTGACCTTCGTCGGCAACTGGCTCGACGGTCGCGCCACAGCGGCCGACGTTCGGGCCGCTCTGGCATGGAGCCTGGTGCCGGCCGTGTGGTCAACCTTCTACAGGATCCCGATCGCGATCTACAGCACCAGTTTGCTCGGTTCGTCAGGCAATCAGCGGAAGATGATCTTCGACTTCATCGCGAACGGCGGCTGCACGCTGACCGTCCTCCTGCTGGCCTTCGACATCGCGTTGGACGTCTGGGTCGTGTTTCTCGCGAGCAGCTGCGTTGCCGAAGCATTCCAATTCTCATCGTGGAAAGGTTTCTCGACCCTGGCCGCGGCGGCTGCGGTGCCGATCGTGATCGCCGCGGCGGCAGTGATCTCGCTGCACGGGTGATCGGTGTCAGGCCAGGTGGTGGTGGAGCACGTCGTCGCGGTTCCGGGCGAAGTACGTCAGCAGCACCGCTCCGGCCAGGATCGCCCACTTCCACGCCTGAACAGCCGGAAGGTCCTGCGTGACGATGATTTCAATGGTAAACGCGAGCGGAAGTGAAAACAGGATCGCCCAACCGATCCAGTAGAGAGCCCTTCGCATGTGAGGTCTCCTTCTTCAGCGAGTATGGTCAGGCCGCGGCAGCGCCTCGGTGACCGGCGTGCAAACCCGCGGTGATCCGCGCCACCGGCGGACGCTCACTCCGGCTTCTTCTTCTGAGCTTCGTGCTGCAGCCAGCGCTCGCGGAAGGTCCGGTCGAGCGGCCCGTCGGGCCCGACGTACACGATGAGCTTCCCGCCGCTCTTGATCGATGTCACGCCGATGCGCGCGATCGCGTGCTTCTTCGGATCGACTTCGAAGAACACGATCTCCTCTTCTCCGGGCTTCACGTGGGCCATGTGATGCCATATTGTCGCTGAAGTCCCGGAATTCGAGGAGGCCAACGTGAAGCGTACCCGGCCGTCGATCAGAGCCGGGTCACCGCAGGTGGAGCCTGAACCAGTCGCGCGCCAGCCGGGCCACTTCTTCCAGCGTCCCCGTCTCCTCGAACAGATGACCGGCGCCCGGCACGATGCGCAATTCGCGCGAAGCGCTCATCCGGTCGTACGCCTCCTGATTCATCGCGATCACGGGCGTGTCATCGCCGCCGACGATGAGCAGCGTCGGCGCTTTCACGTGCGGCAGCGCATCGCCGGCGAGATCCGGCCGTCCACCTCGCGATACGACCGCTGCGATCCGCTCCGGCACACGCGCCGCCGCGACGAGCGCCGCACCGCCGCCCGTGCTCGCGCCAAACAGACCGACCTTCAGGTCGCGCGTGCCCGGTTGCGCAGCGAGCCACTCGCTCGCACCGACCAGCCGCTCCGCGAGCATGCCGATGTCGAACCGCAGATGCGCCGTCCGCATGTCGACGCGCTCCTCTTCCTGCGTGAGCAGATCGATCAGCAGGGTTCCCAGTCCGGCGCCGCGCAACGCCGACGCGACGTGCCGGTTGCGCGAGCTGAACCTGCTGCTTCCGCTGCCGTGTGCGAACAGCACGACTCCGGTGGCGCGCTCCGGAATGACCAAATCCCCTTCGAGCACCGCCCCCGGAACAGCGACGCGAACGCCTTCCTCGCTCACGAATTTGTCGCCGCGAGGAGCTCGTGCACTTCGTCGTCGCTCGTCTGCGCGAAATCCTCGTACCACAACCCGACCGCCTGGAACGGCTCCGGCGTCCACAGGCAGACCACTTCGTCCGCTTCCGATCGAAGCGCGTCGCGGGTCTCGCGCGCGGCGACCGGAACGGCGACGATGATCGATCGCGGCTGCATGGCCCGCAGCGCGCGAACGGCCGCTCGCATCGTCGACCCGGTGGCCAGTCCATCGTCGACGACGATCACCGTACGATCGTGCACATCGAGCGGCGGACGCGCGCCGCGATACTCGCGCTCGCGACGCTCGAGCTCGACCTGTTCGCGCGACGCGACGCGATCGATCAGCTCCTGCCGCACTGGCAGCATGGTCAAGACGTCCTCGTTCATCACGCGCACGCCGCCGCTCGCGATCGCTCCCATCGCCAGCTCTTCGTGACCCGGCACGCCGAGCTTCCGGACGATGAACACATCGAGCGGCGCTCCGAGCGCCTCGGCCACGCGCGCGGCGACGGGGACTCCCCCTCGCGGCAGCGCGAGCACGATCACGTCGCTGCGATCTCCGAGTTTGCGCTTCAGCTCAGAGCCGAGGAGGACGCCGGCCTCGTCGCGGTCGCGGAATCGGCGGAGTCGCATGCAATTCTCGTTCTGAAGGATATGCTGCCGCGCGATGTTTCGCCTCGAAACCGAGCGCCTCGTGATCAGACCATGGCAGCCGGACGATCGTCCCGCGTTCAAAGCGATGGCGACGGATCCCGAAGTCGTGCGATACGTTCACCACGGCGAGCCGTACACCGAGCAGGAGATCGACGACTTTCTCGCCCGGCAGGCGCGCCAAGTCGAGCAGTTCGACGTCTGCATGGGGGCGATGGTCGAGAAGAGCAGCGGCCGCGTCGTCGGTCTCGGCGGTACGCAACCCCTCGGGCGCTCAGACGATTTCGAGATCGGCTGGTGGCTGGCGCGCGACACGTGGGGCCGCGGTTACGCGACCGAACTGGGCGCGGCCGCGATGCAGCATGTCTTCGGCGTGCTCGATCGTCCGCGCGTCGTCGCCATCATCGATCCCGGCAACGATGCGTCGGT